>NZ_JBFRCS010000013.1:0-232792 GCF_052113185.1 Leifsonia sp. YAF41
GCCCGGTCACATTCTTCCGAACCCGGAAGCTAAGACTCTCAGCGCCGATGGTACTGCAGGGGGGACCCTGTGGGAGAGTAGGACACCGCCGGACTTAACTTAGCAACACCAAGAAAGCCACCCCACGGGGTGGCTTTCTTGCGTTAACGACCCGGCCCGAAAACGGGAATCGCCGGCGGTAAGCGGCCGCGGTCAGAGGCCCGGCTGAAGCCGTGTAGGCTTATGACATATCAACTATGTGCTGTTTCGGTGGCCATAGCGAGTGGGAAACGCCCGGTCACATTCCGAACCCGGAAGCTAAGACACTCAGCGCCGATGGTACTGCAGGGGGGACCCTGTGGGAGAGTAGGACACCGCCGGACTAACATTGTGAGAAAGCCGCCCCTCGGGGCGGCTTTCTTGCTTTAACCGGTGGGTGTGCAGAGCTGGTGCTCCGGGCATCCGTTTCTTCTCTTCCGGTGGGGTGGCTCACTGCGTAGGGTGAGCCTGAGGCGGCTGCAGCAGCCGGCCGGAGGAGGCATCCCGATGGACCACGTCACGTCGACAGATGGAACCCGCATCGCGTTCGACCGCACGGGGAACGGCCCGGCAATCGTGATGGTTGTCGGGGCATTCTGTACCCGTCTCACGACGAAAACACTGTCCTACGTCTTGGCGCCTCACTACACGATCTTCGAGTACGACCGACGTGGGCGCGGGGACAGCGGTGACGCACCCAGCTACGCGGTGGAGCGTGAATATGAGGACCTGGCCGCAATCATCGCCGAAGCAGGAGGGTCAGCCTTCGTGTACGGTCACTCCTCCGGCGCCGCGCTGGCCCTCGGGGCTGCGGCGCAGGGCGTGCCGATGAGGAAGATCGCCGTGTACGAACCACCGTTCTTTCCGGGGCAGGAATCTCCCGGGGCCTTTACCGAGGAGGTGCGCGAGCTGCTGGCGGCCGGTGACCGCGAAGAGGCGGCGTTACGCTTCATCGTCAACACCGGCGCGCCGCGGGAGGCCGCCGAGCAGATCAGGAACGCGCCATTCTGGCCGGACATGTTGGCCATTGCTCACACTCTTCCCTCTGACTTGACGCTGAGTGATCTGGGCGCCGTCGACCTGAACTGGACCGCGGGCATCCGGGAGCCGATTCTCGCCCTGTTCGGCGGCGAGAGCGCCGACTGGGCCTCGAACGCTGCCCGGCTGATTGCGGAGACGGCCCCAGATGCGCGCGCGAGCGTTGTCGAGGGACAAGCGCACGGAGTGTCAGACGAGACGCTCGCGCCCGTGCTGCGAGATTTCTTCGTCTGAAACGGTGTAAATGACACCTGTCGGTAAACGACAGGACACCTCGTGCTGCGAGAATTTTTGGTATGAACGCCCTCCGCCCCGAGCCCACCACATTGGTGGGTCAATTCATCTCGCTCGAACCGCTGACCCCGGAATTGCTGCCCGAGCTGCATCGTGCGATTGCGCAGCCAGCCGTCTTCGCCGGCGGGTTCGGTGGCGGCCCCGCCGGACTCCACGTGGATCGGGAGGCCTTTATTGCGTGGGCGGGACGCTACTACCAGTGGGCGGGACTCCCGTTCGCGGTTCGCGTGACTGGAGGCGCACACGATGGCGAAGTGGTCGGTGCGACGGGGCTCGGCGACCTTGATCTGTATAACGAATCGGCCCAGCTCGGCTGGAGTGCCTATGACCCGCGGGTCTGGGGAACTGCGGTGAATGCGGAGGCCAAACTGATGCTGCTCAGTCTGGCGTTCGACCACGGATTCGGTCGCGTCATGATCCAGGCGGATGCGGTGAACGAGCGTTCCCGCGCGGCGATCGTCGGCATCGGTGCGACTTTCGAGGGCGTACTGCGACGCAACCGGCAACGACCAGACGGAAGCTGGCGGGACAGCGCCATCCACTCGGTCGTCGGCGACGACTGGCCGCGGGTACGCGCCGGCTTGCTCGCCCGGCTTGACCGGTTCGACGGACAGCCGGTCGCCTACCGCACCCGGGAGTTGGCGCACTCGCTGCCCTGATTCGAGCCATTCTTCGGCACATTCCAGACAGATGGCCGCCGCTCGAAACACGGGCCTAGTGAGCCACGATACTGTCGGATGATGAGTGAGATTCCAGTGCGACGCACGAGCACCATCACCCTTCAGTTTCTCGGCATGGGGCTCATCTGGGGTTCCAGTTTTCTTTTCATGAAGGTTGCGCTCGAGGGTGTCTCGTTCGGCCAGATCGCCTGGTCCCGGCTGATCCTCGGCGGGCTGACGCTGGGGCTGATCGTGCTCGCCACCCGGCCTCGAGTGAATGGCGGGCCGGTGCTCCCCAGAGAGCCGGTCGTCTGGCTGCACTTCGTGCTGATCGCAATCACCGGATGCGTCATTCCGCACCTGCTCTTCGCGTGGGCCGAGCAATACGTGTCATCGAGCCTCGCCAGCATCTACAACGCGGTGACCCCGATCACGACGGCGGTGCTCGCGACTCTCGCCTTTCGGGTTGAAAAACTCGGCCGCAGCCAAATCATCGGCGTCTTCGTGGGCATCGTGGGAGTGTTCGTGATCATCGCGCCCTGGCAGTACTCCTCACTCACCGGTGACTTCTGGGGCCAGCTCGCCTGTCTCGGGGCTGCGGTCTCGTATGGAATCACCTTTGGGTACACCCGTAAGTATTTGAGCGGCCGCCCGATCGCCGGTTCTACCTTCGCCTTTCTGAACATCGGCCTGGCCGGCGCGATCATGCTCCTTCTCACTCCGGTGTTGGCCCTCAGCCCAGTCAGCCTCACCTGGCCGATCGTGCTCGGTCTGCTGGCGCTCGGGGCGCTCGGTACCGGAATCGCCTACATCTGGAACATCAACGTGCTGCGCGCCTGGGGTCCGACCAACGCATCGACGGTTACCTATGTCACACCAGTGGTCGGAGTGGTGCTCGGGGTGCTTGTGCTCTCCGAACGATTCTCCTGGCATGAACCGCTCGGCGCGGGTCTCGTACTGGTCGGCATCCTGCTCACCCAGAAACGACTGGGATTTGCTGCGCGAGGCACGGCGCCCGACCTCGCCAGGGCGCGCTAGGGTCGAGGAATGGCACAGGACGAGCATGAAGCGTTGGAACAACTGACAAGCATCAGGCAGAGCATTGACAATATCGATGCAGCTCTGATTCACCTGCTTGCCGAGCGGTTCAAGTTCACTCAACAAGTTGGCCGACTGAAAGCAGCTCATGGGCTTCCTCCGACGGATCCCGATCGCGAACGTCGGCAGACGCAACGCCTGCGCACCCTGGCCGAGGGGGCACACCTCGATCCCGCCTTTGCCGAGAAATGGTTCAACTTCGTCGTCGCCGAAGTGATTCAGCACCACGAGGAAATCGCGGGTGGCGCGGCCACCGGCAACGCCAGCACCGGCAACGTCACCACCACCAGCGCGCGACCCGCTCCGGCAACGGATGCGACCCCGCACCCGACCCCGCACCCAGGCGTGCACCCGGTGCCGCATCCGTCGCCGTCACGACCGACCTCGTGACCTGGAACCCGACCGCGCTTCCCTCCGCATCGGGTCAGACCTTCGTTGTGACCGGCGCCAATGCAGGGCTCGGCTATTTCACGTCCGAACAGCTCGCACGAACCGGCGCCCAGGTCGTGCTGGCCTGCCGCAATCCGGTGCGGGCGGATGCCGCCGTCGCTGCCATCCGCCGGCGGGTGCCCGGCGCCGCCGTGTCGACCCTGTCGATCGATGTGTCAGATCTTGCCTCGGTGCGTTCAGCCGCGGAAGCGCTGCAGGAGTTGCCGCGGATCGACGGTTTGATTCTGAACGCGGGAATCGTGCATCCTCCGCGCCACCGCGAGGTCAGCGTCGACGGCAACGAACTCGTCTTCGCCACCAATTTTCTCGGCCACTTCGCACTCACCGCGGCGCTGCTGCCGCGTCTGGTGGAGACGCCCGGCAGCCGAGTGATCGCGCTCGGCTCCATGATCAGCCGGCTGATGGACTCTTCGCTCGACGACCTGCAGCTATTCGATCGCTACAATCCGTGGACGGCGTATGCGCAGTCGAAGATTGCCATGCAGGTCTTCGGGTTCGAGCTCGACCGCAGGGTTCGCGCCGCCGGTCAGGGCGGGGCAGCGGGCGTGCAAGCGTTGGTCGCGCACCCCGGCTACTCGATCTCGGGACGCACGCCCGGCATCCGTGGGGTCAACGAGCCCGGCCGTGCGAAACGATTCGTTGACAACCTGCAGGCACCGATCACCCAGGGGAAGGATCGCGGCGCGTGGCCCATTGTGCGTGCGGTGCTCGACCCGACCGCGGTCGGCGGCCAGTACTACGGGCCGCGCTTCACGACGAAGGGGCAACCGAGTCTGCAACAGCCCACGCGCACCTCGCGTGACAGGGAGGTTGCCGCCCGATTGTTCGCGCGTGCGGAAGATTTCGCGGGCGTCGCATACCCGGTCTAGCTACTCGCTCAGGTTGTCGCTCAGAATCTCAAGCACCGACGACCGAGTGGTGCGCGCGCGTTCACCGAGACGAACCGCGACCACTTCGACGAGCGACTCCAGCAGGATGACGTGCGGAACACGCGAGGTGTGTTCCAGCTCGTGCCGGAACGAACCGTGCGCCGGAGCGACGACGAGCGCCACATCAGCCAGACTGACGAGTGGCGACGCCGCGAACGAGGTCACCACGATCAGCGCTGCACCCGTCTGCTGCACCGAGCGAGCGGCTTTCAAGCTGGACTCGTTGGCGCCGCTGCCGCTGATGATGAGAGCGGCATCCGTGGCACCGAGCTGGCGCGCAGCGATCTGTTGGCCGATCGAATCAGCGACGAACTCGGTCGGACGACCGATTGCGGTGAGACGCATCGCGAGGTCGGAGGCGAGCGGCGACGACAATCCATTGGCCAGCGCCAAGAGCCGGGTCGCGCCGGTCAGCGTGACGACGGCCTGCTCAACGGCGGTTTCGGTGAGCGCGCTGGCAATCTGGGGAAGCGATGCGGCGAGGGTGTCGATGTCCGAGCGGATGCGGCCGAGCGCCGATTCACCATAGTCTTCGGTCCGACCACTGAACTGGGCGAGCTGCCGCGTCAGCGCGACCCGCAGCTGCGGGTAGCCGCGATAACCCAGGCTCTGGCAGGTGCGGATGACTGTCGAGCGGGCAACACTGGCGCGATCGGCCAACTCCTGCGCGGTGAGCTCGAGCACGCCCTCCGCATCGTCGACGATGAGCTCGACGACTCGGCGTTCGCTCGGGTTCAGCGAGTTCAACACCGTGGCGATGCGAGTCGTCACGGAGGCGTCGGGGTTACCGGTCCAGCTCACGAATTTTTGCCCCTTCGGTGATGCGTCGGCGAATCGCGCCCGACACCGCGTCGAGCGCCATGGTCACGACCACGACGACGAGGAGCAGAACGCCGACCGTCGACCATTCTCGATACTGAGTGTACGAGGTGAGCATGTCGCCGATGCCGCCGACACCGATCAATCCGAGAACGGCCGATGACCGCACGTTGATCTCGAAGCGGTAGAGCCAGAACGAGATGAATTCGGGGGTGACCGACGGCCAGACACCCCAGCGAATGACTTGCGAGGTCGATCCGCCTGCTGCCCGCACGGCTTCGATCGGCCCGGGGTCGGCCCCTTCGATTGATTCGTAGCCCCACTTGCCCAGCGTGCCGATGCTGTTCACCGCCAGCGCGAGCGCGCCGGTGAGCGGTGTCAGCCCGGTGACCGAGAGGATGATGATGGCGATGATGATCTCGGGGACCGCGCGGATGACGGCGAAGAGCACCCGCAGGATCCATCGGGTCGGCGCCGGGGCGAAACCACGGGCGGAGAGGAAGCTGAGCGGCAGGGAGATCACCAGACCGATGACGGTGCCCACCCAGGCCATTTCGACGGAACGCCAGGTTTGGTACAGGGCTTCGCCGAGCTTGTCCCAGTTGGGGTTGGAGAACATCAGCCAGAGATAGCGCACGACATCGGCCGGCAAGCTCGACAGTCTGCTCCAATTGATGTCGATCGACCAGAACGCGACAACGACGATCAGGGTGACGATCACGGTCGCGGCCAGCCGCCCCCAGCGCGCCGGTTTGGCCGGCAGGGTCAGCGCGTGGTGCAACTCCGGGGTGGGCTGAGGCGCCGCAGGGCGCGTGGGGGTGAGGAGACTCATACGAGCCTCCGCCGGATGGCGTCGCTGACAGCGTCGATGACAAGAACCACGATGAGGATCTCCAGGATGATCAGCGAGAGCTGGTCGTAGCGGTAGAAGGTGCGTACGGCATCGATGAGCAAGCCGAGGCCGCCGGCGCCGACGAGACCGAGCACCGTCGAGGCGCGCACGTTGAGTTCGAGCACGTACAGGGTCTGATTGATGAACGCGGGCATCGCATCCGTCAGCGCAATGGCGCGATTGATCTGCAGCTGGGTGCCGCCGGCCGCGCGACCGGCCTCCAGCGGCCCGGCATCGTTCGCCTCGATCGCCTCGGACACCATTTTCACGATGATGCCGACGTTGAACAACACGAGGGCGATGATTCCGGGCAGCGCTCCGACACCGACCATGGCCACCAAAATGGATGCATAGAGCAGGTCAGGGATGGAGCGCACGGCGTTCAGGAGCGTGCGCAGCGCACCCCGGGTCCACCGGTTCGGGTTTGTCAGCCGGGCGGCCCAGAGGCTGAGCGGCAGCGAGATGACCGCACCGATGAACGTGGCGATGACCGCCATCTGCAGCGTCTCGACGAGTGGCGGAATGGTGCGGGGGAAGAAGGACCAGTCGGGCTGCAACAGCTCGACAATCTTGCCTGCACCGTTTTGCCAGTTGCGCACGATGGCGTCAAAACTGAAGGCGATGCCCCATTGCGGGCTGAGCGTGATTGTCGTGATGACGAGAACGACGGCAAGCGCGAGCCACGGCTTCCAGCGTCCGCGTGGCTTCGGAGGCAGTTCGAGCGTGCTCACGCGCCGAGCACATCCTCGTTCTGGATGGAGCGACCGTAAATCTCTTCGAAGACCGCGTCGCTCGCGGTGGCCGCCGGTCCGTCATAGACGACTTCGCCCGCGCGCAGGCCGATCAGACGCGTGCCGTACTGCCTGGCCAGGTCGAGCAAGTGCAGGTTGGTCAACACCGTGATGCCGAGCTCCTGGTTGATCTGCCGCAGGTCGCGCATCACGCCGTGAGCGGTGGGCGGGTCGAGACTGGCGACCGGTTCGTCGGCCAGTACAAGCTTCGGTTGCTGGGACAGCGCCCGTGCAATCGCCACGCGCTGCTGTTGCCCGCCGGAGAGTGAGGATGCCCGGTCGTAGGCCTTCGCCAGGATCTCAACCCGGTTGAGCGCCTCGTAGGCGATCTGTTTGTCGGCTGCCGTGTACAGCCCGAGCAGGGTGCGCCAGGTCGACGTGTGAGCGAGGCGGCCGACCAGCACATTATTGAGCACGCTCGTGCGCCTCGCCAGGTTGAAGCTTTGAAAGATCATGCCGATCTCGCCGCGCAACTGGCGCAGTTCCCGGCCGCGCGCGGACTGAAGCTGGTGTCCGCCGACCTCGAGCGAGCCCGAGGTGATCGGAACGAGGCCGTTGATCGTACGAATCAGGCTGCTCTTGCCGGAACCGGAGAGCCCGACCACTGACACCATCTCTCCTGCGTTGATGTCGAGCGAGACCTTATTGAGCGCGATGACGCCGTTGGGGTAGCGCACGGTGACGTCCCGCATCCGGATCGACCAGGGTGCGGCTCCGTCTGACGCTGGTGACGACGGCACTGAGGCGCGAGGCGAGGCGGGTGAGGCGTGTGCTGATGCGCGTGCTGAATCCGCCGGCGCGGCGGCCGGGGCGTGTGCCCCGGTCGCCGCAGTGGTGTGTTGCTGAGTCATGGATTACTGCAGGCCCAGCTTCGTGGCGGCATCCGCGACAACGCTCAGCGAGTCGGGGTCGGCCGGTGCGAGCTTGGTGATCGAGTAGATCGAGGTGAGCACCTTCGAGCCCTCCTCGGTGGCGGAGTAGTCGGCGAGAGCATTGGTGATCTTCTTCTGCAGCGGGCGAGAGGTCCTTCGTCACGGCGACGCCGTCATTCGGGATTTCGGTGCTGAGTGCGAAGACGACGACCTTCTGGCCGACATCCGGGGTGTCCTTCATCACGATGTCGCGGGCATCCCAGAAGCTGAAGCCGACCTCGGCGTCGCCGTTGTAGACGGCGAGAACCGAGGCGTCGTTGGCGGTGACGGGGATCTGCTGGATGTCGGAGTCGGTGTCGAGCCCGGCATTCTTCAGGGCGAGCATCGGGTAGATGTAGCCGGCGGGCGAGCCCGGGCCGAGTACAGCAACCTTCGCGCCGGCGATCTTCGTGATCGAGTCGAGGCCGGCCGGGCCCGCGAGGGCATCCGCACCGTTGCAGTAGAGCTTGCCGTCACGTTCGACGGGGGTGTCATCGCAGTACTTGTCGGGGTTGTTGGTCATGAACTGAGCGGGGTAGGTGATGTTTCCGTTGCGCTCGGTCTGCAGAACGACGGATGCGCCGTAGCGGTCGCTGGCCTGCCACAGCTGCAGCGACGGCAGGAAGCCGATCTGGGCCTGGCCGGCGCCCATGGCTTCGACGGCGGCCTGGTAGTCCTTCGACACGACACCGGTGACGGGAATACCGAGTGCCTCGGTCAGCATGTCGGTGAGCGGGGCCGCGGTGTCGACAAGCCCGGCCTGGTCTTGCGACGGAACGAGGGCGAGGGTCAGCGAGGTGGGGTCGGCGGCGGCTTCGGGCGTCGCCGGCGAGTCGGTGGTCGCTGCCGAACAGCCGGCCAGGGTGACCACGGCGAACGACGCCAGCGCGACGAGTGAGAGGGCTTTCTTGGTGAACACGTGTCTACCTTTGTTTGGGGTGAGGAACAGGTGGAAGTGGCGGAGCAGGTGATGCGGGTGGTGCGGGTGATGCGTGGAGCGGGTAGTGAGGGTCGTGCGGGTTATGCGGTTCGTGCGGGAGTGAAGTTGGGGGTTAGAGTGCTGCGGCGGCGGGAACGACGGCCGGAGCGGTGAGCCAGGCGCGAAGCGCGGGGTACAGCTCCGGGAGCTGCTCGGCCTGAAATGTCGGCGTCGCGTCGGGGGCGGGACTGCCGCCGACCAGCGCCGTGCTCGCGCCGCGACGGTGGGCGGGCGCCAGGTCGTTCACCCAGACGTCGCCAATGCTGAGCAGCGCGTGAGCGGGTGACACGCGGCGCTCGCCGGCGGTGGACGGGCCCGCCCCGACCCGGTCGAGCCAGGTATCGAGGATCGCGTCGAGCCCGCCCGGTTTGCCGACCGAGGGATGGATGGCGTCGAAGGCGCCGGCCAGCCCGAGGGCGTCCAGCGCCTCGTTGAGGCGGATGTCCGGGGCATTGGTCGCGAGCACCAGGTGCGCATGCTCGCGGGCCTCAGCAAGAAAATCCGCCAGGCCGAGGGGGGTGATGACGGGCGCCGCATCCGTGGCCAGCTCGAACCGGCTCTTCATATAGGCGGCGTCGCGATCGGCCGCCGTGACGGGAAACTGCAGCGACAGGAGCCGAACGAGGTCGTACCCGTCGATCGGCGGGGCGCCGTCGGCGGTCTGGGCGGTGCCAGAGAAATCCGCCCGCGCCTCAGCGACGAGGATGCCAGAGGGCCGGGCCAAGCCGCCATCGACGGCGGCGAGGAAGGCGTATGCCTCGTCAATGGGCAGTCCTTGCGCGATGTACCGTGCATACGAACGAACCGGTCCGAGCCCGAGGGATACCGTCCCATCAAAGTCGAAAACCAGTACTCGATCGCGAAGTGTCACGCTCATCCTTTCGGTGTGGCCACGCAGCTCGTGGACGCAACGTCCACCGTAGACACGCTCTATGGACGAAATCACTATCATTTGGTTACGGGCGGGTGAACAATTCCGTGAACGGGATGCGCCACTGGCGCTTCGATGCCAGAGGAATGGCGGGTCGACCGGGCGTCTCCCGCGCGACCGGCGACTGCGGAGTCGGCCGTCGGCTGCCTAACATGGTCAGGTGATGTTCGAGCAGATTGTGCAGGATGCGCGGGCCGGACGGTTCGCGGCGTGGGGCTGGTCGACGGTCGTCGACGAGAACATCGGCGTGCCGGTCATCGAGCGTGCGGAGTTCGATCGGCTGCATGCCGCCGCGGGCGTGGGCGCTCGCTGGCCGATCGGCAACGCGGGTCTGATTCACGTTTACGGCTATCTGCTGTCGAGGGTTGAAACGCCGTACGGGCTCAAGCGTGAGCGGTGGGAAGGCGGCCACTTGGCGCGCGCCTTCGGCCTGCCTGCGCAGGCGTTCCTGCTGGCGGATGCGGCCGCCGCCGGAGAGACCGTGCTGCAACGCGTGACCGACGCGGTGATGCCGCATCTGGAGAATCCGGCCCCGGAAAGTGGCGACATCCTGGTCTTCGACGACCGGGTGGCCACCGGGCGCGGGCCGTCATTCCGGACGGTCGTCGTGCATCGTGTGTTCGACGCGGCGCACCCTGTTCCCGCGGCACTTCTCTATGGCGTGCACGACGGTGAACGGATGCGGGCGATCACGACGTTCCCGCTGGCATCCGTTTCGCCGGAGTCACTCGCTGCTCTCGAGCAGGATCAGCCGCGGATGCGCTACAACGCGGCACTGCCGCTGCCGGCACCCGACGCGCTGCCGCCGCGCTCGCCGCTCAGCCGCGCCTAGCCGGCCCACACCTGCGACCGATGCCGACGAAGCTGGCGCGTGCGCTCAAACTGTCGGCTTCCTGGCGAGGCGCGCGACGGTTTGAGCGCACGCGCGAGTATCGGGGCGGCGATTAGTCGCTTCGAAACGCGGAGGCGGGTCCGTGTCACTCGCCGGGACGCCACCCGGCGTCCAGGAGGGCGCGGCGAATTCGCTCGGCGGTTGCGTGTGAGGCGCTCCCGAGGTGCGTCTTGTTCACCTTGATCACACGCCATCCCTCCGCCATGAGTGCATCGAGTCGATCGATGTCGCGGTGGAATTGCACCTCATCGTCGCGATGGTGCCCGCCGTCGTATTCGATCAGAATTTTGTACTGCCGATAGACCAGATCGCCATAAGCCAGAAACTCGCCGAATCGGTTCGTCAGGGCCGGATTCACCTCCGGTTCGGGAAGTCCGGCCCGCACAATGAGCAGTCGAGTCTGAGTCTCTCGAGCCGAATCGGTGCGAGGGCGCACCAACGTGAGCGCCTCTCGAAGCCGACGGGCTCCAGGGTGGCCCGTGTGACGCACGACTGCCGCTGCGAGTTCCTCCATGGTGGCCAGCGGCTTGTGCCGACGAACGAGCGCATCGCCCAACATCACCAGTTCATCGAGGGCGAGCACGGCCGACAGCTGAGTCCAGACATCGATGGYGGATGAGACGGGGAGTTGATCGACGAGGATCACGTGCGCGTGTTCGACGGGTATCAAATGCCCTCGCACGCCACGCCCTTTCCTGCGACGAGTTCGCAGAATCGTGGCCACGTCCACGTCGGTCTGCTCGAGGAGGCGGAGCGGCAGCGGTAGTCCGTGGAGGAGCGCGGCAGTGACATGACTGAAGAACTGGCCGGTCGGCATCCGCACCGCGTACTCGCGAGCGCGTTGCCGGGATTCGTCGCGCAGACGGAGCCACCGGGGCGACCTGCTTTCGCCGGGGGCATCGGCAACGGATCGGATGGCGGGTGCGCGGATGCCGTGGAAGGGACTCCGGAGATCGCGTCGACGCAATCGTTCGGCGCTGACACCCTGCATCTGAGCGAGTGCCACATCGAAAGGAACACCGTGGAGCTCGAGGGGGAGCTTTGTCGGCTTGCTCATCGCACGATGGTGACAGGTGCCCAGCGCTCCCGCTCGCGTTATCCACACCCTTCCCGTCCAGGGACGCCTGTGCGCTCAAACTGTCGCCTGGCAGGCGAGGCAAGCGACGTATTGGGCGCACGCGCGGTCGCTCGCGGGCTGCCCGATCGGGACCGTCGTCACGCGTGCGCTTGAATCGTTGCCTGGCCGACGGGGGAGGCGACGATTTGGGCGCACGCGCGGATTTCCGGGGGATATCAATCGCGACCGTCGTCACGGCTGCGCTCAAACTGTCGGCGCCACGGAAGGGGAGGCGACGACTTGGGCGCACGCGCGAGAAAGCGCGAAGGCGAGCCCGGCCGAGGCCGAGCCCGCCTTCAGCGAGTTGCGCGAGTGTGCACGCGGAGGCGTTAGCCCCCGACGACCGGCCCGAAGTGCGCCGGCAACGTGCCGCGGTGACGGGCCTGCAGCTCGTCGAGCGAGACCGTGAACTGGTCCTGAATCTCGATGCCGGGCGCCGTGGCATCCGTCACGCCGATGCGCAGCACCGGGTAGTTGCGGCCTTCGCAGAGTCCGAGGAACTTCACGTCGTCTTCGCGCGGAACCGAGACGATCACGCGACCGGTCGATTCCGAGAAGAGGGCGACGGATGCGTCGATCCCGTCGCGCTCGCAGATGTCACCGATCCAGACGCGGGCGCCGACACCGAAACGCAGCACGGCTTCGGCCAGGGCCTGAGCGAGCCCGCCCTCGCTGAGGTCGTGAGCGCTGTCGACGAGCGAACCCTGCGATGCGGCGTGCAGCAGACCGGCGAGGTCAGCCTCACGGCCGAGGTCGACAGCCGGCGGACGGCCACCGAGGTGGTCGTGCACGACGCCGGCCCAGGCCGAACCATCGAGTTCAACAGAGGTGGTGCCGAGCAGGTAGATGTTGTGTCCGTCGTCCTGCCAGCCACTCGGAACGCGGCGGGCGACGTCGTCGATCACGCCGAGCACGGCGATGACCGGCGTCGGGTGGATCGGCACATCGCCGGTCTGGTTGTAGAACGACACGTTGCCGCCGGTGACCGGGATCTCCAGCTCGAGACATCCGTCGGAGAGGCCCTCAACGGTCTGCACGAACTGCCACATGACCTCGGGGTTCTCGGGAGAGCCGAAGTTCAGGCAGTCGCTGATGCCGACCGGCACCGCGCCAGTGGTGGCCACGTTGCGGTAGGCCTCGGCCAGGGCCAGCTGGGCGCCCTGGTACGGGTCGAGCTGGCAGTAGCGGCCGTTGGCGTCGGTGGCCACGGCGAAGCCGAGACCTGACTCCTCGTCGATGCGGATCATGCCGCCGTCGTCGGGGAACGACAGCGCCGTGTTGCCGAGCACGTACTTGTCGTACTGGTTGGTGATCCAGCTCGGGTCGGCCAGGTTCGGCGAGCCGAGCAGGTCGAGGAACTGTGTGCGGAGGGTCTCGGCGTCGAGGGCACGCGGCAAAACGGATGCCGTGTCAGCCTGCAGCGCGTCGAGCCAGGCCGGGTAGGCAACGGGACGCTCGTAGACCGGGCCGTCGACGGCGACGGTGCGCGGGTCGACGTTGACGATCTCTTCGCCGTGCCAGTTGATGATCAGGCGACCGGAGTCGGTGACCTCGCCGAGCACGCTGGTTTCGACATCCCACTTGCTCGTGACGGCGAGGAAACCCTCGAGCTTCGACGGCTCGACGATGGCCATCATGCGTTCCTGGCTCTCCGACATCAGAATCTCTTCTGCGGTGAGGTTGGGGTCGCGCAGCAGCACCTTCTCGAGCTCGATGAACATGCCACCGTCGCCGTTGGAGGCCAGCTCGCTCGTGGCGCAGGAGATGCCGGCGGCACCGAGGTCCTGGATGCCCTCGACGAGCTTCTCGCGGTACAGCTCAAGGCAGCACTCGATGAGCACCTTCTCGGCGAACGGGTCGCCGACCTGAACGGCCGGACGCTTGGTCGGGCCGCCCTCGCTGAAGGTGTCAGAAGCCAGAATGGATGCGCCGCCGATGCCGTCGCCGCCGGTGCGGGCACCGAAGAGAACGACCTTGTTGCCGGGGCCTGTGGCGTTGGCGAGGTGCAGGTCTTCGTGGCGGAGCACGCCGACCGAGAGCGCGTTGACGAGCGGGTTGGCCTGGTAGACGGAGTCGAAGACTGTCTCGCCACCGATGTTCGGCAGGCCGAGGCAGTTGCCGTAGGCGGAGATGCCGGCGACGACGCCGTGCACGACGCGGGCGGTGTCGGGGTCGTCGATGGCGCCGAAGCGGAGGGCATCCATTACGGCGACCGGGCGGGCGCCCATCGAGATGATGTCGCGCACGATTCCGCCGACGCCGGTTGCGGCGCCCTGGAACGGCTCAATGTAAGAGGGGTGGTTGTGGCTTTCGATCTTGAAGGTGACGGCCCAGCCCTCACCGACATCGATGACGCCGGCGTTCTCGCCCATGCCGACCATGAGGTTCTTCTTCATGGCGGGGGAGACCTTCTCGCCGAACTGGCGCAGGTACATCTTCGAGCTCTTGTAGGAGCAGTGCTCGCTCCACATCACCGAGTACATGGCCAGCTCGCCCGACGTGGGGCGGCGGCCGAGGATCTCGCGAATGGTGGCGTACTCATCGGGCTTGAGGCCGAGCGCGTCGTACGGCTGCTCTTTCTCCGGCGTGGCGATGGCGTTGGTGACGGTGTCAGGGACACCACGGACGGAGGGATTGGAAACAACGGTCACGAGTGGCGAACTCCTCAGAGAAATCGGGTGCCTGACGCGTTCAAGTGTACCCGGCTGGCTTGCCTGCTTTGGAGGGGCGGTTCACGGTGGGAAATGAGTCGCGTCGTCTGGGATTCACCTGCCTGTAACCCTTTCGTGGGGCGGCGTTAGGCGCGCCTGCTTAGCGTGGGGACACGAACACAGCATTCGTTTTCTCGCCCTCGTAGCTCGAAAGGCCCTTCATGAAACTCAGCATCAAGACCCTGATCGCCGCCGGTGCGGTGACTCTGCTCGCCGCCGGTCTCAGCGCCTGTTCCGCGACTCCGACGACCGGTGGGGCGGATGGAGCAACTGACGATGCCAGCACCGTCAGTTTCGCCGTCGACGAGAACACCCTCGTCTTCGGAGTCGTCCCCGACTCGGTCGACACCGAGACCAACTACCAGCCGCTGATGGACTACATCGCCAAGAAGACCGGCAAGACCGTCGAGTACCACGAGTCCACCGACTACGCCGCGCTGATCGAAGCGTCGATCGCCGGCAAGATCGACGTCGCCTCCTTCTCGGGCTTCACCTACGTCACCGCCAAGAACAACGGCGCGAAGATCACGCCGGTCTCGTCGATCGTCACCGAAGAGGGCCAGGAGCCCGGCTACTTCTCGCAGGCCATCGTGCCGGTCGGCAGCGACATCAAGACCATCGCCGACATGAAGGGCAAGAAGGTCTGCTTCGTTGACCCGTCGTCGACCTCCGGCTACCTGTTCCCGAGCTACAACCTGCTGCAGGCGGGCGTTGACCCCGAGAAGGATGTCACCCCCGTCTTCGCCGGCAAGCACGACGTCAGCGTTCAGAAGGTCGGCGAAGGCAAGGAGTGCGACGCCGGATTCGCCGAGGACAGCGAGGTCGCCAAGAGCGACAAGGTGACCGTCATCGACCAGACGATGGTTCCCGGTGCACCGGTTGTCGTTTCTGACACCCTTCCCGCCGACTTGAAGGCACAGCTGACCGAGATCCTCGCGCAGGTCAGCATCGACCAGATCATCGCTGCCGGCATCGACAGCGCCGACTCGGATGCCTTCCGCAGCGTCTTCTTCGAGACCCAGCCGGTCGACGACGCCTACTACGACACCATCCGCGACATCTGCGAGAAGACCAACGCCACCCAGTGCCAGGGCTAACCCCCTTCTCGCACTGACCCGCTGAATCGACTCCACCCGAATTGAGACTCACCATGAACAGCACCCCGATCATCGCCGTGGCCGACGTCACGAAGACCTTTGGCCACACCGTTGCACTTGACGGGGTATCGCTCCAGGTGAATCCCGGCGAGATCGTGGTGCTGCTCGGATTGTCGGGATCGGGCAAGTCGACCCTGCTCCGGCACCTCGACGGACTCGAGGTTCCGACCAGCGGAACCGTCACCGTGCTCGGCGAGGAGGTGTCGTCGCTGTCCGGGCGACGCCTCCGCGCCCTGCGCGGTCAGGTCGGCTTCGTCTTTCAGCAGTTCGAGCTGGTCGGCTCGCTGACCGTGCTCGAAAATGTGCTGACCGGTGCGCTCGGCACCCTGCGCGGACCACGGCTCGGACTGTGGAGCTACCCGCGCGCACAGAAGCTCACGGCGCTCGGCCATCTCGACCGGGTCGGCCTGCTTGCTCGCGCCTACCAACGCGCTGACACCCTCTCCGGCGGTCAGCAACAGCGGGTGGCCATCGCCCGCGCACTTATGCAAGACCCCAAGATTCTGCTGGCCGACGAACCCGTCGCCTCGCTCGACCCCGAGTCGAGCGACCAGGTGATGGCGCTCATCCGTGAGATCGCTACCGACCAAAACCTCACCGTTGTCTGCAGCCTGCACCAGGTGGATCTCGCGCTTTCATGGGGCGACCGTATCGTGGGCCTCCGACACGGGCAGGTCGTGCTCGATACGCCGACCCAGGGGCTGTCGAAGAGCGAAGTGATGGAGATCTACGGCCGCGTCGCCACCACGACCACCGAGCTCGAAGCGATTCAGACCGAGCTCGGCATCACCGACGACCTGACCGAACCGGCCGGCGAACTCGCCGGCGAACTCGCCGCTGATCTGACCGGCGGCCGCACCCCGAGTGAGCTGTCGATCCGATGACCGCGCTGGCCCCCGCGCGCTTCGGCGCATCGGACCCGACCGGGCTGCTGGCCCGAATGCCGCGCCGCCGGGTATCGCCCGAGCGCATCGCCGCAGGGCTGACCATCGTCGCGCTGCTCGTCGCCTCCGCCGTCTCACTGGCCGGCATCGACATCTCGATTCCGAAGATGCTGGAGAGCGCCGCCAACGCCAGCCGCTTCTTCGCCCGCGTCGGAACGATCAGCTTTCCCGAACCCGCCGAACTGCTCTACCTCACCGCCTTGACCGTCGGCCTTGTGCTCACCGGCACCCTGCTCGCCGCGGCCGTGTCGGTTCCGATCGCCTGGATCTCGGCCTCGAACACCACGCCCGGCCCGGTCTGGCGAGTGGCGGGCCGCTTCTTCGGGGTGCTCACCCGCGCCGTTCCGGACGTCGTGTTCGCGATGGTCTTCGTGCTGATGTTCTCGCTCGGTTCGCTGCCCGGCATCCTGGCCATCGGCATCCACTCGATCGGCATGATCTCGAAGATGTTCGCCGACGCGATCGAGCAGATCGACGAGGGCCCCCGTCTGGCGATCCGCGCGGCCGGCGGCACCCGGTTCCAAGAATTCTTCTCCGGCGTGCTGCCGCAGGTGCTGCCGTCGTGGGTGGCGACGGTGCTGCACCGCAACGACATCAACCTGCGCGGCTCGGTCATCCTCGGCTATGTCGGGGTGGTCGGCCTCGGCATGGAAATGTCACACGCCTTCAAATCGCTGAACTACTCGCTCGGCCTCGGCATCGCTCTGGTCATCTTCGGCCTGTGCGTGCTGATGGAGATCATCTCCAGTGTGCTGCGCACCGCCATGCTCGGCATAGCACCGACCGGGCGCGGGCTCGGCGACCGGATGCTGCGCGCGGCATCCCGGCGTCGGCAGGCGACCGCGGGTTCGGCCACGCGGGCCCATTCCGGATCGTCGTCTGCCGACACAGTTCAGCTGCGCACCCAGACAACGACCCACGCGCCCGCGCCCCAGGGTCCGGACGCCCTCACCGCTGCCCTTCACCGCCCATGGGATGCTGCACGCATCCGCAACACGGCCTGGGGTTGGATCGCACTCGCCGTGGTGATCGGCGGGGTGCTGATCTGCAACATCCAGTGGGGCGACCTGCTGACGGTCTGGGGCTACATCCCGCAGATCGCCGCGTCATTCTGGCCGCCGAGCTTCGGCAATTACGGGGCAGCCACCCTGTTCGCCGCAATGGGCCAGACCATCGCGATCGCCCTGGCCGCAACACTGCTCACCCTCGTCTTCTCGCTGCTGATCGGCTCGTTGGCGGCCCGCAACGTGGCCCCGAACGGCGCGGTGCACGCGTCGATGCGGCTGCTGCTGGTGATCATCCGAGGCATCCCGGAGATCATCCTCGCCATCGTGCTCATCGTCGTGACCGGGCTCGGCACCCAGGCCGGCACCATCGCGCTCGCCTTCGGCGGGGTGGGCCTGCTCGGCAAGCTCATCGCCGACTCCTTCGAAGAGGTGAAGCCGGGGCCGGAGCGGGCGCTGCGAGCGACCGGGGCAAGCCGCAGTCAGGTCTACGCCGCTGCCACCCTGCCGCAGGGCATGAAAGCATTGATCGGGCACGGCTTCTACATGCTCGACACCAACATTCGCGCGGCGACGATTCTCGGAATCGTCGGCGGTGGCGGCGTCGGTTACTACTTGCTGAACGCCGGGCAGGGGTCGAAATACGACCTCGTCACGGCTATCGTGCTGATGATTCTGGTCACCGTTCTGGTTGTCGAAGGGCTTGCAATGTGGATGCGCCGGGTGTTCCGATGAGCGGGACCGCGGTGAATTCATCGCAGTTCGATGTGGCCGTCGTCGGCTCGGGAATCGTCGGCCTCGGCCACGCGCTCGCCGCGGTGCGCCGCGGGCTCCGCGTCGTCGTGATCGACCGCTCGGCCGAGATCACCGGAGCTTCGGTACGCAATTTCGGCCACCTCTGCTTCACCCCGCAGGCCGGCCAGGCGCGTGAGTTCGCGCTCGCCTCACGCGAGATCTGGCTGAGCGTAGCGACGGATGCCGGCATCTGGCTGCGCGAATCGGGCACGTTCGTGATCGCCCGGCACGACGACGAGATGCACGTCTTGAGCGGCTTGGCGGAGGCGCGCAGCGCGGCCGCACGCACCGGAACGCTCGGCCCAGAATTGCCCGGCCCAGAATTGCCCGGCCCAGAGTTGCCCGGCTCCGCCGTGCCCGTGCCCGGCTCCGCCGTGCCAGGCAACCGGGCGGAGGTCGAACTCCTCACCGCGGCCGAAACCGAAGCGCGCATGCCCGTCGCACCCGGCAGCGCGGTCGGCGGAGCCTTTCTGCCGTACGACCTGCAGGCTGATCCGCGCCAGGCCGCCGGCGCGCTGGCGGCCTACCTCGCGCGCCGGGGCGTCGAATTTCGCTATCGCACGGCGGTCACCGCCGTGAGTTCGGGCCGGGTCGAGACGACGCGCGGCACGATCACCGCCGGAACCGTCTTCGTGGCGGTCAACCACGACATCGACCAGCTGTATCCCGAGATCGCCGCCGATCACGGCATCCGTCGGTGCGGCCTCGACATGCTCCGCGTCGTCGCCGATCTGAGAATGCCGCTCGCCGCACCCCTGCTGACCGGCTGGTCGCTGGTGCGTTACGGAGCTTTCAACGCCACCCCGGCGGCCGCCGTGCTGCGGGAACGACTCGACCGGGAATATCCCGAGCTGGCCGCCCTCGACCTCAACCAGATGTACACGCAGCTGCCCGACGGCTCGCTGATCGTGGGGGATACCCACTACCGGGGCGACGCGATTACGCCCTTCCAGAGCGAGCACGCGTTCGATGAGCTGCTGCGTCTCGCCGCCGAGCTGTTCGGTGTGGGGCGTCCGCGGGTGCTCGAACGCTGGCAGGGCGTGTACGCGTCGGCACCCAGTGAATTTCTGATCGAGCAACCCGAGCCGGGCGTGCACCTCGTCGCCGCGACCACCGGCATCGGCATGACCTGCGGCCTCGGCCTCGCCGAGCAGGTGAGCGCCCGCGCGCTTGACTCCACGCTTTCTTCACCCCGATCCACACTCTGAAAGGCACATGATGAGCACGTTTGACGGAATCGTTCCCGCAACCGACCAGGCCGGCGAGGCCGACGCGACCAACTCGGTCGCGCACCCCGAGAAGGCCAAGCGAGACAGCGGAGTTGCGCGTACCGGCGCTCTCGAGGTTGACGCTGTCGACATCGAAGCGCTCGTGCTCGAGGCGTTTGAGGCCAGCATCGACGACGAAGCCGACGAAGAAGGCGGAGTCACGGTTGAGGTCGAACTCGTCGTCTTCGACATGGCCGGCACCACCGTGCGCGACGATGGATTGGTCGAACGGGCATTCGTGCTCGCAGCGGATCGCACCGGCATCACGTCGAGCCCCGAACAGCGAGAAGAAGCGATCGACTATGTGCGCGAGACGATGGGGCAGTCGAAGATCGAGGTGTTTCGCGCATTGACCGGCGACGAGGATGCCGCGGTGCGCGCCAACGAAGCGTTTGAGCTCGCGTATTCCGAGCTGGTCGCATCCGTCGGGGTCGAAGCCATTCCCGGCGCCGCTGAGGTGATGCGGGAACTGCGCGAAGGCGGCGTCAAGGTGGCGCTGACGACCGGATTCTCCAGGGTCACCCTCGACGCCCTGCTCGACGCACTCGGCTGGCACGATATCGCCGACGTGACTCTGGCGCCGTCGGATGCCGGGCGCGGCCGCCCGTTCCCGGACATGCCGCTGACCGCACTGCTCCGCACCGGAACGACGAACGTCGGCGCCATGGTCGTCATCGGCGACACCGCGAGCGACATGCTCTCGGGCGTCAACGCCGGCGCCGGCCTCGTGGTCGGGGTGCTGAGCGGTGCACACGACGAGGATGCGCTCGAGGAAGCGGGAGCGGATGCCGTGATCACGAGCGTCGCCGACCTGCCCGACCTGCTGGGGCTGCGCTAACCCGTCGCAACCAGCGAAGATCCAACACCAAACCGAGGAACACCATGCACCAGTCAACTCTCACGGGCCGCAGCGTCGACGTTCTCCTGCGCCCATCCCCGCACGCGATGGTCTGGTCGGGGGTCGGCCAGCCGCACGATCAGCTTGCGGTTCCCGGAGTGTCGCTGGCCCCCGGCGATGTGCTCGTCGAGATCGAGCTGGCCACGGTCTGTGGCTCCGACCTGCACACGGTGCACGGGGATCGCGGGGCGGCGACCCCGCTGGTGCTCGGTCATGAGCAGATCGGCCGCGTCGTCGCACTCGGCGAGAACGCACGCACCGCGGCGGGGCTGCCCGTGGCTCTCGGCGACCGAATCATTTGGACGGTCACCGTCAGCTGCGGCGTCTGCGACCGGTGCCGTACGGGGATGACGCAGAAATGCCGCACCCTCGCCAAGTATGGGCATGACCGGGTACACCGCGGCTGGGAGCTGAGCGGCGGATTCGCCACCCACGTCCATGTGCTCGCCGGGTCGCCGATCGTGATCGTCGACGATGCGCTTCCGGCCGAGGTCGCGGCGCCGGCCTCCTGCGCGACGGCGACCGTTGCTGCGGCGCTTGCCGCGGCATCCGCTCTCGTGCCGGTGGGGGGCGCCACCGTTCTCGTGTCGGGCGCCGGGCTGCTGGGGCTCACGGCGTGCGCGATGGCGACGGATGCTGGCGCGACCGTCATCGTCACCGATCCAGATCCGGAACGTCGCCGCCGCGCCCTCGCGTTCGGTGCGGCGGCGGTGGCCGACCCGCTCGCGAGGCCGGCCTCACCGAGCTCGCTGGCCGCCGTGCTCGGCGGGATGCTGGTCGGCGGCGACGACGAGGTATCGATCGCGCTGGAGATGTCGGGCGCACCGGCGGCGGTGCGCACGGCGATTGACGCGGTCGGCGTCGGAGGCGTCGTCATCCTGGTGGGAAGCGTCTCGCCGGGCCCGAGCATTGCGCTCGACCCGGAATCGATCGTGCGCCGGCTTGTCACGATCCGGGGCGTGCACAACTACACCGCCGCCGATCTCGAGCGGGCCGTGGCCTACCTGGCGGGCGCGTGGCGGCGCCATCCGTTTGCCGGGCTGGTCGGCGAACGCTTCGCTTTGCACGACTTGGATGCCGCGCTCGCTCATGCGGCGACGGGTAAAGACGTGCGGGTGGGAATCGACCCGCGGCGGCCGGACTCGGCCGGGAATCCAGCCGAATAGCGGAAATAACGGCCAATCACAACGGGGGAGTGGGCCGGAACCAGGGGGAATCGCAATCGGGCACACCGAAACGAGGGCATACAGAAACGGCCGGGCGTTGCCGCCCGGCCGTTCGTGTTAATCGGTAGATCGGTAGATCAGTCGATCGGTTACTTCCAGCCGCCGGGAGGGCCGACGATCAGGAATGCGCTCATGATCACAATGATGCCGACGACGAACAGGGTGACGAGCGTCTTCGGGTGGTTCAAAAACCAGCGCAGCAGCTTGGACACCCAGGTGTGGTCGCGCGGGTGATCGGTGGCCGTCGTGCGCCAGATGCCTTCGAGCTTGCGGTTGCGGTCGAGCCAGATGTCGAACGGAATCGTGGCGTAGGGCACGATCGCGGTGAACACGGCGAAGACGATGAGCTTGACGCTCCAACGCTGGTTGACACCGACGAGCACGGCGGTCAAGGCATAGGTGATGAAGACGAAACCGTGGATCGATCCGGCAATGAGCACCGGAAGGCCGCCCATGTTGCCGACATATTTGAGCAGCATGCCCGTGATGAGCAGTGTCCAGGTCACCGCCTCAGCGATAGCGACGGTGCGGTAGAACAAGCGTGGAGACACGGGGCATCACTCCAGAAATGGGCAAGACGGGGGAGGGGGACTCTCAATACTCGCAGTCCGGCGCTGAGAGACGCATCGAACGAAAGTTTGAACCCGTGCGCGCCGGTGGTCGAGCTTGTCGAGACCCGGTCACCCGGTCTCGACAGGCTCGACCACCGGCTTCTGCTACACCGTGACCCGAACCCGCAGGTCCTTCCTCAGAATCTTGCCGGAGCTTGACTTCGGGATGATGTCGATGAACTCCACCCGGCGCACCTTCTTGTGCGGCGAGACGCGCTCCTCGACGAACGCCATCACCTCGTCGCCGGTCACCGTCGCGCCGGCCACGATCACGACGAATGCCTTCGGAATCTCCTGGCCATCGTCATCCAGCACCCCGATCACGGCCGAGTCGGCAATCAGCGGATGCGTCAGCAGCAACGCTTCAAGCTCGGCGGGCGCGATCTGGTAGCCCTTGTATTTGATCAGTTCCTTGCTGCGGTCGACGATCCGCACGACGCCCTCTGCGCTGACTGTGGCGATGTCGCCGGTGTGCAAGAACCCCTCGGCGTCGAGTGTCTCGGCGGTCGCCTGCTCATTGTTCAGATAGCCGAGCATGATGTTCGGCCCGTGCACGAGCAGCTCGCCCGGTTCGCTCACGCCCTCGGCCGGCACCTCGATCTCCTCACCGGTCGCGGTGGAGATCAGCTTGCAGACGACGTTGGGAATGGTGAAGCCCACCGATCCGGGCGGTAGATCGAGCGCGTCCTGCGGAATCAGGTGGGTGACCGGGCTCGCCTCCGTCATGCCGTAACCCTGCAGCATCCGGCAGCCGAGACGGTGTCCGACGGCGTCGGAGAGCGCGCCGTCGAGTGGGGCCGCTCCGGAGAGGATCGTGTGCACGCTCGACAGGTCGTAGGAGTCGACGAGCGGATGCTTCGCCAGGGCGACCGCGATCGGCGGGGCAATGAACACGTAGCTGCAGGCGTGGTCCTGAATGATGCGCAAGAACTCGGGCAGCTCGAACTTCGCCATCGTCACGAGCCGGGCCCGCTGCTTGAACGCGAGGTTCAGCAACACGGTCATGCCGTAAATGTGGAAGAAGGGCAGCAGCGCGAGCAGCCGGTCATCGGCCACGACCGTGAGCAGGTTTCTGGCCTGCTCGACATTGGCGACCAGGTTGCGGTGGCTGAGCATGACGCCCTTGGGTCGCCCGGTGGTGCCCGACGAGTAGGGCAGCACAGCGACGTGGGTGGCGGGATTGAACGTGACCGCCGGGGCATCCGCTACTTCGGCCAGCAGATCGGCGAGCGACGGATGCCCCGCCACGCTGTCGATCACGATGAGATGCTCGGCGTCGAAACCGACAGACTCGGCGGCCGGCTGGGCGGAGGGGAGCAGCGGCGAGATGGTGAACAACCAGGTGGCGCCCGAATCGACGAGCTGGTTCGCCACATCCTGGGCGGTGTAGAGCGAGTTGATGGTGGTGACGGTAGCCCCTGAGCGCAGAATGCCGTGGAAGACGCTTGCAAACGCTGGAATGTTCGGGCAGAGCAGGCCGACGACCGTGCCGGGCCCGACGCCGCGATTGGCCAGTGCGCCGGCCACCCGGTCGATGTGCTCGATCAGTGTGCGATAGGTCGTGCTCGCCCCGGTCGCCCCGTCGACGATGGCCACTCGGTGGAGATCGGCGCCGACCAGATCTCCGAAAAGGTAGTCGTAGATGCTGAGTTCGGGAATCACGACATCGGGGAAGGGGCTTCTGAACACGAGCAATCTCCTTTGATTGTGGTGAGCACAGTATGCCGGTTCCTTCCCCGACAGCCGGCCGGGCGAGCTGAAAATTCCCTGATTGTGCACTGCTGCATCGTTGCAATCATGTAATCTTGCAGTCGTGCAATAATTGATCTGCACAGAACCGCCCACCGGTCAACAAAACGAATGGCCCTATGAACACCACCGATAATCTCGGTCTCCGCGATCGCAAGCGCCGGGATACCCGCGCCCGGTTGGAGGCCGCCGCCGTCAGCCTCGTGCTGCGCGACGGGTTGGAGCAGACGACGGTTGACGCGATCAGCGAACTGGCCGACGTCTCGCCGCGCACCTTCTTCAACTATTTCGAAAGCAAAGACGCGGCGATCCTCGGAGTGCGTCATGTCGAAGTGACCGACGAACTCGTCATCGAGCACCTCGCCGACAGCGCCGGGCTCGGACCGGTTGAGTCGGTCGTGCGCTTCTTCCTCAGCCTGGTCGGTTCGCCATTGTCGCATTCGACGATCCAGCAGGATCGAATGACCGTGGTGCGGCGCTACCCGCAACTGTTGACGAGCCAGTTTCTGCAGATGACGCAGATGGCCGAACGACTGAACCTGGCCGTGCAAGAAATTCTCGCTCAGCATCCGCAATTCAGCACCGATGCGAGAGCCGATGCGAGCAGCAACCCGAGCGCCGACACCGACGCCGCCGGCCAAGCCGCCCGGGCCGAAATCATGTTCGCCCTGTGCAGCAGTGGCGTGCGCGTCGCAATGAAGGAATGGGCGGCCGGCGAACCCGGAGCTGACTCCGATGCCGACACCGCCCGCACCGAGATTGAACACCGAGCGATCGCGCTCGTCAGAGAGATAACAGAAAGACTCACATGACCGACACCGTTACGGCGCCACCCCAGGCGTCACCCGAAACCAAACGCCACATCCTTCTTGTCTTCGCCGGGCTCATGGTCACCATGCTGCTCGCGTCGCTCGACCAGACGATCTTCAGCACCGCGCTGCCGACCATTGTCGGTGAGCTCAACGGTGTCGACCACATGCTCTGGGTCACGACCGCCTACATTCTGGCGTCGACCATCATGCTTCCCGTGTATGGCAAGCTCGGCGACCTGATCGGGCGCAAGGGCCTGTTCATCGGCGCGATCGCACTCTTCATCGCCGGTTCGGTCGTCGGTGGGCTCGCCCCCGACATGACCTGGCTGATCACCGGCCGCGCCATTCAGGGCCTCGGTGGCGGCGGCTTGATGATCCTCTCGCAGGCGATCATCGCGGATGTCGTACCGGCGCGTGAGCGTGGAAAGTACATGGGCATCATGGGCGGCGTGTTCGCGCTCTCGTCTGTGGCCGGCCCGCTGCTCGGCGGCTGGTTCACCGAAGGGATCGGCTGGCGCTGGGCGTTCTGGATGAACATTCCCCTCGGAATTCTCGCCATCGCATCCGCCATCGTCTTCCTGAAGCTGCCGAAGTACGAGCACGCCAAGCCGCGCATCGACGTCGCCGGCATGGGTCTGCTCGCCATCGCCTCCACCTGCCTCGTGCTCGTCACGACCTGGGGCGGCACGACCTATGACTGGGATTCGCTGACGATCATCGGCCTGATCGCCGGAACCGTCATTGCCGGTGTCGCGTTCGTGCTGGTGGAGCGTCGCGCCGCCGAGCCGATCATGCCGCTGCACCTGTTCAAGGACCGCAACTTCAACCTCACCACGATCGCCGGTCTGATCACCGGTGTTGCGATGTTCGGCGCGATGGCCTACATCCCCACCTACCTGCAGATGGTGACCGGGGCCAACGCCACCGAAGCCGGCTTCATGATGATCCCGATGATGGCTGCGCTCTTGATCAGCTCAATCGGTTCGGGCGCCCTCGTCAGCAAGACCGGTCGCTACAAGTGGCTGCCGATCGTCGGAACCGCCATTGTCGCCCTCTCGCTGCTGCTGATGTCGACGATGACCCCCGATCTTGAGATCTGGATCCTCTGCGCCTACCTCGCGGTCATGGGCATCGGCCTCGGAATGAGCATGCAGATCCTCATCCTGATCGTGCAGAACTCGTTCCCCGTCACCGAGGTCGGCACGGCCACCGCGTCGAACAACTACTTCCGTCAGATCGGTGCCTCACTCGGTTCCGCTGTGGTCGGCAGCCTGTTCGTCGCCCGGCTCACCGAGCTGATGACCGAACGGATGCCCGCAACCGGTGGGTCGGCGGAGGGCGGCTTGAACTCGCTCACCCCCGCTGTCGTCAAGGGGCTGCCGGAGTCGGTGCGCAACATCATCATCGGCGGCTACAACGACGCTTTGACGCCGGTGTTCCTCTACATGGTGCCGCTGATCCTGGTCGCCGTGATCCTGCTCTGCTTCGTCAAGGAGATCCCGCTGGCAACCACGATCGATCGTGGGCCGAAGGCTGGGTCGCTCGAGGCCGAGGCTGCGGCATTGATTGAAGCGGATGCGTCGGCTCTGGCCGACGCCAACACCGGCGCCGACAACGGCGATGCGGTGCCGGTCGGCGCGGGGAACGACGGCAAGTAGCCCCTCTCGTTGGTCGAGGAGCGCCCGACGGAGTCGGCCGCGTCTCGAGACCACGCGAGCCAATCCTCAAACGCAACCAGCGTGAGAGGGTCGGCCGGACGAGGTCTCGAGACGCTCGCTGGCGCTCGCTCGTCGACCACCGGGATGAAATATGACGAAGGGCCCGGCGCATTCGCGCCGGGCCCTTCGTCATGTCAGTGCGGGTTACGCGTTGACCAGGGTCTGCGTGATCACGGAGGTGAAGAACGCGAGGCCGTCCACGCCGGAGCGCATCGCAACATCCGTGTCGGGGCCGAAGCCGGGCTCGACCGCGTGCTCGGGGTGCGGCATGAGGCCGACGACGTTGCCGCGGGCGTTAGAGACGCCGGCGATGTCGTTGAGCGAGCCGTTCGGGTTCACGCCGAGGTAGCGGAAGACGACCTGGCCTTCGCCCTCGAGGCGGGCCAGGGTGTCGGCCGAGGCGATGAACCCGCCCTCGCCGTTCTTCAACGGGATGGTGATCTCGGCGCCAGCTTCGAAGTCGCCGGTCCAGGCGGTCGTGTTGTTCTCGACGCGCAGCTTCTGGTCGCGGCAGATGAAAGCGCCGTGGTCGTTGCGGATCAGGCCGCCTTCGAGCAGGTGCGCCTCGGCCAGCATCTGGAAGCCGTTGCAGATGCCGAGCACGGGCATCCCCTTGTTCGCCGCGTCGATGACCTCGGTCATGATCGGAGAGAGGCTCGCGATGGCGCCGCAGCGCAGGTAGTCGCCGTAGCTGAACCCTCCGGGCAGCACAAGCGCGTCAACGCCGTGCAGGTCGTGGTCGCCGTGCCAGAGAGCAACGGCTTCGGCACCGGCCAGACGGATGGCGCGCTGGGCGTCACGGTCGTCGAGCGAACCGGGGAAGGTGACGACGCCGATGCGCATTAGTTGCCAGCGGCCGCAGCCGCTTCCTCTGCAACGTGGATGCCGACGACATCTTCGATGACGGAGTTCGAGAGCACGGTGTCGGCGAGTTCCTGAACTTCGGCCAGCACCGCGTCAGTCACAGCGCCGTCGACGGTGATTTCGAAACGCTTGCCGACGCGCACGCCGGAGAAAGTGGTCTTACCGAGGCGACCGAGGGCGCCGGCGACGGCTTTTCCCTGCGGGTCGAGCAATTCGGCCTTGGGCATAACTTCAACAACGATGGTCGGCATGGCGCACTCCGCAGGGCTCGAGAATGGGATGCCTCGATTCTACCTGCCGCCTTCGCCGTCGATGGCCGCGCTTCCGGCGGTCGAACGTTCTGGTGGTCGAACGTTCCGGTGGTCGAGCTTGTCGAGACCCGGCGAGCCGACCTCTAACACGGGTTGCGTCAGAGGAGCATCGCGCGAGGTCACTTCGACAAGCTCAGTACATCGCTCGACAAGCTCGGCCCCCGGGCCACTAGTGCGCGCCGTGCTGCGCGTCGGCGGCCAGGATTCTGAGCAGGGCATCGCGGATCGCCGCGACTCCGGCATACGTCTCGACGTAGCTCGTCGACAGCGGCGAGAGACCGATGCGCAGCGCCCCCGGTCCGCGGAAATCGGGGATGACGTCCTGCTCCCAGAGCACCCGGGTGACCTCCTTCATCGCCGGATGCTCAATCGTGACGTGCCCGCCGCGTCGCGCCGGGTCGCGCGGTGACGCCACGACCACGCCGAGCGGAACCAGCCAGTCCTCGACCAGACTCATCGCGAACTCGGTCAGGCCGACCGACTTCGTTCGCACCGCATCGATGCCCGCGGCCTCGATCATGGCGATCGTGTCTTGCATCGCGAGCATGCCGACGATGGCGGGGGTTCCGCTCATGAAGCGACGGACGCCGTCAGCCGGCACATAGCCAGGGCCCATCTCGAAGATGGCCTTCGTTCCCATCCAGCCTTGGATCGGCTGCGCGAGTTCGCCCTGCAAGTCGGCGCGCACGTAGCCGAACGCCGGGGAGCCTGGGCCGCCGTTGAGGTACTTGTAGGTGCAGCCGACCGCCAGGTCGGCACCCGACGCGTCGAGGTCGACGGCGACTGAACCGACCGAGTGGCAGAGGTCCCAGAGCACGAGTGCTCCGGCCTCATGAGCGATTGCGCTGATGGCCGGCATGTCGGCGAGAAAGCCGGAACGGTAGGCCACATGGCTGAGCACGACGAGGGCGGTCTGCGGTCCGACGACCGCACGAACCTGCTCGGGCGTGACGCCGCCGAAACCGTCGGGCTCGATCCAGCGCAGGGTGAGGCCGCGTTCTGCGGCGATCCCCTCAAGCACATAGCGGTCGGTCGGAAAGTTGTCGGTGTCGACGACGATCTCGGTACGACCGGGGTACGTGGGGCCGCTGCGCGCATCGACAGCGGCCCGGGCGAGCTTGTACAGCGTGACGGTGGTCGAATCGCCGATGAAGACCTGGCCGGCGGCCGCGCCCAAGGCGGCACGACCGAGGGCGTCGCCGATCTTCAGCGGGAGCTCCATCCACTCTTCGTCCCACCCGCGGATGAGCCGGGTGCCCCAGCCAGTGGTCAGGAATTCGGTGATGCGTTCGACGCTGGCTCGGGTCGGGCGACCGAGGGAGTTGCCGTCGAAATAGACGATGGGCGGTGGCGCAGTGTCGGGGTCCGCGCCGTCATTCTCGATTCCGACGAACTTGCCGCGGTAGTGCGCGAGGCCGTCGATTCGGTCTTTGCGGCGCGCGAAGTCGAGGTGCGGGTCGCGGGGGCCGGATGACGGAGTGTTCGAGGCGGTGTGCTCGGCGAACGGGTTGGTGGAGCTGGATGTCATTGCAGGTCCTCGAGTTCGAGTCGGCTGACGGCGCGTGCGGTGCACAGCCAATCGACGAATGCGGGCGGATCGCTCGGGCGAGCGCCGGGAATGAACGTGATGCGGGCGGGGTGGGTGGAAGCGACGGGCCGGTTCGGGTTCGGGCTTGACTCGGGGGCAGGCGAACCGCCGGGCCCCGGCCCGGTCAGCGCGCTGAGCACGTTTTCGGGGGATAGGCCAGCTGCCAGGAGGGCTTCGATTTCCCGTCGATTCAGCCCAACCGGCAATGGGCCGTTGCCGAGATCGGTGCCGTAGAGCACGCGCCCGCCGGCCTGATGAAACCGACGCAGATTGTCGGACGCCACGGCGAACTCCTCGGTGGGATCACCCCAGCCGTGAATATCGAGGGTGCTGATCCAGGTCATCGAGAGGGCCATCGCGGCAATCATCCCGTCGGGCAGCCATTCGCTGAACGGGGTGTGCGCGAACGCATCGACCCCGGCGGCAAACGCGCGCTCGGCTTGGCCGCGACCCTCGGCATGGGCGACAACCGGCAGGCCGAGCTCATGCGCCCGAGCCACAGTCGCGGCCAGCACGTCGTCTCCGGGCACGGGGCCGGTCTCGGCGTTGAGCGCGATCTTGACCACGGATGCCCCTGCCGCCCATTGTGCGTCGACGGCCGCCGCGGCATCCGATGCGTTTGCGATCTCGGCGACGCTGCCTGGCGGTGTCCAGTCTTGGCGCGCCGGATAGCCGCCGGGCGCCGTGAGGAACTGGTGCGCGAATGCGATATCGGGCAGCTGAGCGTCAGCTTCCTGCGCCGCGGACGGTGCCGGTGAGGCCGGCCAGCCGCCCAGATCAAGAACGCGGGCGATTCCGCCGCGCACGAGGAGCGACGGGTCGATCAGGGCTAGGTGGACATGGGCGTCGAGGAAGCCAGGGAGGACCGTCGACGTCATGTCACACGGCCGGGACGTCGGATGGCTGGGGGAAGCGTGGCACTTTTCGAGGCTTCCGGGGTCAGGGCTGCCGCCTTTCGCAACGCTTCGCGTTGCGCGATCATGTCCCGATTTCGGTGCGCACCGCGAACAGCTCGGGAAAGAAGGTGAGCTCCAGGGCCTTCTGCAAGAACGCGGCACCGCTCGACCCGCCGGTTCCGGTCTTCATCCCGATGATGCGTTGCACCGTCTTCAGATGCCGAAAACGCCAGAGCTGAAAGTTGTCTTCCAGGTCGACGAGCTCTTCGCAGGCCTCATAGGCCGCCCAATTCTCGCTCGCATTCTCGTATATGCCCCGAAAGGTATGAACGAGTTCTGGGTGCAGCACCCAGGCCTCGGTGACGTCCCGCTCCAGCACGTCGGCGGAGATCTCGAACCCGGCGCGGTGCAGATAGCGCAGAAACTCGTCGTAGATGCTCGGAGCCTCAAGAACCTCGGTGAGCAGCGCGTGTGCATCCGGATCGCTTTCGAAGACGCTGAGCATGCGGCGGTTCTTGTTGCCGAGGATGAACTCGACGGCGCGATATTGGTAGGACTGAAAGCCCGAGGAGTTGCCGAGGAATCCGCGGAACTCGGCATACTCGGTGGGTGTCAGTGTGGCGAGTACCGACCACTGTTCGGTCAGTGTGCGCTGGATGTGCTTGACCCGGGCGATGCTCTTCAACGCCGGTGCGAGCTGATCGGAGCGCAACCACGCGGCGGCGGCCCGCAACTCGTGAAGCACAAGTTTCAACCAGAGTTCGGTGGTCTGGTGCTGAATGATGAACAGCATCTCGTCGTGGTGGGCCGGCTTGCTGACCGGACGTTGAGCACTGAGCAGAGTGTCGAGGTCGAGGTAGGAGCCGTAGCTCATTCGGTCACGAAAGTCGGTAACGATCTCAGGTTCGAACTCGCGTGTGTTCTTCTCGACGCCCACTGGCACTCCAATTCTGAATTCGGCACGATGCACGACGGCTCGGCCCAATTCGGTTCCCTGCATTCTTGGGCTTCCCGGCGTGAGTCGCAACATTTGGGAGAATTCCGAACAACACCGGCCGCGGGCGATGCGTCAGAACGGGGCGGAGTCGGCGGGACGGAGCAGGCCGGAGGGGTAGCGCTGTCAGCGGGGTGGCGTAGCCTCAGGGCAAGGAACGGCCATACGCAGAAAGGCGATCTAGAATCATCCTCATGACATCGTCTGCACGCGCCGCCCAGGAACCGGCTCAGCCACGGCGCAAAGACGCCCGGTTGAACCGTGAGCGACTGGTGACCGAGGCGCGGGCATTGATTGCCGAAAACGGTGTCGATGCTTCGCTCGAAGAGATCGCGCGCCGTGCCGATGTCGGGGTCGCCACGCTGTACCGCAACTTCCCGAGCCGCGATGACCTGGTGCGCGCGCTCTACGACATTGCTTTGGCCGAACTCGGCACCGTCCGTGAAGAAATCGTCGCCGCGCCGACGGCCTGGGACGGCGTCGTCGTCTATGCCGAACGCGTCGCCGAATGGTTGGTCGCCGACCCCTCCCTCCCGCCGATTCTGCGACGGATGGCGGTCATCGACCCGACCTACCGGCCCGCGGTCGAATTCGAGACATTCCTGACCTCGTTGGTGGCGCAGGCCAAGCGCGACGGCGATCTGCGTGGCGATGTCGCCGCCGTCGACGTGGCGATGATCGTGACGATGGTCGGATCTCTCGGAACCCTCGGCGACGGCTACAGCGGCCAATGGCGCCGACAGCTGTCGATCGCCCTCGACGGACTGCGCGGGGCCGGACTCGACCGGCCGAAGCTGCCAGGACGTCCGCTCAACATGAACGAGTTTCAGGCGACGGTCTATGGTCTGACCCGGGGCGCGAAGCGCCGGGCGACCCGGGGCTCTGCGCGCGACTAGCGCCCCGTTTCGCTCACCGGCTGAGGCCGTTGGCTAGGCCGTGCGCACCCGAATCACGTTGGCCCACGGGTCGTCGAAGCTGAGGGTCTGACCGTCGTGACGGGTCGCAACGCCGAAGTGGGACATCCGTTCGCCGAGCGCCCCGAGATCGTCGCTCGACGGCACCACGATGTCGACCTGGCCGAGCCCGAGGGCGAGACGGCGCTTGCCGGCGCCTGAGCTGTTCCAGGTGTTCATCGCCATGTGGTGGTGGTAGCCGCCGGCCGAGACGAACAACGCCGAGTTGCCCATTTCGGCAGTGGAATCGAAGCCCAGCTGGTCGACGTAGAACGCGCGGGCGCTCGCCACATCGCCGACCGAGAGGTGAACGTGCCCGACGACGGCGTTGCCGAACGACGGGTCGGTCTGGCCCTGTTCGGTGAGGTGTTCGCTGATGAACGCGTTCGGGTCGAGGTAGAGGGTGGCCATTTCGACGGAGCCGTGGGTCCAGCTCCAGGCGGTGCGCTGGCGGTCCCAGTAGAGCTCGATGCCGTTGCCCTCCGGATCGGTGAAGTAGAACGCCTCACTGACGAGGTGGTCGGCGCTGCCGGTGAAGGTGCCGGGATGCTTGGTGGCGATCGAGTAGACGGCCGCGGCGAGCTGTGCCTGGGTGTCGAACAGGATTGCGGTGTGAAAGAGTCCGGCCGCGCGGGGCTCCGGCGAGGCCAGCTCGGGGGCATGCTGCAGAATCACGATCGGGGTCATGCCGCGGCCGAGCACGGCCACCGGCCCCTCGTGGCTCAGCACGGTCAGCGTCACGGCGTCGCGGTAGTACGCGATCATCGCATCGAGATTTCCAACGCGCAGGGTTACCGCGCCCATACCGGTGTCGGCAGCCAACAGTTCATTCACAGATCGAGCCATGTCAGGGGTAACGGACGCCGGTGGGTGAGTATTCCGTCGGGGCGTTTCTGCGGCCGGGCGTTCCGCCGAGTTTGTGTGTTGCGGTCGACTTTGCCTGGCGCATCAGGGGAACTCGACCGGAAGTGTCAAACTCGGCGGATCGCGCGGCCCGCTCAGTCTTGGTGCAGCTGAATGAAGTTTCCGCAACCGTCGTCGAAGATGGCGGTCGTGCCGGCGGCATCCGTTGACGGTTCTTGCGTGAACGGCACGCCGAGCTCGCTGAGGCGCTCGAATTCGGCCTGCACGTCGGCGGTGCCGAACACGATCGCCGGGATGCCGAGCTTATGCAGGCCCTTCTTGTAAGCCTGGGCGACTGAATTGTCGCTCGGCTCAAGAAGCAGCCCGACGAGGGGGTCGTCGGGAGACTTCACGACGTAAAGCTGGTACTCCGGCATCGCCATCAGCTTTTCGAAGCCGAGCTTTTCGGTGTAGAAGTCGAATGCGCTCGCCGGATCGTCCACGTGGATGCTGCACATTTTGATTCGCATGTGCAGAAGCCTACGCGCACCCACCGACGGGGACCGAGATGTTGCGACGAGCCCGACGGCGCGGTGCATGGCTGATCTTTTCGCTAGGCTCCTGCAGGGGCTCTGGGGCTTCTCGCCTGTTGCGACCGAGCACAGCCCGCCCCGCCAGTGCCGTGTCCGCACGAGCAGCTGCCTATTCACCGTGAGGACGGCTTTGTGAACGACCCGATTCTGCCCACCGTTTCGATTGTCATCCCCGCCTACAACGAAGAGGCCGGCATCCGGCAGTGCCTCCTGGCGGCGATCGATCAGACGGTCCCCGCCCACGAGATCATCGTTGTGGACAACCGCTCGACGGATGGCACCAAAGCCCTCGTCGAGGCGATGCAGTCCGAGTTCCCGAACGCGGGCATCAGAATCATCAGCCAGGACGCCGAGCAAGGCATCACCCCCACCCGAAACGCGGGCTTCAACGCGGCCACCTCCAACGTGATCGGACGCATCGATTCCGATTCGATGATCGCGGGGAATTGGGTGGAAGAGGTCCAGCGTGCGTTCGCAGCCGGCGATTTCGCCGCGGCCAGTGGGTCGGTCGAGTACTACGACATGCCGATGAAGCAATTCGGTCATCGCGCTGACGACACGTTTCGCAAGCTCCAAGTGAAGCTCGCCGGCAAGTACGTCTTCCTGTTCGGCACCAATATGGCGATCACACAGGATGCCTGGCGAGCGGTGCGCGACCAGGTTTGCGCTGACCGCGAGGATCTGATGCACGAAGACCTCGACCTCGCCGTGCACCTGGCCTTGCAGGGCCACACCGTCGGCTATGTGTCCGCTATGGTCGCCGGAATGTCGGCCCGCCGACTCGATTCGGCGCCGCGCGACTATGTCTACTACGTGGAAAGGTTCAAGCGCACCTACGCCGCCCACGGGATCCACGACCCACGCCTGCTGACCCCGATGGTCGTGCTCCTCGCCCTCTACCCGGCACTGCATGCCGAACGACGCCTGCACGAGCACCACACCGCCCAGCTCTGGGGAGGCGTCCCTCAGACGCCAACCCTCGCCGTTGCCGACTAGTCACGTCCGTAGATTCGGACTACTGGTCGCTGCTCCCGCTGGGCGACGAGGTCAGGCGCTCGAGCAGCTCGCGGTAACGCGCCGCCGTCTGCTCGACGATGTGCGTCGGCAGCAGCGGCGGGGTGCCGGTCTGATCCCAGTTGGCGGCGAGCCAATCGCGCACGATTTGCTTGTCGAAGCTGGCCATCCGCTCGGCCGGAGTCGTGCCGGTCTGCCAGGCTTCGGCATCCCAGTAGCGGCTCGAATCGCTCGTGAGCACCTCGTCGCCGAGCGTGATGACGCCGGTCTCGGGGTCGGCGCCGAACTCGAACTTGGTGTCGGCCAGAATCACACCGGCCTTCTCGGCGATCGCAGATGCGGTGGCGAAGATCGACAGAGAGGCGTCGCGGAGTGCCGCGGCTCCAGTCGGCCCGACCAGCTCGACGGTGCGCTCGAACGAGATGTTCTCGTCGTGCTCGCCCATCGGCGCCTTCCAGGCCGGAGTGTAGATCGGTTCGGGCAGGCGGTCGCCGTTCTGCAGTCCGGCGGGCAGCGAAATGCCGCACACCGTCTGCTCGCGTTGGTATTCCTTCCAGCCGGAGCCGGTCAGGTAGCCGCGCACGACACACTCGACCGGGAACATGTCGAGGGTCTTGCAGAGCATCGCGCGCCCGGCCACAGCGTCGGGGATGAGGCTGGCCGCGGTGCCGTTGGCGATCGCGTGGTCGGGAACCAGGTGGTTCGGCACGTCAACGAGCTGGTCGAACCACCACAGGCTGAGCGTGGTGAGCAGCTCGCCCTTACCCGGGATGCCGGGTTCGAGCACGTGGTCGAAGGCGCTGACGCGGTCGCTGGCGACCACGAGAATCCGGCCGCCGGGCGCGGACTCTGCCGCGGCATCCGTGCCGGTGGTGTCCGGAAGGTACAGGTCGCGCACCTTGCCGGAGTAGCTGTGGCGCCACCCGGGCAGGTCGACGGCGACGGATGCGGGCGGCTGATTCTCGATAGTCACGTCTCCATTGTCGCGCAACTGCGCGTACGCTACTGAAGGCCCCTTCTGCGGAGGGGATGCTCCGCTCGCAGGAGGGCCCCATTCGAGGCGCACGCGAGAGTGGCAGCCGGCCCATTGTCGCCCGGTATCTGCCGGCATCAGCCCGGTATCACGCACCTCAGCAAGGACTTTTCAATGCAAAACGTCGTTAGACCCTGGCCGGCCCTCTGGGCGCTCGTGCTCGGTTTCTTCATGATTCTGGTCGACAGCACCATCGTCTCGGTGGCCACGCCGGCAATCATCGTCGGCCTCGACGCCGACATCAACTCGGTGATCTGGGTGATGAGCGCCTATCTGCTCGCCTACGCGGTGCCGCTGCTCATCACCGGGCGCCTCGGCGACCGGTTCGGCCCGAAGAACATTTACCTGATCGGTCTCGTGATCTTCACCGCGGCATCCGTCTGGTGTGGTCTGTCGGGCTCGATTGAGATGCTCATCGCCGCCCGCGTGCTGCAAGGCGTCGGCGCGGCGTTGATGACGCCGCAGACGATGGCGGTGATCACCCGCATTTTCCCGCCGGATCGTCGCGGCCAGGCGATGGGCCTCTGGGGCGCCGTTGCCGGAATCGCCGTTCTCGTCGGGCCGATCCTTGGCGGCGTGATCGTCGACAGCCTCGGCTGGGAATGGATCTTCTTCATCAACTTGCCGATCGGCGTGATCGCGTTCGTTTTCGCGTGGCGCTTGGTTCCGACGCTTCCGACGCACACACACCGCTTCGACATCCTCGGTGTCATCTTGAGCGCTGTCGGCCTGTTCCTGGTCGTCTACGGAATTCAGGAAGGCGAGAACTACGACTGGGGCACGATTGTCGGCCCGATCAGCGTCTGGAGCCTCATCGGCGCCGGTGTTCTCGTGCTCGCTGCCTTCGTCTACTGGCAGTCGATCAATAAGGGCGAGCCGCTGCTCCCGCTGAAACTCTTCCGTGAACGCAACTTCTCGCTTTCCAATGTGGCAATCACCGCCGTGGGGTTCTCGATCACCGCGATGTCGCTGCCGCTGCTGATCTACGCACAGACCGTGCGCGAACTGACCCCCACCCAGTCGGCGCTGCTCATGGTGCCGATGGCGGTCATCTCCGGCGCCCTCGCGCCGGTCTCAGGCAAGCTCGTCGACAAGGTCAACCCCAAGTGGGTGGCCCTCGTCGGGCTGCTGTGCCTGGCCGGCGGCCTGTTCTGGCTCGGCTCGATTATGACGGCGGATGTCCCGATTTGGGTGCTGCTGTTGCCGATGGCCGTGCTCGGTGTGGCGAACGCCGGAATCTGGGCTCCGCTGTCGACCACGGCGACGCGCAACTTGGCCCCGGCCGACGCCGGTGCCGGTTCGGGCGTCTACAACACAACCCGTCAGATGGGTGCGGTGCTCGGCAGCGCCGGAATCGCCGCCATCATGCAGGCCCGTCTCATCGCCGAGCTTCCGGCCGGCGCCGGTGCGGCTGCGCAGGGTGGAGCCGGCGGGGCCGGTGGCCTGCCCGAGGTGCTGCACGAAGGATTCAGCACGGCCATGGGCCAGTCGCTGTTCCTGCCGGCGGCCGTTGCGCTGATCGGCGCGGTGGCCGTGCTGTTCTTCGTCAAGCCGGCGCCGGTGGCGTGGGGCCCGCGAGCTGCTGCAGCAGCTGTGCCCGCACCCGCAGCGGGAACCGTGGCCGCATCCGTTTCTGCCGAGGTGCCGGCATACGTTTCCGGCGACGTGCTGGCGGAAGCGTCGGAGCCGGTTTCGGAGTCGGAGCCAGTGCCCACGAAGTAGGCGCGGGGCGCTGTTGCGCAATTCAGAAGAGGGGCCGGGTATCCGCACAGTGCGGATGCCCGGCCCCTCTTCTGTTCCTGAGGATTCGTGCTGAGGTCTCGCCCGACTCAGTTCGCGACGCGCGCCGCGATGTCGGTGCGGAACTGAGCACCCTCGAGCGCAATCTGACCGATCGCGTCGTAGGCACGAGCCCGCGCATCGGTGAAGTCGCTGCCGACCGCGACGACGCTGAGCACGCGGCCACCGGTTGCGATGAAGGTGTTGCCGTCGAGTCGGGTCGCCGCGTGCGCGATCGAGACGCCGGGCACGGCGGATGCGGCGTCGAGTCCGGTGATCGCACGCCCGGTGATCGGGGTCTCCGGATAGTTTTCGCTGGCCAGAACCACGGTCACTGCGACATCCGTTGAAAACTCGGGACGGGCGACGTGTGCGAGCTCACCGAGCGCGGCGGCCAGCAGCAGACCGGAGAGCGGCGTGATCAGTCGCGGCAGAACGACCTGGGTCTCGGGGTCGCCGAAGCGTGCGTTGAACTCGATGACGCGGATGCCCGCATCCGTCAGAATGAGCCCGCAGTAGAGCAGCCCGATGAACGGGGTGTCTTCGGCGGCCAGCTGGCGCACGGTGGGCAGGGCGACGGTTTCGATGATCTCGTCGACGAAGGCCTGCTCGCTGCCGAACTGGGTGTCGAGCCAGGGCAGCGGGGAATAGGCGCCCATGCCGCCGGTGTTCGGGCCGGCGTCGCCGTCGGCGAGGCGTTTGAAGTCCTGGGCGGGGGAGAGCGGCAGCACGTTGTGGCCGTCGCTAAGCAGGAAGAGGGAGACCTCCTGGCCGTCGAGGAACTCCTCGATCAGCACGCTGCCGTGCTGCAACCAGAAAGTGGAGTGGGCAAGCGCGGCGTCGCGGTCGGACGTGACGAGCACGCCCTTGCCGGCGGCGAGGCCGTCGGCCTTGACGACATACGGGGCACCGAACTCATCGAGGGCCGCTTCGGCCTCGGCCAGGGTGCCGGCGCGCACGGCGCGGCCGGTGGGAACACCGGCCTCATCCATGATGCGCTTGGCGAAGGTCTTGCTGCCTTCGAGGGCGGCGGCGGCCTTGCCCGGCCCGAAGACGGGGATGCCGCGGGTGCGGAGCGCATCGGCGACACCGGCGACGAGCGGGGCTTCCGGCCCGATCACGACGAGCTCGATGCTGTGCAGGGTGGCGTAGTTGGTGACGGCTTCCGGGTCGTTCGCGTCGAGCGCGACGACGGGAACGTCGGCGGCGATTCCGGCATTGCCGGGCGCCGCGATGACCTCGTGACGAGGCTCGCCGCTTCGGTCTTCACGAAGCAGTGCGGTGATGATTGCGTGCTCGCGGGCACCAGAGCCAAGAACCAGTATTTTCACTGGTTCAGGTTACCGGATGCGGCTGGCGCCGTCCCGTCGTCGTGGGCGGGGGCATCCGTCGGCTTGCCCTGCACGGTGGTGGCTAACTCCGGGAATTTCAGGTTCTGTCTGGTTTCGGGCCCGGAATGACGCGGGTGCAGTCTGTCGACAGCGAGGATTGCCGGAGTTAGCCACACATCGGCGGGAGCAACGCGGCCAGCGGGAGCCGGTATCCGTCCGCGAGTTGTCACAGATAGCCCCTTCAGCCGAGTTCAAGGGGCTATCTGTGGCAACTCGCGAGTAACGGGCGTGCCCGGCGTGTGCACGCGAGCGCGGACCGGTAGGCCGGGGATGACGCACGGGCGACAATTGAGGCATGGCACGAGCGAGAATCGACGACCCGGCGGGACTGAGCGCTGTGCGCGAATGGGCGGGGGCACCGGATGTCGCACCGCGCGACGTGCGCGCCCTGGCCGTGCGCTACACCCTCCAGTTGCTGGCCGAGAAGGCCGAAGGCAACACTCTCGAGGTGCGGGTGCCGCCCTTCGGCGCCGTGCAATGCATCGAGGGTCCTCGGCACACGCGGGGAACACCGCCGAACGTCGTCGAGATGGATGCCGCCACCTGGCTCGAACTCGCAACGAGCCGGCTGGTGTGGTCCGACGGGATCGCGACCGGCCGCATCCATGCGTCGGGTCAGCGGGCCGACCTGTCTGGCGAGCTACCGATCGTCGGCTTCTGAACCGGCGCGACGGCGGGGCGGCGGGGCCGGACGCGCGGGCCGCTCCCGACGCAACGGAGCCGCCCGGCGAGCGTGAGCCAAGGCACGCGGTGACAGATTCCCTGCCGCAGCGCCCCGAGCTTTCCGCGACGCTGGGCGGCCCGGAGTTCGCGCGCTGGTATTGGACGAAAGACGAGCTCGCTGCCTTCAGCCGCACCCGTGGACTTCCCACTTCCGGCGGCAAGCTCGTGCTGGCCAGCCGAATCGGCGCGTTTCTCGAGGGTCGTGCGCAGCCCGCTGCCGCCCCGCGCCCGGCGCCCGGCAGGCAGCTGAAGGAACCCCTTTCTGCTCGGACCGTTGTGCCGCGAGGCCAGCGGTGCAGCCAGATACTTCGAGCCTGGTTCACCGATCAACTCGGGCCCGGCTTTCACTTCGATGCGCCGATGCGCGAGTTCTTCGCAACCGGTGACGGTACCGCGACCCTCGCGGACGCGCTCGCGCACTGGGCGAACACCCGCAACGCCGAGCCCTCCGAGATCGCACCGCAGTTCGAGCTCAATCGGTTCACTCGCGACTGGCACCTGAGAAACCCGGGCGGCGACCGCGAGCAGATGCTGCGGGCGTGGAAGCGACACCGTTCGCTGCCGGCCGACCTGCGAAAACGCCCCTGAGGTGCCAATTTCTGCTAGTTGCGAGCGCGCAAAGTCATACGGTCGTAGCAACGCTCTGATTCAAGGAGCGTTCCAAGGTCAAACTGTTTCCCCCAGATACGCGCACGGAGTTCGTTGATTTGGTGTGCGCAGGAGTTTCGGTGAACGACGCGTGCCGTCGTTTGGGCGTGGCAAGGCGAACCGGATCGAAGTGGTGGAACCGGTCTGGGCGGATGAAGTTAGACATGGGACGCGAGGGTGGCCTCTCAGATCCGGCACCCTCCCCGACCGGGCCCGGCGAACGGGCGTTGAGCTTGGCGGAGCGAGGCATGATCCAGATGGGCCGGCGGAGCGGGATGAGCTACGCAGACATCGGTGAAGCGATCGGCCGGAACAAGTCGGTGGTCTGGCGGGAGGTGAACCGCAACACCAGCTCGGACGGGACCTACTACGCGTCGCGGGCGCACACGAAAGCGCATCAGTCGCGCCGGCGGCCGAAGCCGTTGAAGCTGGTCGAGAACGAGGCGCTCTGCGCGCTGATCGCGGTCTGGATGGGTGACGGGTGGAGCCCGAAACTGATCTCGTCGATGTTGGCGTTCTACTTCGGCGATGATCAGACTATGCAGGTGAGTCACGAGACGATCTACCAGGCGCTCTACGTTCAAACCCGCGGCAGCCTGCGCGCGGACCTGGCCGAGAAGCTGAGCCTGAAGCGGAAGAAACGTGTTCCGCACGACGCGGACCGGAAGTCGAACAGCCCCTACAAGGAGGCGTTCAAGATCAGCCAGCGGCCGGCCGAAGTCGCGGACCGGGCAGTCCCCGGGCATTGGGAGGGCGACCTCATCATCGGCTGTGATGGGACCGCGATCGGCACCCTGGTGGAGCGGGTGACCCGGTTCACGATCCTGCTCCACCTGCCGGGCGATCACACCGCCGAGACGGTCGCCGCCGCGATGATCAGCGAGATGGGGAAACTGCCCGATCACCTGCGCCGCTCGGTCACCTGGGACCGCGGCACGGAACTTGCCGAATACGCCAAAATCCAAACCGACCTGAACACGACGCTCTACTTCTGCGACCCGCACTCGCCCTGGCAGCGCGGCACCAACGAGAACACGAACCGGCTCTTACGGTTCTGGTTCGAGAAAGGCTCAGACCTCTCCGTTCACACCCCGGACGAGCTCCGACTGGTCGCCGCGAAGCTGAACCGCCGACCCCGCCCCACCCTCAACCTCGAGACCCCGGCCAACCGGCTGGCCCAGCTGCTCCTCGCAGCATGACAACCCCGCGTTGCTCCCACCGCTTGACTTTGCCGCGCCCGCGACTAGCAAAAGTTGGCACCTCACGGCCAAGTACGGCCAAGTACGGCGCTAGGCGAGGATCGCCGCGACCTCCGCGAGGGTCGGCATCGAGCTGGTCGCGCCGGCCCGCGTGACCGAGACCGATGAGGCGGTCGTCGCCCAACGCACGGCGTCGATCATCTCGTCCTCGGTCGGGGCAGCGGTCTGGTCCGCGCGCGACGCCAGGCGCGCGACGAGTGAGCCGACGAAGGTGTCGCCGGCGGCCGTCGTGTCGATCGCCTTCACCGGGCGGGCCGGCGCGACGCCGAGCACGGTTCCGTTGTGCGCGATGACCGAGCCCTGCGAGCCGAGGGTCACGATCGCCCAGGTGTTGCCGGCGCTCAGCGCTTCGGCGGCCGCCACAGGGTCGCTCTCGCCGGTCAGTTCGGCGGCTTCAATCTGGTTCGGCACGATCAGATCGACCGAGGCCAGAAAACCGTCGGGCAACGGCATGACCGGCGCCGGCGTGAGCACGGTGAAGACGCCGGCGGCGCGGGCGAGCGCGATTCCCTCGACGAGCACCGACAACGGCAGCTCGCACTGCATCACGAGATAGCCGCTGCCTTCGATGGATGCGCGCTGCGGCTCGCTGAGTGAGGTGACGGTTGCGTTCGCGCCCGACACCACCACGATCGAGTTCTCACCGGAGTCGACAACGGAGATGTGCGCGGTGCCGGTGGGGGCATCCGTCGTGGCCAGGCCATCGGTGCGCATGCCTTCGGTCGTCATCAGCGCGCGGAGTTCAGAACCGTAGGCGTCGCTGCCCACCGCCCCCAGAAACTCAACCGATCCGCCGAGTCGCGCCGCTGCGACCGCCTGGTTCAATCCCTTGCCGCCGGGAACCGTGCTGAAGCCCGATCCGAATATCGTTTCGCCCGGGAGCGGAAGTCGAGATTGCCGAACAACAAGGTCCATATTGGCGCTGCCGAGCACCGCGATCGTAGTCATCCGCACAGTCTGCCAGTCCACGCGAGCTGTTCGCATCTCGAGGCTTGCTCGGCTCGGCGGCGCCGCCGCCGGCGGCTTCGAAGCGTGACGCGGGCGCCTCGCACGTCGCACGCATCCGAGGCAACACCGCGCTGAGGGGTCGCACATCGACCTTCGTTGACCCCGGGAAGGTCGATATGCGACCCCTCAGGGCGAAAAAACGGTGCTAGCCGGCCCGTCGCACCGGAACCACGAGCAGTGCATCGCTCGACGGATGCCGAATCACCTCGACCGGATGCCGGTAGACGGCGCTGATCCGCTCGGCGGTGAGCACCTCGTCGGGGGTTCCGCTGGCCACCACCCGCCCCTGCTCCAGCAGGGTGATCCGGTCGGACCAGGCCGCGGCAAGGGTCAGATCGTGCAGCACCACGACCACCGCGTGGCCAGCCCTGGCGCGGTCGCGCGCCACCTGCAGCACGGCTTCCTGATGGCCGAGATCGAGCGCGGCTGTCGGCTCGTCGAGCAGCAGGATGCCGGTGTTCTGTGCCAGCACCCGGGCGAAAGCCGCCCGGGCACGCTCGCCGCCGGAGAGCGAGGGGATGCGGCGATGCTCGAGGTGCCGAACGTCGGCGGCGGAGAGCGCCGCCGTTACCAGGGAGTCGTCGTCGTCTTCCTGACTGGTGCGCGCCCAGGGGGCCCGCCCCATTTCGACGACCTGGCGCACGGTGAATCCGAAGAACACCGTGTGGTCCTGCAGCAGCACGGCGCGCTGTCGGGCGAGTTCCCGCAACGACACCTCCTCCAGCGGAAGGCCGTTGATTCTCACGCCGCCGGCGGATGCCGCCTGGTCGCCGGCGATCACGCCGAGGAGGGTTGATTTTCCGGCACCGTTCGGCCCGATCAACGCATGCACCTCGCCGGCGCGGGCGGTGAAGCTGACCGCGTCGATGATGCGACGTCCGTCGATCTCGACGGTGACGGCATCCGTTTCCAGAGCGGGCGCACTCATGCCCAGCCCCCTTCGCGCTGCCGGGTGCGTCGCAGCAGCCAGAAGAAGAACGGCCCGCCGACGAGCGCGGTGAGCATGCCGATCGGCAAATCGGCCATCGGAACCGCGGTGCGCGCCACGAGATCGGCCGTGACGAGCAGCAGGGCGCCGCCGAGCACGCTCGCGATCAGCAGCGGCAGGTGGGCCGGACCGATGATCATGCGCATGAGGTGCGGAATGACGAGGCCGACGAAGCCGATGATCCCGGCGAACGAGACCGCGGCGCAGACCAGAAGGGCCACGATCACGATGACAACGATGCGCACGAGCTCCACATTGACGCCGAGGTGACGGGCGCTGCGCTCGCCGAGTGAGAACAGGTCGAGCGTGCGGGCGAGCAGAAAGGCCACGATCAGTCCTACTGCGATCAACGGCAGCATCACCCCGACCTGCTCCCAGCGGGCACCGTTCAGGCTGCCAAGTTGCCAGAACACGATCTGCTCGCGCGCGCCGGTGTCGCCGAGAAAGGTGAGCAGGGCGAGCCCGGCGCCGGCCACCGCATTGACCGCGATGCCGGTGAGCACCAGGGTCACGATCTCGGTGCGGCCATTCGACCGGCTGGACAGATAGATCACCAGCGTGGTCACCAGTCCGGCGACGAACGCGACGGCCGCGATGGTCCATTCGCCGATGAAGGTCCAGCCGAAGACGATGCTGACGGATGCCCCGAGCGCGGCCCCTGAGGACACCCCCACCACACTCGGCTCGGCCAGCGGGTTGCCGAAAACCGCCTGCATGAGCAGGCCGGCCGCAGCCAGGGCGGCACCGATCAGCAGCGCCATCACGATGCGCGGAAAGCGGATCGTCCAGAGGGCGGCATCGGTCAGCTGGGCGGCGGAGTTCTGCGCGGTGTCGATGCCGAGCGCCCGCCCGATCGAGGCGATCACGTCGGCGGGGGAGACCTGAACCTGCCCGCTCCCGGCCGCGACGAGCACGACGAGCAGAAGAGCCGAGCTGAGGCCGATGTAGAGCCACGTGCGGCGGGCGGCGCCGGGAGGGCGACGGGCCGCACGGCGGCCGGCGTTCGGCTCGAGGGGAGGCGAGGCAGGCGCCGAACCGGGCGGCAGGCCGATCGTCGAGTCTTGCGCCGAATCAGGCGGCGTGCCGGCGAGCGTCTCAGTCATGGCTTGCCCCGTCCGCGCCCGGCGCGTAGATGGCCCGGGCGAGGGCATCGAGAACCTCGGGCGTGCGCGGGCCGAACGCCAGCACCTGGTCGTCGGCCATGTTGACGATGCGGCGGTTCTGCCCGGCCGGGGTCGCCGCAATCGCCGGGATGCTCTCAAGCAGGCCGTCGACGCCGCCGACGGATTCGAGGCCGGTCGTCATCACCAGCAGCAGGTCGGGCGCCGTCGCGACGAGGGCCTCCGCCGTGAGCGGCTTCATCCCCTGCCAGCCGATCTCCGAGGCCACGTCGATCCCGCCGAGGCTGTCGATCAGGGAATCGGCACCGGATTCGGCCCCGAAAATGTAGTAGATGCTCGCCGCCCCGCGCATGTAGAGAAAGAGGATGCGGGGGCGATCCGCAACCGCGGTCGGGGCCAGGGCCGCGATGTCGGCGATGGTGGTGGCCGTGTCGGCGGCGAGCCGTGCGTTCAGTTTCTGCCCGACCTCTGGAACGCCGAGCGCCGTGGCAACCTGATCGATCAGGATTTCGTTGTCACCGATGCTGCGCTGTGCCGTGATCACGACGATCGGGATGCCCGCCTCGCGCAGCTGGGTGAGCACGTCACGCGATCCCACCGTGCGGTCGGTGAGGATGAGGGTCGGAGTCAGGCTGAGCACCGCCTCAGCCGCGAGCTCGTGTCCGTTCTGGGTCACCAGGGGGAGGTCGGCCGTGCCGGGGAACTCCGTCGAGTTGTCGCGGGCGACCACCCGGTCGCCGAGCCCCAGCGCGAAGACGGTGGCGGCCAGGGTGCCCGACCGGTCGATCGCGATGATGCGGTCGACATCCGTCACCGTGACGGAATTGCCATCGTTGTCGGTCACAGTGACGGGCAATGCCGGCGCCGGATGCTTCGCGATCGGCTCGACGGCGCGCGTGGGCAGGCAGGCGGTGGATTCCCCGATCAGTGATGTCGGCGGGCCGGCCGCCGTCACCTCGGAAAGCGGAACGTCAGCACCCGGGCAGTCGGGAGCGGAGCTTGAAGCGGAGGAATCACTCGGCTTGACGGTGGCGATCGCGCTGCAGCCGACGAGAGATGTGGCGACGATGACGGCGAAAAAAGCGCTGGTCAGACGGCTTTGCGAAGAGGAGAGGGGCACAATTATTTAGGATAGCCTATCCTCAGCTTGACAGTATCTTCGCGCAGCCCCTACGGTAAGCATAGCCTCACCTAACCTGGCGGGGCTTCCCTTGTTCTGGTTCTCGCGCAGCGCCGCGACGCATCTTTCGGTGCGCTCGTCGTCGGTCGTGCGGCCCGCCGGTGGCGTTCCTGCCGGCGTGCCCTCGACGCGCCTTCGGCGTGCCCGTCGGCGTGCGCGAACTTCACCATGTCTGGAGTTTTCGTTCCATGATCCACACGTCCCCGCCGGCGAACCGGTTCCGCACGATACTGGCGACTCTTGTCGTCGGCCTTCTCGTCGGCGGTGCATCCGTCGGGACGGCAGCGCCGGCGCTCGCCGCTGAAGCAGCCGCGACACCGACCGTCACCGCAACCGAGGCCCCGGTCGGCGGCGGTCAGGTCACCGTCTCGGGAAGCGGTTTCGCGGCGGTGGGTCCAGGGTTTTACCTGGCGCTGGCACCGGCCGGACTGGCCGGCTTCTACCCCGCTTCCGGGCAGATGCTCGGAACCCAGGTGATTGTCCCGGCCACTGACGGCACGTTCGCCGCCACCATGACCGTGCCGGCTCCCGTCGAGGGCGGCTTCGCTTTCTACACCTCCAAGGCCCATGGCATCGGAATTTCTGACAAGAGCGAGGACACCGTCACGCCGGTGCGGTTCGCTGCGCCTCCAACGCCAGAGCCAACGCCGGAGCCGACTGTGGAGCCCACACCGGAACCCACCGCCCCGCCGACTCCGGTGCCGTCGCCCGAGCCACCGGTGACGCCGGCCCCGGTTCCGACTGTGACGGTGTCGAAGACGACCGGTCTGAACGCGGATGGCGAGACCGTCACCGTGCGTGGCACCGGTTTCTTGCCGTCCGCCCCGGCGACGTCGGGCACGCGCCCGCCGCTGGCCGGAACGTTCACCGGCACGTACGTCGCATTCGGCAAGTTCGCGGATGTCTGGCAGCCGTCGACCGGCGCTGCGTCAGCGACGCGAGTGACCGGCGACTCGAAGTGGGCTTTGCTCGCTGCCAACATGGCGACCGTGGGCGGTGCGCCCGCCGGGGCGGTTGAGTTGAAGGCCGACGGCACGTTCGAGACCACGCTGACCGTGAAGAAGGGCTACGACAAAGAGCCGGCCACCGGCAACTACGGCATCTACACCTACCCGGGCGGCGGAGCGAAGTTTGCACCGTTCGAGACGAAAACCGCGCTCACCTTCGCGGACTCGACCACACTCCCGCCGGTCACGCCGCCGGTGACACCCACGACGCCTCCGGTGGTTCCGCCCGTGACGCCTCCGGTAACCCCGCCGGTTTCCACGCGGGCGCCCGCAACCGGGTCGCTCAGCTGGGGAGTCAGCCAGGCGTTCCAGGACTACATCACCGGCCCGATCGCCCGCGGCAGCATTAGCGTCTCGAACGGCGCCACGTCGGGCGGGGGCAACTACCGCTTCGGTCAGGCCGGCGGCTCTTACAGCGCCGACACTCAGACCGGAACGGTGAATTACGCCGGCGCCGTGCGTTTCGTTGGGCACGGCGGCATCCTCGACCTCAACTTCTCCTCCCCGACCGTGCGCATCGATTCGGCAACGAGCGGCGTCTTCCAGATCACAGTCAACGGAAGCCGGGTTGACCTCGGCACGGTGAATCTTGCGGCTCGGAGCGCGATGCAGAATGGCGCGTTCACCGTGACGGATGCCCCGGTCACCTTGACCAGTGCCGGCGCCACCGCGTTCCAAGGCTTCTATGCCGCCGGAACCGCACTCGCACCGCTCAGCTTCACGATCGGTGCCGTCGGCGCTGCCCCAGCCGGCGAGCAGGGAACCATCAGTCGGGCCGTCTTCGCCTCGACGAAACCCGCAGTTGTCACTGAGCAGCCGCCCGTCACAGTGGCGGCCGGATGCACCGTGTCGGCCGCGACGCTCAGCTGGGGCTTCAAGGAAGGGTTCCGCAGCTACCTCACCGGCGCCATCGCCAATGGTGACTGGGTTCTCGGCGGCGGAACGACCTATGCCGACGGACAGTTCGGTTGGACCGGGGGAACCGGGGCCATCGACTCGGCAGCCTCAACCGGCCTCGTTTCCTGGGGCGGCGACGTGCGCTTCACCGGGCACGAGGGCATCCTCGACACGAAAATCGGGAACCCTCGTCTCGAGTTCGTCGATGCGGCAACCGCCTACCTCGTCGTCGACGTCAGCGGCAGCACTCAGATGGGTGAAGCAGTGGATGCCGCTGGAGTGCGTTTTGTGCAGCTCGACCTGGCCGCATCCGCCCCGACCGTCGTGACAGCCGAGGGGGCGTCACCGACTCAGACGGTTACGCTCCGCAACGTTCCGGCGACACTGACCGCGGCGGGTTCCGCAGCGTTTGGAACCTATCCGGCCGGCGAGGCGTTCGACCCGGTGAGTGCCACGTTCGCCCTGGCGCCCGACTGTGCGGAAGGGGTTGCCGCTGTGACGAATCTTGAACGCGCTGACGAGGCGACGCCGGTCTCCGCAGTTCCTGCGGCCAATGTTGACCAGTCCAACTGGCTGCTCTGGAGCATCATTGCGGTGCTTCTCGCCGCCGTCATCGTGCTCGCGATCCTGTTCCGTCGCAGCGTGATCGCCGGCCGCTCGACGAAGTAGCCCCGTACGGCACGCTCGCCCCGGCCCCTCCCGCACTTGCGGGGGAGCCGGGGCGCTGCTGTCTGCGGCCGGCCCGTCCGGTTTCGACGGCCCCAGCGACGGCCCCAGCGCAGGCGACACTCATGCGACAATAGAACCGTGAGTTCTGCAGAACAGCCAGCACAGCCCGACACCCCCAACGAACCCGATCACACGGCTCCCGAATCCGGTGAGCCGGTCGTGACTGAGACCACCGCTCTGGTGCATCGCTCCCCGCGCTACTTCAACTTCATGTTGGTCGGCGCGATCATCGGCGCCGTCGTCGCCTTCGTGCTCACTGTCGCATTCCCCGACAACCCCGACTTCGGCAAAACCCAGGTTTTCGGGTTTCTGCTGCTGGCCGGCGTGACCTTTGGCGTCGCCCTCGGCTCGCTCGTCGCCCTCATTCTCGACCGCGTCGGCCGCTCGCGCACCGTCGTCGTCGACAAGATCGTTGAAAAAGCTACACCCGCCGATCCGGCCCCGGATGCTGACCACAGCAGCCGTTCTTCCAACGAAAACTCAGAGTAAAGGGGCTGCGGCGTGCCTGGTGGCGACGGACTGTTAAGTCACGATCTTCTTCCCGGTGAGAAGGGGCCGCAGGATGCCTGTGGAGTCTTCGGTGTCTGGGCTCCCGGCGAAGAGGTGGCGAAGCTCAGCTACTTCGGCCTCTACGCGCTGCAGCACCGCGGCCAGGAATCGGCTGGTATCGCCACGAGCGACGGCAGCAAGATCCTCATCTACAAAGACATGGGACTCGTCTCCCAGGTCTTCAACGAGTCGGCGCTGAGCACGCTCCTCGGGCACATCGCCGTCGGGCACACGCGCTACTCGACGACCGGATCGTCGAGCTGGCAGAACGCGCAGCCGACTCTCGGCCGCACGACCAGCGGCACCGTCGCCCTCGGCCACAACGGCAATCTGACGAACACCGCCGAGCTGATGCAGCTCGTGCACGAGCGCTACCCCGAAGCTGACGGCGAGCTGCGTCGCGGAAACACCACCGACACGGCGGTCATCACCGCGCTGCTCATCGGCGATAAGGAGCACACGCTCGAGCAGACCGCTCTCGAAGTGCTGCCGCGCCTGCGCGGCGCCTACTGCCTGGTCTTCATGGACGAGTCCACCCTCTACGCCGCCCGCGACCCACAGGGCGTTCGCCCGCTGGTGCTCGGCCGCCTCGAGCGCGGCTGGGTCGTCGCCTCCGAGACCGCTGCCCTCGACATCGTCGGCGCCAGCTTTGTGCGCGAGGTCGAGCCGGGTGAGCTGATCACCATCGACGAGAACGGCCTGCGCACGCAGCGGTTCGCCGAGTCCAAGCCTGCCGGCTGCGTCTTCGAATACGTCTACCTCGCCCGCCCCGACACCACCATCGCCGGTCGTGGCGTGCACGAGGCTCGCGTTGAGATGGGTCGCAAGCTCGCGGCCGAGCATCCGGTCGAGGCCGACCTTGTCATCCCGACTCCTGAGTCGGGAACCCCGGCGGCCATCGGTTACGCCCAGGCCTCCGGCATCCCGTTCGGCCAGGGTCTTGTCAAGAACTCCTACGTCGGCCGCACCTTCATTCAGCCCTCGGAAACCATCCGTCAGCGGGGCATCAAGCTCAAGCTCAACCCGCTCAAAGAGGTCATCAAGGGCAAGCGTTTGATCGTCGTCGACGACTCGATCGTGCGCGGTAACACCCAGCGCGCCCTGGTCAACATGTTGCGCGAGGCCGGCGCCGCCGAGGTGCACGTGCGCATCTCGAGCCCGCCCATCACCTGGCCGTGCTTCTACGGCATCGACTTCGCGTCGCGGGCCGAACTCATCGCAACCGGCCTCGGTGTCGACGAGGTGCGTCAGGCGATTGGGGCCGACTCGCTCGGTTACCTCTCAGAAGACGGCATGATCGCCTCGACCGAGCAGCCGCGCGAGCGCCTCTGCACGGCGTGCTTCACGGGCGAATACCCGATTCCGCTGCCCGATTCGCAGCACCTCGGCAAGAACCTGCTCGAGCGTCAGCCGGCATCAAACGGATGCGACCCCGGCCCCGACGCGGAGTTCGAGTCGGTGCTCGAGGTGGCCCCCTCCCTCACCGTTTCAACCCCCGGCGCACCCGTGCGTTCCATCGGCGATCCAGGAAGACAAGAATGAGCAACGCTTCATACGCCGCAGCCGGCGTCGACACCACCGCAGGCGACCTCGCCGTCGAACTGATGAAGGCGGCCGTCAGCCGCACTCACGGACCCGAGGTTCAGGGCGGCTTCGGTGGTTTCGCCGGCCTCTACGACGTCTCGTTCCTGACCAGCTTCCGCCGGCCGCTGCTCGCCACCTCCACCGATGGCGTCGGCACGAAGGTCGCGATCGCGCAGGCCATCGACAAGCACGACACCATCGGCCAGGACCTCGTGGGCATGGTCGTCGATGACATCATCGTGGTCGGTGCCCGCCCCCTCTTCATGACCGACTACATCGCTTGCGGCAAGGTCGTTCCTGAACGCATCGCCTCGATCGTGGCCGGAATCGCGACCGCCTGTGCCGCCACCGGCACCGCGCTCGTCGGCGGCGAGACGGCGGAACACCCGGGCCTGCTCGGACCCGACGACTACGACGTGGCCGGCGCGGCCACCGGAGCCGTCGAGGCCGACGAGGTGCTCGGCGCCGACCGCGTCGAGCATGGTGACATCGTCATCGCCATGGCGTCGTCCGGCCTGCACTCCAATGGCTTCTCCCTCGTTCGCCACATCCTGGCCGAGCGCGGCGTTGCCTTCACCGACACCTCCGCCGAACTCGGCGGCCTCGTCGGTGAAGTGCTGCTCGAGCCCACCCGCCTCTACACCGCGCCGTTGCTGCGCGTGCTGGCCGAGCCGAGCCTGGCCGGAGCCGTACACTCGCTCAGCCACGTCACCGGCGGCGGCATTGCGGCCAACCTCGCCCGTGTTCTGCCCCTCGGCTCCTGGGCCGAACTGGAGCGCTCCACCTGGTCGCCGTTGCCGGTCTTCCGGGTGCTCAGCGACATGGCCGGTTCGACGCTCGAAAGCTCTGAGGGCACCTGGAACCTCGGCATCGGCATGTTCGCCGTCGTCAGGGCGGATGCCGCGCCCGCGGTCATCGCTCTGCTGGAGGCCGATGGCATCCCCTCCTGGGTTGCCGGGCGCGTCTCCACCGAAGTGCGCGATTTCACCGGATTCGAACAGGGTGCCAAGGGCGTCAACGGCGGCGCCGTGCGCCTGACCGGTTCGTTCGCGGTCTAGTCCTCCGACAGGCGACGTCTCAGGCAGACGCTGTCTCGAACAGACACCGCCTCACGCGAGGCTCGGCGCATTCCGTGTCGGGCCTCGCGTCAGCTTCGGGCCCATCCAAAAATGGGTCGCCGAAAGCCGAGCGTCGCTGCATTCGCTGCGACGCTCGGCTGTGCGGCAATGAACCAGGTCGATATCTCGCCGAATCGGCGATAGTACCGACTACGCGCGCTTTTGCTCGTCTTCGGGGGCGTAGTGGTCGACATAGTCGTCAGACTCGGCCGGCTCGTACTCCGGCCACTTGGCCAGGTCTTCGTCCAACCGATCTTCGCCGATTCGGCTTTCACCGATGCGAGGGTCGTCGGAAGGATGCCCCGTGAGCTCACGCTCAAGCGCGTTGTAGTTGGTGTCCGGGCTGAAATACTTCAACTCACGGGCAACCTTGGTGTGCTTTGCTTTTTGACGGCCGCGCCCCATGCGTGACCCCCTTACGATGCCAGGCCAAGTGAGGCGATGCCACTTGGGATTTACCGAACCGAATGTATGAAAACTAACCGCTAGTTTAGCATGGTGGGCCCGTTGCCCTGCGGCAGTGGTGCGAATCTCAATGTGAGCGATAGGGGAGTGGTGGCGAGCGAGCAAAGTGTGCCCGTCGTGATCATCGGCGCGGGCCAAGCCGGACTCTCCGTCGCCTACTATTTGCGGCGTTTCGAGATGGTTGCCGGCCGGGATTTCGTGATCTTCGACCGCGGGCCAGACGCCGGCGGCGCCTGGCAGCACCGGTGGGATTCGCTGCGCCTCGGCACGGCACACCACGTCAATGACCTTCCCGGTATGGCCGAGTTGGGCATCAGCTTTGACACGGCCGACCGCTCCCTGCCGGCGAGGGATGTCGTTGCCGACTACTACCGTCGCTATGAGGAGCACTTCGAGCTGCGGGTGGAGCGCCCGGTCGCCGTGACGTCCGTTTTCAACCGCCGTGCTGACCTCGTGGTGGCGTCGACGTCGCCGACTCCCGAATACGGTGAGCGCGAGACGACTGCTCGGCTGCTGGTGAACGCGACCGGCACCTGGGGTGCTCCGTTCGTTCCCTACTATCCCGGCGCGAACACCTTCGCCGGCCGCCATGTGCACACGGCGCAGTATCGATCGGCGGAGGAGTTCGCCGGTCAGCGGGTCGTCGTGGTGGGTGGCGGAACGTCGGCGATCGGCTTCCTCCTCGAACTCGAAAATGTCGCTGCCGAACTGACCTGGGCGGCCCGTCGCCCGATCGACTGGGTGCACACCGAAGAGCTCGACCTGGAGGGCGCCTCGGCAGCCGTTGCCGCCCAGGATGAGGCGGCCCGTAGCGGCCGGGCCCTGCCGAGCATCGTCAGCGGAACGGGTGTGCCCGTCAGTCGCCGCATCGCCGCCGGCATCGAACGCGGTCTCCTTGTCGCCCGCCCCATCTTCACCGCGATCGAACCGAACGGGGTGCGCTGGTCAGATGGCAGCTTCACCGAAGCGGATGCGATCATCTGGGCGTCGGGATTCCGGCCGGAACTGCGCCACCTCGCGCCGCTCAAGCTGCGGGAGAAGGCGGGCGGGCTGACCGTCGGCGCCGGGGCATCCTGGACCGACCCGCGCATCTTCTTGGCCGGCTACGGCCCGCAGGCGAGCACCATCGGTGCGAACCGGGCCGGTCGCATGATCGCGCGGCAGATTGTGGCGCTGCTCTAACAGACACGTTGGTCGAGCTTGTCGAGACCACGTCTGCCAACCTCCGATCGCGGGGTGCGTTTGAGGTTCGGCTCTCTGGATCTCGACAAGCTCGATCGCCGGAACGACTCAAGCTGAGAGTTGGTGATCCCTACTTGCGCTTGCGCCTGCGGGATGCCGACGGGCGCGACTGCGGTGGCGGTCCGGCCACGACCGGTGCCGCCTTCTGTTCACTCGCCTTGTGCTCACCCGGCTTGTACTCACCCGGTGTCGCAACCGCCGCGGGTGCCAGGGGCTTCCGCGGGATCGGGCGAGGACGCACCGGCTCGCCACGGCGATCCTGGCCGGGAATCGGCCGTGACCGACGCCCGTAGATCAGCTCAGACGAGTCGAGCAGCCACGGCACGAGCGCGATCGTCACGCCGTGCACGAGCATCAGCTTCTGACGGATGCGACGCGCCTTGTGGTTGTGCAGCAGGTTCTCCCACCAGTGTCCGACGATGTAGATCGGCGTGTAGATGGTGACGACTTCTGAACCGTGCGCGGCGCGGTGTTCCTTGACGTAGTTGATCAGCGGGTAGCTGATGTCGCGGTAGGGCGACTCGACGACGCGCAGAGGCACCTGGATGTTCTGTTTCACCCAGTCGCGCTTGAGCTGCTTCGTCTCCTCGTCGTCGATCGACACGTGCACGGCCTCGATACTTTCGTGCCGTGCGGCGATCGCGTAGTCCAACGCTTTCAGGGTGGGCTTCTGCATTTTGCCGACGAGCACGATGGCGTGGTCACCCTGCGAGCCGAAGGTGGTGACGGGGTCGACCTCGATCTCCTTGGCGACATCCCGGTAGTAGCGGTTGACGCCGAGCATCAGGATGAACAGCACCGGCATCAACACGAACACGAGCCAGGCGCCGTGGGTGAACTTGGTGATGGTGACGACGATCAGCACCACGAAGGTGAGCATGGCGCCGAAGCCGTTGATCGTCAGGCTGCCGATGATGGAGGCGCGGTTCGGCGGATTCGTCTTCAGCAGGGCGAGCCAGTGGCGCACCATGCCGGTTTGGCCGAGCGTGAATGACACGAAAACGCCGATGATGTAGAGCTGAATCAGTACCGTCAGGTTGGCCTGGAAGACGATCAGGATCAGGCAGGCGGCGAGGGCGAGCAGCAGCACGCCGTTCGAGTAGATCAGGCGGTCGCCGCGGGTGCTCAGCGACTTGGGGGCGTAGGAGTCCTTCGCCAACACCGAGCCGAGCAGCGGGAAGCCGTTGAACGCCGTGTTGGCGGCCAGCAACAGCACGGCGGCCGTGGCAGCCTGCAGCACATAGAACAGGATCGTGTTGTTGCCGAACGTCGCCGCCCCGATCTGGGCGATCAGGCTGCGTTGCGGCGAGGTGGCGCAGTCGGTCCAGCCAATCAGATCGCAGGGGTTCTCGGCGTAGTGAACGCCCGAGACAAGAGCAAGTGTGGTCAGCCCGATGAACAGTGTGACGGCGATGCCGCCCATCAAGACGAGGGTCTTCTGCGCGTTCTTGATCTTCGGGCGGCGGAAGGCCGGAACACCGTTGGCGATGGCCTCGACACCGGTCAGGGCGCTACATCCGCTGGCGAACGAGCGCAGCAGCAGCAGGATGAACGCCGCCTGGCCGAGATTCTCGGCCTGTACGCCGTAGCTGGCTGACTCCGCGACAGGAGGGTCACCCATCACCGTGCGCGCGAGGCCGACGATGACGAGCAGTCCGGCGGTGGCGATGAAGAGGTAGGTCGGAAGGGCGAACGCCGTGCTCGACTCTCGAATGCCACGCAGGTTGGCCGCGGCGAGAATGACCACGAAGACGACGGCCATCTCCACCCTGAGCGGAGCCAGCTCCGGGAACGCCGAGATGATGTTGTCGACACCGCTGGCAATCGACACGACGACGGTCATCACATAGTCGACGAGCAGGGCGGATGCCACCACCAGGCCGGCCTTCTCGCCGATGTTCTTCGAGGCGACCTCGTAGTCGCCGCCACCAGAGGGGTAGGCCTTGATCAGCTGGCGGTACGACGCGACGACGACGAGCATGAGCACGACGACGGCGGCACCCACCCACGGGGTGAAGCTGAGCATCGCCAGGCCGCCGATGGTCAGGATCATCATCAGTTCTTGCGGCGCGTAGGCGACGCTCGACAGTGCGTCACTGGCGAAAATCGGGAGCGCGAGGCGCTTGCCCAGCAGCTGACCCTCGAGGTGTTCGCTCGGGAGTGGGTCACCGATGATCCACCGTTTGGGCGACCGGTTTTCACTGGGTGGAGTAGATGCCTCTTTTGTCACGAGGGACGACACTACTCCACTCAAACTCCGAGAAAGTACGGAATTGATAACAACTCGGGTATCGATTGTGACCACCGTGCACGGCGCGCCAAAGGCGAAACGGCCAGGCACGCCGGAGGGATTCCCCCGCTTGCTTTCGGCCGGGTGTTACTCGCCCGTCGCTTGAGCCGCGCCGATGACCCGCCAGAGGGCGCTCCGCAGAGTGGCGAGTTCGTCGATGCTCATGCCCAGCTGGTCGATGATGCGTGGCGGGATGCTCTCAGCTTCTGCTCGCAGTCTCACCCCGAGGTCGGTCAGCGAGATGTCGAGCATCCGCTCGTCGATGCTGCTGCGTTCGCGGGAGACGAGGCCGGTACTCTCCAGTCGCTTGAGCAGCGGGGAGAGGGTGGCCGGCTCGAGTTGCAGGGCGGAGCCGAGGTCTTTGACCGAGCGGGGGCTGCGCTCCCAGAGGGCCAGCATCACGAGGTACTGCGGGTGGGTGAGGCCGTAGGGCTCCAGGATCGGGCGGTAGATCGCGTTGACGCTGCGCGAGGCGATGGCCAGGGCGAAGCAGACCTGCTCTTCGAGCTGGAGCAGGTTGGGCGCGTCAGTGGGCATTGCCCCTCCAGTTTCGTGATTCGCGACTCTCAGTATTACTTAGTACACTAATCATTATGGCACGAACGACAAATTCTTCGGGCGCCGGACGCAAAGCCGGCGGACTCACGGCGTGGGTCAACCGCACGCTCTTTCCGTGGATCGGGCCGCCGCCGCTCGGCCCGTACACCGACGAGCCGGAGGCCGAGGTGCGCGCCGCGAAGGCGCAGTCGGTCTGCCCGATGTGTGGCGAGCTGATGAGCGTGCACGAGATCGATCGCTCGGGGGAGCGCACGCAGATCTATCACCCGACGCCGGAGCAGGCGGCGGAACGCCGGAAGGCGCTCGAGGCGGGGTAGCGCGTCACGCGGGTCGAACGCCGTCACGCGCGTTGGGTTCAACGCGCGTAGCGGTTTTCGACCCGCGCCGCAGCCTTGGAGTTACGCCAGCGCGCGCAGACGCGGCGCCAGGTCGCGCTCGAACAGCTCGAGGAAGCGCTTCTGGTCGTGGCCAGGGGAGTGGAAGACCAGGTGGTTGAGGCCCGCGTCGAGGTACGGCTTGATCAGCGCCACCGCTTCGTCGGGATCTGACGAGACGATCCAGCGCTTCGCGACCTGCTCGATCGGCAGCGCGTCGGCCGCGGCCTCCATCTCGATCGGGTCTTCGATCGAGTGCTTCTGCTCCGGGGTGAGTGAGAGCGGCGCCCAGAAACGGGTGTTTTCGAGTGCCAGTTCGCGGTCGGTGTCGTAGGAGATCTTGATCTCGATCATCCGGTCAATGGCGGATGCGTCGCGTCCGGCCTTCTCGGCGCCCTCGGCGACGGCAGGAAGCAGCTGCTCGGTGTAGAGCTCCATGCCCTTGCCGGAGGTGCAGATGAATCCGTCGCCGGCACGGCCGGCGTAGCGGGCGACGAGGGGGCCGCCGGCGGCGATGTAAACCGGGATCCCACCATCCGGAACGTCGTAGATCGACGCGCCCTTCGTGGTGTAGTACTCGCCCTCGAAGTCGACGCGATCGCCGACCCAGAGCTGGCGCATCAGGTCGACCGACTCGCGCAGCCGGGCGAAGCGCTCCTTGAACTCGGGCCAGTCGCCGGTGTAGCCGGTCGCGATCTCGTTCAGTGCCTCGCCGGTGCCGACGCCGAGCAGGATGCGCCCCGGGTAGAGGCAGCCCATGGTGGCGAAGGCCTGGGCGATCACCGCCGGGTTGTACCGGAAGGTCGGGGTGAGCACCGAGGTGCCGATCTGCACACGCTTCGTGCGCTCGCCGACGGCTGTCATCCAGGCCAGCGAGAACGGGGCGTGCCCGCCGACGTGCCGCCAGGGCTGGAAATGGTCGCTCACGGTCACGCTGTCGAGCCCGTGTTCCTCGGCCATGACGCCCAGTTCTACGAGATCGCGCGGCCCAAACTGTTCAGCCGATGCCTTCAAGCCCAATTTCAACACGGTGCCTCCACTTGTCACTGCGATCCTATTCGCAGCCGACGCCGGCCCGCCTTCTCACCAGGCATTCCGCCTGGAAATTTGCTCAGTTGAGCAGCGGGCCGGCCTCGTGGTTCAGCGTGTGATCGAGGCCAGGATGCTGGCGCGCACCGCATCGAGCTGGCGTCGCAGCTCAGAGACGGTGTCGGCGGGAACCCGCGAACGGTAGGCGGCGGTGCGCAGGTCGGCGCGCAACTGCTGCCGGAACTCGTTCAGCACCATGTCGGCTTCGTGGAGCGCACGGTTTGACTCGGTGTGGAGGTTGGACTCGTTGGCCGAGTTTTTCGACTCGGACTTGGCCTCGCGGGCCGCAGAGGCGAGATCGGCCCGCAGGCTCTTCATCGCCGCATTGACACCGGAGCGCACTTCGTCGGCCAGGCGACGCACCGAATCGGTCAACTCGTTCTCGATCGCGAACAGGTCGCCCTCCCGGGCGGCCAGCTCGGCCCGGCCCGCCTCGGTGATCTCATAGACGGTCTTGCGGCCGTCGGAGACCTTCGTGACAAGACCCTCTTCCTCGAGCTTGGCGAGCCGGGGGTAGATGGTTCCTGCGCTCGGGCTGTAGGTTCCGCCGAAGCGGTCGCTCAGTGCCTGGATCAGTTCGTAGCCGTGGCGCGGCTGCTCGGCCAACAGGCTGAGCAGGTAGAGCCGGAGGCTGCCGTGGGAAAAGACCGGGGGAGTCATTCCGACGCTCCTTCCTCGCCGAAGGTCGACGCGTCGTGCGAGGCATCCGTCGGGGAATTCTGCCCGCTGCTGTCGGCGCGGCGCACCACCGAGACGTCGCCGGAGACCGACTTCGCGTTGAGTTCGAGCCAGCTGCCCGAGAGGTCGCCGATGCTGCTGTCGAAGCCTTTGCCGAGCGTGCCGCGCACGGTGCGGTCGTCGAGTTGCAGCGTGCCGGAGACGGTGTTGATGCGGTAGCGGGCCGGAACGTCGGCACCGAGGCGCACGGTCAGATTTCCGCTGACCGAGTTGGTGTTGATGCGGTCGGGCACGCCGTCGATGTCGACGAAGACGTTGCCCGAGACGCCGTCGACGCTGAAGCGACGGATGTTTCCGCTCACCGTCACGTCGCCGGAGACCGTGTGCGCTGAAATGTCGCCCGTGTGGCTGCGCACCGAAAGCTCGCCGCTCACGCTGTTCAGTTCGAGAGCGCCGGTGCTGCCGTCGATCACCACGTCACCGGTGACCGTGCTGATGCGTGCGTCGTTGGCGAGCCCGGAGACGAGGGCGTCGGCGGAGATGACGCCGAACTTCAGTGCGATATCGCGCGGCACCATGATGCTCACGTCGGCGCGCGCCGATCCGCGGAACGAGCTGAAGACCTCAATGAAGTTGTCCCAGCGCAGTTGCGGGTGATCGATTTCGAGCAGGTCGCCGTCCATCGAGATCTTGAGGTCTTTGCCGCTGACGCTGTGCACGGTCACGCGGGCTCCGGGCTCGTCGTGCCCGATCACATCAACTCGGCCGGCGATCAGGCTGACCTTCAGGTGGCGTACCAGTTCGATGTCGATGATTTTCGTCTGGCCGGGCGTCACCAGCCACTTTTCGAGTGTCATTGTCTGCTCCTTCGGGGCACCAGCACGGATGCCGAAATCTCGGGTCTGAATCTGAGTTCTGAATTGTCGATGACGCGATATATCGCGTTCCGTAAATCTCACGATATATCGCGTCTTGCCCGAGCGCAAGGTGTTCGCAGAATTCGTCGTTGCCCGGCCGGGTGGGGTACCGAATTCAGGAGTGGAGGTGTGTCGCGGTGCCGAAATGCGTCAGCCGGGCTGAATTTCGGCGCGACACGCACTCCGCTCCTGATTTGGGCTCGCGAGTGCCGGCGGTCGAGTCATCCGCCAGCCTCGCGCGTGCGCCTCAAACGTCGCGTCGCCGCGGCGAAGGCGACGATGTGAGCGCACGCGCGGCAGGTCAGCGCTGGGGTCGACCCGCGCGCCTCCTGTGTCGAGTGCTAGCGCGCCAGGTGCCGCTCATCGACCCCGTTGTAGGCGCTCAGCGGGCGGATCAGTGCGTTCGACTCCAGCTGCTCCATGATGTGCGCGGTCCAGCCGGTGATCCGGGCCGCCACGAACAGCGGCGTGAACGCCGCGGTGTCGAAACCCATCAGGTGATAGGCCGGCCCCGACGGGTAGTCGAGGTTCGGCAGGATGCCCTTGCGTTCGGTCATCGCCAGTTCGAGCGTTGTGTAGAGCGAGAGCAGCGCCGGCCGGTCGTAGTGCTCGATCAGGGTGTCGAGCGCGGTCTTCATCGTCGGCACACGGGAGTCGCCGTCTTTGTAGACCCGGTGCCCGAATCCCATGATCTTGCGCTTCTCGGTGAGCGCGCCTTCCAGCCATCCGGTCGCCGACGCCGCATCACCGATCTCATCGAAGATGTGCATCACGGCCTCATTGGCGCCACCGTGTAGTGGCCCCTTGAGCGCACCGATCGCACCGGTCACCGCCGAATACAGATCGGACAGGGTCGAGGTGATCACTCGCGCGGTGAAGGTTGAGGCATTGAACGAGTGCTCGGCGTAGAGCACCATCGACACGCGGAATGCGTCGACGACGGCCGGCGCGGGCACCTCCCCGAATGTCATGAACAAGAAGTTCGACGAGTAGTCGAGGTCGTCCCGCGGCGCGATCAGCTCCTGACCGCGGCGGCGACGCTGGTCATACGCGACGATCGCCGGAAGCTGCGCGAACAGGCGCAGAGACTTGCCGAGGTTCGACACCCGGCTGTCGTTCTCGGCATCCGGGTCGCTCGCGCCGATCAGGCTGACCGCCGTGCGCACGACATCCATCGGATGCGCCGTCAGCGGGGTCAGGTCGATCACGGCTTTGACCGCGGGGCTGAGCGCACGGAGCGAACGCTCCTCGGCCACGAACGCGGCAAGCTCCTCGGCGCTCGGCAGCTCGCCGTGCCAGAGCAAGTAGGCGACCTCCTCGAACGAGCACCCCGCGGCAAGCTCCTGCACCGGATAGCCGCGGTAGAGCAGCGAGTTCGTCTCCGGGTTGACCTTGGAGATCGCGGTGTAGTCGACGACCACACCGTTCAGTCCCTTGCGAATGTCTGACGTCACTGTCATTTCTAGATCCGATCGGTGGGGCAGGCTCAGCGCGAGACCTGAAAGTTGAACACGGAGGTGTCGAAGCGGTTGTACGCCTCGTAGTCGAGCAGCTCGTAGAGGTCGGCGCGGTGCTGCATCTCGCCGAGCACCGGCTCGAGTGTGCCGTGCTCGTTGAGGGTGTCGAGGCCGCGCACTGCGGACCCCATCGCCAAGCGCAGCAATGAAACCGGCCAGATCACCATGTTGATGCCGATGTCCTGCAACTGGTCCACCGTGAAGAGGGCGCTCTTGCCGAATTCGGTCATGTTGGCCAGCAGCGGCACGTCGACGGCGGCACGTACGGCCTCGAACTCGGCCAGCGTGCCCATCGCCTCGGGGAAGATCGCGTCGGCGCCGGCATCCACCAGCTTCTTGGCCCGGTCGGTCGCCGCGGCCAGGCCGCCGTCGCCCGGCACGGTGGCACGGATGTCGGTGCGCGCCATGATCAAGAAGTTCGGGTCGCGCCGGGCGTCGACGGCTGCCCGGATGCGCTTGAGCGCCGTGTCCTCGTCGACGACCTGCTTGCCGTCGAGGTGCCCGCACCGTTTCGGGTTCACCTGATCCTCGATGTGCGTGCCGGCGAGGCCCGCATCCTCGAGAGTCTGGATCGTGCGGGCCACGTTCATCGGCTCGCCGAAGCCGGTGTCGGCGTCGACGATCGCCGGCAGATTGGTCATCCGGGCGATCTGCTGGGCGCGGGTGGCGACCTCGGTCAGCGTGGTCAGACCGATGTCGGGCAGGCCGAGGTCGGCGGCAAGTACGGCCCCCGAAATGTAGACGCCGTCGAAACCCTTGGCCTCGATCAGCTTGGCCGAGAGCGGGTTGAATGCGCCCGGAAAACGCTGGATCGTGCCACTCGCCAGGCCCGCACGCAATGCCTCGCGCTTGGCGGCCGGCGTTTCGGTCGAGTACAGCATTAGAAGAGCCCCTTCGGCAGCGCGGATGCCTGCAGCAGGCCCGGCTTCGCCACGATGGTGAGCTGGCCGATCTCAGCCGCGGTCAGCTCGGGCAGACGCTCGGCCAGGCCGAGGAAGCGCTCGATCTCGTCGGCCTCCAGTACGTCGGCGGCGAGCGTGCGGAACTTGTTCAGGTACTGCTCGCGACCGAACGGACGCGCACCCAGAGGGTGGGCATCCGCGACCGCGATCTCGTCGACGATCGTCGAACCGTCGGTCAGCGTGATCACCACGCGGCCGCCGAACGCCTTCTCGTTGATGTCGAGCGAGTGGTAGCGGCGCGTCCACTCGGCATCCTCGACTGTCGACGTCTTGTGCCAGAGGGCGACGGTGTCGGGACGGCCGGCGCGCTCGGGAGCGTAGGAATCGACGTGGTGCCAGCTGCCGTCCTGCAGCGCAACCGTGAAGATGTACGGGATCGAGTGGTCGAGCGTCTCGCGCGAGGCGGTCGGGTCGTACTTCTGCGGGTCGTTGGCGCCCGAACCGATCACGTAGTGCGTGTGGTGGCTGGAGTGGATGACGACGGATGCGACGTTGTCGGGGTTCGTGACCTCGGGGTGCTCCTGGTGCAACTTGCGGGCCAGGTCGATCCAGGCCTGCGCCTGGTACTCGGCCGAGTGCTCCTTGGTATAGGTGTCAAGGATGGCGCGCTTGGCTTCGCCGGCGGCGGGCAGCGGCACCGTGTAGGCGGCGGTCGGGCCGTCGAGCAGCCAGGCGATCACGCCGTCTTCGCCCTCGTAGATCGGGGTCGGGCTGCTCTCGCCGCGCATCGCCCGGTCGACGGCCTCGACGGCCATCTTGCCGGCGAAGGCGGGGGCGTGAGCCTTCCAGCTTGAGATTTCACCCTTCCGCGACTGCCGGGTGGCCGTGGTGGTGTGCAGCGCCTGGCCGACGGCCTGGAAGATGGTTTCGGCCGGCAGGCCGAGCAGGGTTCCGATGCCGGCGGCGGCGCTCGGGCCGAGGTGCGCGACGTGGTCGATCTTGTGCTTGTGCAGGCTGATCCCCTTCACCAGATCCACCTGGATCTCGTAACCGGTGGCGATGCCGCGCACGAGGTCGCGCCCGGTCAATCCGCGCTGGGCGGCGACATGCTGGGCCACCGCGACGATCGGCGGGATGTTGTCGCCCGGGTGGGAGTACTCGGCGGCCAGGAAGGTGTCGTGATAGTCGAGCTCCCGCACGGCGACGCCGTTCGCCCAGGCTGCCCACTCCGGGGAGACTCGCACCGCAGCATCCTCACCGAACACGTTGGCGCCGTCGCCACCCGTCGAACGCGGGTGCGAGAGTGCCTGCGAGCGGGCTGAGACGACCGGGCGGCGGGTCAGGGATGCGGCGGCGACCGACGCGTTGTCGATCACACGGTTGATCACCATATCGGTGGCCTCCGCCGAGACCTCGACGGGGTCGACGGCGACCTGGGCGATCTTCCAGGCGAGCTGGTCTTCACGGGCCAGGTTCTCGTCGCTGCGGTAGACGCGCACGGGGTGCTGCAGGGTCATCGGGTGTCCTTTCGTGGGGAGGCGCTCGCCACGGCGGTCGTCTCCGGGTTCTGGGGGTTCGTCTGGGGGTTCGCTTCGGTGTTGATGTTCGAGTTTGTTTTCGCGCTGTTGCCGGTCGGCAGGGGCGGAATCGTCGCCAGGATGTTGTCAAGACTGTTGCGCAGGTGCACGGCGGTCGCCTGGGCGGCGAGCACCTCATCGCGGCGCAGAATCGCATCGATGATCAGAAGGTGTTCGATGCGTGCCTGCTCCAAACGACGCGGGTTGGCGTGCGCGTGGCGGCGGGCCCGGGCCAAGTGGCCACGGATGTCGCCCAGCGCACCCCGCAGATAGCTGTTGTCCATGGCGGAATCGATCGCCGCGTCGAGGCGATCAGCCAGGATGTAGGTCGAGTCGGAGCTGCTGTTTCGGCTGCCCGTGGTGCCGGGCTCGACGACGCCGTGCGGTTCGCTGAGGTCATCGAGCGACGCGCTCAAGAAGGCTTCCTTCAACGCTTCGAAGGCGGCGGTGTCGCGGCGCCGGGCGGCGAGGCGCGCAGCCTGGGTCTCGAGCGCCTCACGCAACTCGAAAAGCTGTTCGATCTGTGCCCGGGAGACCGGGGTGACGATGGCCGTACGCCCCGAGGCGTTCGAGACGAGGCCCTCGTTGATGAGGCGCGAGAGCGCTTCTCTGACCGGGGTGCGCGAGACGCCGATGCGGGCCGAAACCTCGATCTCCGCCAACGGAGTGCCGGGCTCGAGGCGCCAATGGATGATGTCGTCTCGCAGACGTTCGTAGGCGATATCACTGGCGCGCATGGCTTCATCGTAACAAGCACTGATTGCCTTGTGTATACATGAACAGGAAACATGCAGCCTGAGCGCGCGGGAAGTCGCCTAATTTCCGGTGTTCCGGGGCTGCAAGCGCGATCTCTGTATGCAGAATGTCGCCGAGGCGAGCTTGCAGCCAACATCCGTCTCGCAGGGGGTGAAGGTGTTGACATTGACGTAGCGTCAAGATCTAACGTGGAATTCAGCAGCTGGACAGCGCTGCCGAAACCCGCTCACCCACAGTCAGGAGGCCCGATGGACTGGTCGATTCAAGAAATCGCTCGCCTGGCCGGCACCACGAGCCGCACGCTGCGCCACTACGGCGAACTCGGCTTGCTGCCGCCCAGCCGCATCGGCGGCAACGGCTACCGCTACTACGACGAGAAAGCCCTCGTGCGCCTGCAGCGCATTCTGCTGCTGCGTGACCTGGGGCTTGGATTGCCCGCCATCGGCGAGGTGCTGGCCCGTGAATCGGCGGCGGTACCCGCGCTCCGCGGTCACCTGGCCTGGTTGCAGAAGGAGCAGGAACGACTGAACGCACAAATTCGCTCGGTCGAACGCACACTCACCGATCTCGAAGGAGGAAGACAGCTCATGGCTGAGAACATGTTCAACGGTTTCGACCACACCCAGTACAAAGAAGAGGTCGAACAGCGCTGGGGCGCAGAGGCCTATCGGTCAAGCAACGACTGGTGGAGCAGCATGACGGATGCCGAGAAGTCGGCCTGGCAACAGCGTCAGAAGCAACTCGCTCGTGACTGGCAGGCCGCCGCCGAAGGCGGAATTGCCGCCGACAGCGACGAGGCCCAGGCGCTCGCCCAGCGGCAGTTCGACTGGCTGGCCGGCATCCCGGGCACGCCCCGCCGGGCGGAAGGCGGGCCGACGAAGGAGTACTTTGTGGGGCTCGGCGAGATGTACGTCGCCGACGAGCGTTTTGCGGCGAACTATGGAGGAGCTGCGGGGGCCGAGTTCGTGCGCGATGCGCTGGCCATCTTCGCGGAGCGCAACCTGTAGCAGTTTCGTTGATCGAGGAGCGCCCGACGGAGTCGGCCGCGTCTCGAGATCCCGTGAGCCAATCTCTGAACGTGATCACCGCCGAGAATCGGCTCGCGAGGTTTCGAGACGGCCCTGGCGGGCCTCCTCAACCACCGATGACTCCGGTGATCGAGCCTGTCGAGATCGACCTACCGACTCCCTCCGCGCGTAGCATCGGAGCGTGGAGAAGAACAGGAATCTCCTGTCGGTCCGCCTTGCCACCGGGGTGACGCTTCCCTACCTCGCGCAGGGCGATGCGAACGGAACCCCGCTCGTTCTTCTGCACGCCTGGGGTGAATCGCTGGGCTCGTTCGATCGCCTCACCCCACTGCTTCGCGCGGGCATCCGTGTGTTTGCGCCCGACCAACGCGGCCATGGCGAAGCCGACAAGCCGGCCACCGGCTATGCGCTGGCTCAGTTCACAGCCGACGTCGTGGCGTTCCTCGACGAGCTGGGGTTGACCCGTGCTGTTCTGTTGGGATCGTCGAGCGGGGGATACGTCGCCCAACAGGTCGCGATCGATCATCCGGAGCGCGTCGCCGGACTCATCCTGGTCGGGTCGCCCCGCACGTTGAAGGGTCGGCCCGCATTTGCGGCTGAGGTGGAGAAGCTCACCGATCCGATTGATCTGGGCTGGGTCAGGGCGACGCTGGGGTGGTTCCCGCTCGTCGGTGACGTGCCCGAGTGGTTCGTCGACGACCGGGTCGTCGACGGTGTTCGGATGCCCGCCCGCGTCTGGATTGAGGCCCTGCGGGGGCTGTACTCGGCAGAGCCGCCGACGGAAATCGGTACGATCACGGCGCCCACCCTGATTCTCTGGGCGGCAGCCGACGGGCTGCTCTCCGAGGTCGACGAGCGGGCGCTCGCCGCAGCGATTCCCGCATCACGGCTGATCGTCTACGAGAACACGGGGCACCTTGTGCTCTGGGAGCGGCCGGACCGGGTGGCCGCCGATGTGACCGACTTCCTCCTGACGCTTCGCTGATCAAGCCTGTCGAGATCCGGTGACGCGTTCTCGAAACCGGTCGATGACGCAAAGGAGGAGATTCTGCAACACACGGCGCAAACCTGGCGGGCCAGACCGGCGGGTCGCAGAATCTCCTCCTTTACGTATGTGTCGGCGAGGAAAGAAAGAGAAGGATGCGGCGGCATCCGTCTAGTGGATGACCGCCAACACGATGCCGACCGCGACGAACAGAGACCCGAACACCCGGTTCAGCACGCGCTGGCCCCGCTCATCCCGCGTGAACCGCTGGAACGACCGCGCGGCAGCGGCGAAGAAGAACCACATCACGATCACGTCGACCACCACCACGGTCACGGCGATCACCAGGTACTGCGCCAGCAGATCCTCCCCCGGCCGCACGAACTGCGGCAGAAAGGCGAGAAAGAAGACGATCGCCTTCGGGTTGAGCAGGTTCACCCAGAGTCCGCGCCGGAACAACGAGAACGCGGGCTCGTCGCGGATGGCCGCCACGTCATCCGGGTTCGCGCTCGGCTTCGCGAGAAACTGCCGCACACCGAGATAGACGAGATAGGCGGCGCCCGAGTAGCGGATCACGTTGAACGCGATCGGCGAGCTCGACACCAGCACGCCGACGCCGAGGGCCACGATCAGAATCTGAATGACTAGGGCCGTCTGCTGCCCGAGCACGCCCCAGAAGGCACGTCGGAAGCCGACGTTGAGCGAGTTGCTCATGGTGTTGATCGCTCCGGCCCCGGGCGTGAAGCTGATCAGCACGCTGGCGCCGAGGAGGGGGAGCCAGAGTGCGAGTTGCATCAACCCAGCCTACGGGCACCTCACGGTCGGGGACTTGACAGTCACGCCGCGCTCAGTCGACAGGGGGGAGCGTTCCGACATCGCCGGGGGGCTCCCGGGTCGAGGCGTCCGTCGCATCCGTCGACGTCGCATCCGCCACATTCGCCCCCGTCTCGACCGCATCGCTATCCGACGCCGCATCCGCCTTCTCACGCTGCCGCCGGCTCGCCAGGATGAAGGGCACGCCGAGCAACTCGATGATCGCGGCAAATCCGAGCGATGCGGCGTAGCCCGAGACGTCGGCGGAGCGCCCGAGGATCGGTTGCACGACCACGCCGCCCACGCTCCCCATCAACGACTCGAACGACAACACCGTCGCACGTTGCTTCGACGGGATCATGTCGTTCATATACGACTGCTGGATCGGCTGGCCGATCGCCGAGACAAGTCCCCACAAGACCAGCAAGACGATCGCCACCCAGAACGACGGCGTGAGCCAGAGCCCGACGAGTACGACGACACTGCCGAGTGTCGCGCCGACGATCACGGTGGTGCGGAGTCGGAACAGGCGACGGACGCGCGGCGCCGCCCAGCCACCGAGGATTTGCGCGCCGGCGAGAATGGCCGCGGCCAGCCCGGCGATCGAGTACGCCGTCGGGTCACCGTAGAGCTCGAGCAGGTACGGCTGTAGCGCGTAGAAGACGTAGAACCCCACGCCGGTGGCGAAGGGCGCGGCGAACATCATGTAGCGCACGGCCCGGCGCTTGAGACCGAACTCGATCGAGGCGGAGAGCACCGCCTGGGTGGCTTTGAGCGGCCCCTTCGAGCGATCCGGTGTGAACCCGATGTCCTTCATCAGCAGCGCGGCGACGACGAACATCGCCATGAGCACGCCCGCCCTGATGAGAAACGGAACGCCGAGATTCGTCGCCTGCGCGATCACACCGCCGGCCACCGAACCGCCGAGGATGGCGATGCCGGCCACGATTTGAGCGCGTCCGAACACTTTCTCCAGGCCGCCGGCGTAGCCCACGAAGCGCAACGCATCGACGAGCCAGGCGTCGACGGCGCCCGAGAAGAAGGTGAAGCCGAGCCCGAGCAGCATCGAGACGACGGCCCAGGCCCAGAACGGCGCGTGCACCTGCCACATCAGAAAGTAGAGCAGGGTCGAGGCGGCCAGGGTGACGGTGCCGAGCAGGTAGGAGAGTTTTCGGCCCCAGGTATCGGCGACGACGCCCGTCGGCACCTCGAAGATCACCATCCCGGCGGTGAAGAAGGCGTTGGCGGCGAACGCCTCCAAGTTGTTCAACCCAGCGTCGAGTAGAAACAGGGTGTTGATGCCCCAGATGAAGGATGCCGCGAGCGTGTTTCCGAGGGTCAGCGTCAGATAGACGCGCTGAATGCGGCGGGCATCGGCATTCATCACCGGTGCCGCCGGTTCGGGGCGGTCGCGGGGCGTCACGCAACCATCATGGTCCTGCCGCGGCTCGGCGACCAGCCCAGTGCGAAGTTCAACCTAGGCGTGGGGAATCCCGCGGGGCGTGCGCCATTTCCGTACCGATTCCGACGTTGCCGCCGAGCGCCCAACCGATCCCGAGCACGGTCACTTCGATGGCGGTGCGCACGATCCAGATCTTCAGGCCGGTGCGCCGGTGCAGTCCGGTCATTAGGCCGTCGCGCGGGCCGGGGCCGAAATGCGCGCCGATGTAGAGTCCGGTTGCGATGCCGACCACGAGCAGGCCAACCGCGAAGAAGATGATGCGCAGCCAGAGGTCTTGGCCCGCGGGGATCAGCGCGAGGCCGACAGCAGCGCTCGGGCCGACCAGCAGCGCATTCAGCACGGTGCCCACCCCGAGCCGCTGGCGAATGGGGATCCAGAGCAGCAGCACGACGCCACTCAGCAGCACGGTGATGAGGCCAAACCCGAGGTGGGTGTGCTTGTCGATACCGAGAGAGAGCACGTCCCACGGGGCGACGCCGATCTCGCCGCGCACCATCAGGGCAATGCCGATGCCATACAGAAAGAGGCCAATGAGCAGTTGAGGGATGCGGCGGGTCATAGTCACCAATCCAATGTGAAATTGGCACTGTTATCAAGTAGCCAATTTGTTTAGAGTGGCCTTATGGTCGAAAACCAGATGAGTGCCCGCAGCCTCGAGTCACTGCTCGGCGAATGGCAGAGCGGGGCCAGCGCCTACGTGGCATTGGCCGATCGCATCCGTTTGCTGACCCTCGACGGGCGCATTCCGATCGACAGCCGGCTGCCGGCCGAGCGGGACCTGAGCACACGGCTCGGCCTGAGTCGCACCACGATTGCCGCGGCCTACCGCCGCCTGCGCGAGAGCGGCTTCCTGGTCAGTGTGCGCGGTTCGGGCAGCATCGCTCGGCTGCCGGGCAGTGCCCCCGCCCTCACGGTGGTCGACGGCGGCGGCATCCTCGATTTCAGTAAGGCCACCATGCCGGCACTGCCAGCGCTGGCGGATGCGGCGCTCGCCGCGGCCGGCGATCTGCCGCGGCATCTCGGTGATTCGGGCTTCGACCCGATCGGCATTCCCGAACTGCGCCAGGCGATTGCCGACCGGTACACGGCACGCGGCCTGCCGACCGTGCCCGACCAGATCATGGTGACAATCGGTGCCCAGCACGCGATCGCGCTGCTCTCCCGGGTGCTGATCGGGCGGGGAGACCGGGCCCTGATCGAGACCCCGACCTACCCGCATGCCTATGAGGCGCTGCGTGCGGCGGGGGCCAGGTTGGTGCCCGTCAGTGTCTCGGCCGGTGCGCCCGGCGACGACGAATCGACGCTCGGGTGGGACGAGACGGCGCTGATCCAGACCCTGCAGCGCAGCAATCCGGTGCTCGGATATCTCATGCCCGATTTTCACAACCCGACCGGGCAGAGCATGCCGGTCGACCAGCGTGAGCGGGTGCTCGCCGCCGCCGCACGACAGGGCACGGTGCTGATCGCCGATGAGACGATCGCGGAGTTCAACATCGACCGGCCGGGGGAGTACCTGCCGTTCGCGGCGTATGCCGACAGCGCGATGCCCGCCACCGCGGTGTCGATCGGGTCGGTCGGCAAGAGCGTCTGGGGCGGCATCCGGGTGGGCTGGATCCGGGCCGAGCGACCGTTGATTCGCAAGCTCGTCGCGTCGCGCTCGGCGAACGATCTCGGCACCCCGATTCTCGAGCAGCTCATCGTGACGCGGCTGCTGGCCGACATGCCGGCCATCCTCGAGCAGCGCCGCGGCGTGCTCCGCACCTCGCGCGACCACCTCGAGGCGCGGCTGGCCGACCGCTTCCCCGAGTGGCAGGTGCCGCATGTCAATGGCGGCATCACGGCCTGGGTGAACCTCGGGAGCCCGGTCAGTTCGCAGCTCGCCTTGTCGGCCCGCAACCACGGGCTGATCGTGCCGGCCGGTCCCCGGTTCGGAATCGACGGGGCGTTCGAACGGTTCATGCGTATCCCGTTCTGCTACAGCTCCGACGAGATCGATCGTGCCGTCGACGCGCTGGGCCGGGCCTGGGATGCGCTGGGTCAGCATCCGGTGCCCGACACGGGCTATCTCGCCGACGTCGTCTAGCCCGTTCCTCCCGCGAGACTGCAATTGTCGGAGCCTGGCGCGCGCTGAGGCTCCGACAACGGCAGTTTCGCGGGTAGAGCCTGAGAACACGGGCGGATGCCGGGCCCCAAAATCTCGGAGACTCCGGCATCCGACCACGCGACTAGGCGATGCCGACGACCTCCCGGCCGGCGCGCTCGCCCGACTCCACAGCACCGTTCAGGAAGCCGAAAAAGTCGACCGAGGTGTGTTCTCCGGCGAAATGCACATTGCCCGACCTCACGGTTGCCACGCCGAACAGCGAGGTGTACTGCCCGGGCTTCGGGCAGGTGTAGGAGCCTTTCGACCACGGGTTCAGATGCCAGACATCCCGGTAAGACTTACCGGTGTAGGCCGCAGTCATCCCGGGGAACACCGGTTCGACCTGGGCGAGATACGCGGCCACCTGCGTCGCCGAGCCGGGGCCGAAGGGCTGCCCGGTCCAACCGCTGGTGACCTGCCGCCCACCGGGGAAGAAGTTGAAGACTCCCTTCGTCGTCGAGGTGGCCGCGGTGTCGTCCCAACCGCACTGGTAGCCGGAGATATTCGTGTACGACGAGCCGCCATAGCCCTGCGCGACCCACGGGCGCGAACTGACCTGCACGTGCAGCTTGGCGTTGGCCCCGAGGTCCATCTCGGAGATGGCGCGCTTCTTGAGCGCTGAGAAACCGGACTGCGACAGGTCGCAGTCGCGCAGCGTCGTGAACGGCAGGGCCAAGATCACCTTGCCGGCGTTCACATCGCTGATCGTGTTACCGGACTGGAACGAGCAGGTCACGGATCCGTTGCTCAGCGTCTTCACGGCAACGAGTTTCTTGCCGTACTGGATGGTCCCAGCGGGCAACTCGGCGATCATTCCGGCCACGATCTGATCGTTGCCACCCTCGACGATGAAGCGCTCGTCGGCGCCGTTGATCGGTTCCAGGGCGCTCTGCGTGTTCCAGCCGAGCAGGTAGATGAGGTTGAGCGCCGACTGCTGATCGGGATCGAGTCCGTACTCGGCAATCACATTGGACTGCATGAGCTTGCCGAATTTGCTCGACAAGCCTCCGGGGATGTTGCCGGCGATCCATTCGTTGACGGTCATATTGTCGATTGCGACGCCCGCCGCCGTGTGGTTGTCGAAGGTCTGGGTGGCCGGTGCACTCTGCAGCGCGCTCTTGAAGGTCTGCCACACCGAGGCCCAATCGTCTTTCGCGGTCGAGTAGAGGTAGTTGGCGCCATCGATGTAGTACTTGTCGCCGAAGCTGCCGTAGCTCCCGCCGTTCGCCTCTTTCAGGGTGAGCCCCAACGAATTGGCGAGGTTGCGGGTGGCGTTGTGATCGGTGTTGATGAAGGCCCCGCCGTGCTCGACGACAGCACCGTCGTCGAAATAGTTGGTCAGGCTGTAGCAGCGTCCACCCGCCCGGGTGTTTCCTTCGTAAATGGTGGAGCGCACGCCCTTCACGGTATAGAGCCAGTGTGCGGCGCGAACTCCCGCGAGACCGGCTCCGACGATGACGACGGATGGAACGTTGTTACCGCTGCCGGCGGTGGTTGCCGCGGAGGCCGAAAGTCGATCGCCGGTGACGCTGACGAGTCCTGCGGCGCCCAGGATGGTCGCTCCCTTCAGCACACTGCGCCGGGTCAGCTCGCCGCGCTCCGGCTCCCGTTCAAGTACTTCGTCGACTGGAATTCCGGTGTTCTCAGATACTCGGTGGGCGGCGAATATTCGTTGAATGCTGCCGGTGAGGGGGGTATTTCCGTTTCTTGCTGGCATGAAGATCTCCTCGAGTTGTTGCGGAACACGATGGGTACACTTGCATTGAGCAGCTCGCTACTGAACAGAATGTTCAGTGCTAATTAGCTTCCGTTTGGTACTGGCTGTCAAGTGTTCAGCTGGATTCGCCCGTAGAAGTGAGCCCGTAGAACTGAGGAGCAGTGATAGTCGACGACGACATCGGGGCCCGTGTGCGGTCCTTTCGGAAGCTCAGAAGGATGCCGCTTCGAGCGTTGGCCGAGGCGGCCGGGTTGAGCCCGAGCTTCGTGAGCCAGTTCGAGAACGGCTTGACGAACGCGAGCATCGGAAGCCTCCGCCGGCTTGCCGACTCCCTCGGTGTTTCACTGGCCGATCTCGTCGACAGTGAGACCCGGCCCGCGAACACGGTTTTGCGCAGGGAGGACCGCCCGACTCTGCCGAGCAGCGATGGCGCCCGAAAGTTCGTCATCACTCAGCCGCCGCTTCGGCACGTCGAGGTCTATGTCTCTGAGTTCGCGCCGGGTGGATCGACGGGAAGCGAACAATATGCGCATGGAGAGGCGCAGGAGGTGCTGCTCGTCCTGCGTGGCGAGGTCACTCTCCATCTCGATGACCAGGAGCTGCGCCTTCATCCCGGCGACAGCATCGAATACCTCAGCAGCACGCCGCACCGCGTGGTGAACCGCGGCGACACCGAGGCCGAAGTGCTCTGGGTGACGAGCCCGCCGACGCCGGAACACGCACCAGTGACCACACCCGTCGCGCCGACGAGGTGAGCATTGTGGCGCGGTTGTAAACGGTGCCGGTGGGGCTACTCGTCGAGTACGAACGTCACCTCGATCACGACCTCCCAGGCCGTGATGGCTCCGTCTGAAACCTCCACCTTCTGTTCCTTCACCCACGCTCCTGAAACACCGCGCAGGGTTTTGTTCGCCCGGGCGATCCCGGCCGCGACGGCATCCTCGAATGATGTCTCGGACCGGACGCTGAGCGTCGTGACACGTGCAACAGACATGGTTCCTCCTCATTGATCGAACTCGCCCAGAGCATACGCTCGGCGTCCAAGCCCTGACACCCCTCGCATCGGGCGCGTCGGCCGGGTGCGCGATCGCGCCACGCCGCGCTGACATACTGATCTGGTGCATTTTCTCGCTGTCTTAAGCATGAAGAACCGGGCGCTCATCGCGCTCATCACGATCGTCGCGGCCGTCTTCGGCAGCCTGGCGCTGACCAGCCTCAAGCAGGAGTTGATCCCGTCACTCCAGCTGCCGCAGCTGCTCGTATCGACGAGCTACCCCGGCGCGTCACCCGAGGTCGTCAACGACGACGTCTCGACGCCGATCGAAACGGCGATTCAGGGCGTTCCCGGCCTGGAATCCACGTCGACGACGAGCAGCACCAACGTCTCGATGGTGAGCGCGACATTCACCTACGGCACCGACCTCGCCAAGGCCGAGTCGAAGATCGGTCAGGCGATCAACCGCATCAAGTCGACCCTGCCCGACAATGTCGACCCGCAGGTGCTCAGCGGTAGCATCGACGACTTCCCGGTGCTGTCGATCGCCGTCTCCGGCGGAGACCCGGCCACGCTCTCGGACGAGCTCAAGCGCAGCGTGCTCGGCGACATCCGCGACGTCTCCGGCGTGCGCGATGCCGCCCTCGTCGGCGACGTCGGTCAGCGGGTGACGATCACTCCGGATGACGCGCAGCTCGCCGAACGCGGGCTCAGCACGCAGTCGATCCGTTCCGCAATTCAGCAGAACGGTGCGTTCATCCCGGCCGGTTCGCTGACGGAGGGGGACAAAACCCTGTCGGTGCAGCTCGGCTCGAAGCTCACTTCTGTCGAGGACATCAGCGCCCTGCCCCTGATTTCGGCCGTTCCCGGCAAGCCGGTAACCACTGTGACGACGATCGGCGACGTGGCAACGGTCGCGCTCGAAGCGAATCCGGCCACCAGCATCTCGCGCGTCAACGGGGAACCGGCGCTCACGATCTCGGTCACCAAGGTGCCCGCGGCCAACACCGTCGAGGTCTCGACGCAGGTGCGCGAGATCCTTCCCGAACTCGAAGCCGCCGTTCCGGGCGCGACCTTCACCATCGTCTTCGACCAGGCTCCCTTCATCCAGCAGTCGATCGACTCGCTCACCCAGGAGGGCATGCTCGGCCTGTTCTTCGCTGTGCTGGTGATCTTGGTATTCCTGCTCTCGGTGCGCGCGACCCTCGTCACCGCGATCTCCATTCCAACGTCGGTGCTGATCACGTTCATCGGATTGCAGACCGTCGGGTACTCGCTGAACATCCTCACCCTGGGCGCCCTGACGATCGCGATCGGCCGGGTCGTCGACGACTCGATCGTTGTGATTGAAAACATCAAACGGCACCTCGTTCCCGGTGTGGACAAGGCGGAGACCATTGTCGGCGCCGTGCGCGAGGTGGCCGGCGCGATCACGGCGTCGACCATCACGACCGTGGCCGTGTTCTTGCCGATCTCATTCGTGAGCGGCTCGACCGGTGAACTGTTCCGCCCGTTCGCGCTGACCATCACCATTGCGTTGGCGGCGTCGCTGCTCGTCTCGCTGACGATCGTGCCCGTGCTCGCGTACTGGTTCTTGAAGGTTCCGACGGCGAAACCGGCGGAGATCTTGGCCGCCACGACCGGCGAAGCGGATGCCCCGGCGCTGGTCTCGGTTTCGACCGGGTCGGTCTCGACAAGCTCGACCACCGGAGTCTCGACAAGCTCGACCACCGGCTCGCGCCGCTCGCGCCGCGCCGAGGCAGCAGCGGAACCCGACGAGCTCGAGCACCCGAGCCGCCTGCAGAAGGGCTATCTGCCGGTCATCCGGTGGACGCTCAAGCACGCGGTCGCCACCATGCTTCTCGCCGCGCTCGTGCTCGTGGGCACGGTCGCCATGATTCCGCTGATGAAGGTCAACTTCCTCGGGTCCACCGGCCAAAACACGTTCAGTGTGACGCAGACTCTGCCGGTCGGCACGAGCCTGGCCACCCTCGACGCCGCCTCCGAGCAGGTCGAAACGACGCTCCGCGGCATCGACGGCGTCGACGTCGTGCAGGTTTCGATCGGTGGCAGCAGCATGGCCGCGGCATTCGGGGGCGGCTCCTCGTCCAGCGACGTCACCTACTCGATCACGACCGCCGACTCGGCCGACGCCGATGAGGTGCAGCAGCAAGCGCGCACCGAACTCAACAACCTGTCGGACGCCGGCGAGGTCTCGATCGGTGCCTCGAGCGGTTTCGGCGGATCCTCGACGATCGACGTCGATGTGACGGCGGCGAACCCCGCTGACCTGCAGACCGCGACCGACGCCATCCTGGCCCAGGTCTCGAAGCTCGATTCGATCAGTGAGAGCTCCAGCAACCTGTCTGCTTCGCGCCCGTATCTCGCGATTGATGTCGACGCGGATGCCGCGGCGAAGGCCGGGCTCAGCGAACTCGCCCTCGGCACCCTCGTGTCGCAGGCGATGCAGCCGAGCGTGCTCGGCTCAATTGTGATCAACGACACGTCGCTGTCGATGTATCTGCAGTCGGATGCACCGCCCGCGACCACCGCGGAGCTCTCGGCACTGCAGATCCCCACGGCCACCGGTCCCGTCGCACTCGACACTTTGGCGACGGTCAGCCAGGTCGACGGGCCGTCGTCCATCACGACCGCCAAGGGAATCCGCACGGCAACGGTTTCGGCCATGCCGAGCGGTGACGATCTCGGCACGGCCAGTGCGGCGATCACCACCGTGATCGACGAGACCACCCTGCCCGCCGGCGCAACGGCGACGCTCGGCGGAGTCTCGGCCGACCAGACTGAAGCGTTCAGCCAGTTGGGCATCGCGATGCTCGTGGCCATCCTGATCGTCTACATCGTGATGGTGGCGACCTTCCGTTCGCTCCGGCAGCCGCTGTTGCTACTTGTCTCGGTGCCGTTCGCGGCGACGGGAGCCATTGCGCTGCAGGTCATCACCGGCGTTCCGCTCGGTGTCGCGTCGATGATCGGCGTGCTGATGCTGATCGGCATCGTCGTGACCAACGCCATCGTGCTCGTCGACTTGGTCAACCAGTATCGGCGCAAGGGCATGAGTGTGCCCGACGCGCTCATTCACGGTGCTTCTCGCCGTCTCCGGCCGATCCTGATGACCGCCCTGGCGACGATCTTTGCGCTGCTGCCAATGGCGGTCGGACTCACCGGGCACGGCGGCTTCATCTCGCAGCCGCTCGCACTCGTGGTCATCGGCGGGCTCGTGTCGTCGACGGTGCTGACCCTCGTTGTTCTGCCCGTGCTCTACTACCTCGTCGAAGGACGTGCCGAGCGTCGGGCGGTACGTCGTCTCGCGGTTGCCGCGGCTGCAGCAACGGATGCCGTTGTTGTCACGGAGGGTGCGGAGGTTGCGGACGTTGCGCCCGTGGTGGAAGCTGCACCGGTGGTGGAGCCCGCGCCGGTGGCAGTCGCCGAGGCTGCGCCTGTGGCCGAGGTTGCGCCTGTGGCCGAGGTTGCGCCGGTCGCCGAACCCTCGCCGGTGTCCGAAGCTGCACCTGCAGCGGAAGCTGTACCTGTCGCCGAAGCCGAAGCCGAAGCCGAAGCCGAAGCCGAAGCCGAAGCCGAAGCCGAAGCTGCACCTGCAGCGGAAGCTGTACCTGTCGCCGAAGCCGATGCCGATGCCGATGCCGAACCGGTAGCCGAACCCGAAGCTGTAGTCGAAGTCGAGGCTGTAGATCCCGAACCTGCGGAGGATCCCGCGCCGGTAGTCGCCGAAGCAGTGGAGGAGATGTCGGATGACGCGTCGCCCGAGCTCGCGACGGAAGCGGTGGAGTCGGAAGCGGTGCAGATCGAATCGGCGCAGCCTGATCTCGTTCAGCCTGACCTCGCACAGCCCGACCTCGCTCAGCCGGAAGCCGCCGAGGCCACGCCTGCCGAAGCGACTTCGGAAGCTGCCCAGCCGGACGCCGTGCCTGCGGATGCCGTTGTCATGGACACTCCGTATGCGGAACTCGACCAGCTCGAAGACCAGCTTGTCGACGAGCTCAACGACCAGCCCTTCGACGAGCCTGACGATGGCTTCGTCGAACCCGGCGACGTCGGCTCCGCACCGATTCCGGCGGGCACGCGCTAACCCCTCTCGCTGGTTGAGGAGCGAGCGCCAGCGAGCGTCTCGACACCTCGCAGGCCGGTCTCCAGACGCAACCAGGGTTCACGGAACTCAACCGTCGGCCGGATAGGTGCCATTTTCGCTAATGAATTTCAGGGTCATATGACTCTGAAATTCATTAGCGAAAAAGGGTACCCCGGAGCCGCATCGCAGGTGGTCGGCCGCGACTCTTCAGGCGAGCGTCGACGCGAGAAAGCTCAGCGCGGCGGTGGCGAGATCGGTCGTCGTGTCGGGCGTGGGCGCACTCTCGCCGAAGGGGATGGCGACCCAGTCCTTGAAAGGGCGGTGCTGCCCCGAGGGATCCCACAGCTCAGCGCCGGGCAACGCCAACGCCGTCGAATGTGCGGAACTTCCGTCGCCGAGTTTGAGCGCGATTCGATCGCCCTGCAGACAGGCGAATGCCTTCTTCTGCAGGGTGATGGCGCGGGCACCGAACATCTTGCCGCCGACGGCGCCCGCTGGTGCGAGTTCGAGAATCAAGTCGTCGAAAACCGCTTCTGCGCTCATGTTGCGATGGTAGCCGCATCCACCGGCTCGGAATCGCCTCAGCACGACGAAGCAACCGCACACTTGAGCAGGGCGCAGATCACGTGGAGCCGTCCGGTATCCAAGACACGCGCGCGGTCAACCGCCTGTCTCGACCGAAGCGCGGTTGCTAGGGTCGAAATCGTGACCGATGCAGCGCTGCCTCATGACCCCCTCTGGCCCCGAACCGGCAGCTGGCCGTCGCCGGACGACCTGGCTCCCGAGACTCCGATCGACCTCGGGTTGATCGGCATTCCGGCCTGGCGCACCTCGCTGTCGCCCACCAACGCCTGGCAGACGCCGCGGGCGATTCGCCACGCACTCAAGAAGTACAGCGGTGCGCTCATGCCGGACCGGGTCGGTCGGCCCAACCCGCGCAGTCTTGACGAACTCACTGTTGCTGACTTCGGTGACGCCTTTGAGCCCGACGGTGAGGCCGGCGAGGCCAATGCGATCGGCGCTGTCGCTGCGGCGGCAGCTCGCTCGCGTGTCGTCGTGGCGCTCGGCGGCGACAACTCGCTCACCGTTCCCGTCGCCCGCGGCGCCTGGGGAGACAACGCGTCGACCGCGGGACTCATCACCCTCGACGCCCACTACGACCTGCGTGACGGCGTCTCGAATGGCTCGCCCGTGCGCCGCCTCATCGAAGAAGCCGGGCTGGACGGTCGCCGCATTGTGCAGATCGGCATCGCCGACTTCGTGAACTCCCGCGAGTATGCCCAGCGCGCTCTCGACTACGGCATCACGGTCGTGCATCGCGACGAGCTGCACCGGCGTCCGATGAGTGATGTGTTCGCCGAAGCGCTCGACATCGCCGGATCCGCCGGTGGCCCGATCCATGTCGACCTCGACGTCGATGTGTGCGACAGATCAGTGGCGCCGGGATGCCCCGCGTCAGTCCCCGGCGGAATCTCCGCCTGGGAACTCCGCACCGCGGCCCGTGCGGCAGGTGCGGACTCCCGTGTGGTCTCGGTTGACCTTGCCGAGATCGACGCCTCGGCCGACACCGCCGACGCCCGCACCGTGCGCCTCGCCGCGCTCTGTGTGCTGGAGGTCGCGGCGGGTCTGCTCGACCGCCCTTAGCGGCGGTCGCGTCGCGCTGGCATCGGCTGTTCCATCGCCGCCAGGGCGACGCGCGACACGCATCATGTAACCGATGGTCGGGCCGGTGCGGAACTTCGGCGATTCTCGACGATTCCGCGTGAATTCGGCCCGAGAGTCGGGATTTCGTCAGAATCTCCGCACTTGCGAACGCGCTCAGTGGTGCATGGTCCGACCCGCGCGACCTCACTCAGCCCGAGGCCATGGCCAACACCTTAAACACTCGCGCGCCCCTCGGTCGAGGAGCGCGCGAACTGCAGAGCGACGATGGTCAGCGCGCGACCGCGGTGGCGACTCCGTCTTTCCACACCGTGTCGATGAGCGGAACCCCGGGACGGTAGGCCAGGTGCACATAGGAATCGGCGCTGAGCTGCGTCAGGTCGGCGCGATTGCCGACCGCGATCGCGCCGACATCCGTGCGGCGGAGCGCAGCCGCACCGCCGGCGGTCGCGGCCCAGAGGGCCTCGGCCGGAGTCATGCCCATGTCGCGCACCGCGACGGCCACGCAGAACGGCATCGACGAAGTGAATGACGATCCCGGGTTGCAGTCGCTCGCCAGAGCAACCGTGGCGCCGGCGTCCAGCAGTCGACGGGCATCCGGGTAGGGCTGCCGGGTCGAGAACTCCACTCCGGGCAGCAGGGTGGCGACCGTGTTCGAGCCGGCAAGCGCCGCCACGTCGTCGTCGGTCAGGAAAGTGCAGTGGTCGACACTCGCCGCGTCGAGCTCGACGGCCAACGCGACGCCCTCACCCGGGCCGAGCTGGCTGGCGTGCACCCGCACGCCGAGACCGAGCGCGGCACCCGCGGTCAGGATGCGACGGCTCTGCTCAACCGTGAAAGCGCCGGTTTCGCAGAACACGTCGATCCACCGCGCGTGCGGAGCGCATGCCGCGAGCATCTCGCCGACGACCAGGTCGACGTACTCGTCGGCGCGGCCGGCAAACTCGGTCGGAACTACATGCGCTCCGAGGAATGTAACCTCGGGAGTCACCTCGGCGGCCAACCGCACAAGCCGCGTCTCGGCCTCGAGCGAGAGCCCGTAGCCGCTCTTGATCTCAACGGTCGTCGTGCCCTGCGCGAGCATTTCTCCCAGGAATCCGCGGGTGCGCTCTCGCAGCTCCTCGTCGGAGGCGTCCCGCGTAGCAGCGACCGTCGAACGAATTCCGCCAGCGGAATACTTCTGTCCCGACATGCGAGCTTCGAACTCGGCCGAACGGTCGCCACCGAAAATGATGTGACTGTGGCTGTCGACGAAGCCCGGGATCACGCTGGATCCCTGTGCGTCGGTCACCAGGTCGGCGCTCGGGGCATCGCCCGCAGCGCCGACCCACGCGATGAGCCCATCCTCAATCAGCACCGCCGCGTCGTGCAGGATGCCCAGGCGCGCGACATCCTGACGGGTGTCGGCTTCCGAGACGTGTGCCGAAGCATCCGCCGGAACATCCGCCGCAGGAGTCGCCACGTTCGTGACGAGCTGCCCGATATTGGTGATGAGCTCAGTTGTCATGTGTCTACTTTTCCCACATCGGAACGCGCAGTCCACGCTCGCGCGCAACTTCGGCGGCACGCTCGTAGCCGGCGTCGACGTGACGCATCACGCCGGTGCCGGGGTCGTTGGTGAGAACGCGCTCGATTTTCTCGGCGGCCAGCGGGGTGCCGTCGGCGACGATGACCTGTCCGGCGTGGATGGAGCGGCCGATTCCGACGCCGCCACCGTGGTGGATCGACACCCAGGTCGCGCCCGAAGCGGTGTTCAGCAGCGCGTTGAGCAGGGGCCAGTCGGCGATGGCGTCTGAGCCGTCGGCCATGGCTTCGGTCTCACGGTACGGCGAGGCGACGGAGCCGGAGTCCAGGTGGTCGCGGCCGATCGCGAGGGGTGCGCTGAGCTCGCCCGAGGCGACCATCTCGTTGAACTTGAGTCCGGCGAGGTGGCGTTCCTTGTAGCCGAGCCAGCAGATGCGCGCCGGCAGGCCTTCGAACTGCACCTTTTCGCCGGCTGCGGTGATCCAGCGGCGCAGGTGGGCGTCTTCGGGGAAGAGCTCGAGAATCGCCTTGTCGGTGGCGGCGATGTCGGCCGGGTCTCCCGAGAGCGCGGCCCAGCGGAACGGCCCCTTGCCCTCGGCGAAGAGGGGGCGGATGTAGGCAGGCACGAAGCCGGGGAAGTCGAAGGCACGGTCGTAGCCGCCCAGTTCCGCCTCTGCACGAATCGAGTTGCCATAGTCGAACACCTCGGCGCCGGCATCCTGGAATTCGACCATGGCCTGCACCTGCTTGGCCATCGAGGCGCGGGCGCGCTCGGTGAAGGCAACCGGGTCAGCGGCGGCGAGGTCGTGCCATTCGGCGACGGTGACGCCCTCGGGCAGGTAGGCCAGTGGGTCGTGCGCCGAGGTCTGGTCGGTGACGATGTCGATCGGCACCTTGCGGGCCAGCAGCTCGGGGAAGACCGTCGCGGCATTGCCGACGAGGCCGACCGAGAGGGGGCGGCGCTCGTTCTTGGCGGCGACGACGCGCGCGATCGCGTCGTCGATGTCGGTGGCCAGCTCGTCGAGGTATCCCTTGTCGATGCGGCGCTGCAGGCGAGTCTCGTCAACGTCGACGATGAGCACGACACCTTCATTGAGGGTGACAGCGAGCGGCTGCGCGCCGCCCATGCCGCCGGCCCCGCCGGTGAGGGTGATGGTGCCGGCCAGGCTGGATTCGCCCGACGCGTCGAGATCTCCGCGGCGCTCCGCCAGCTTGACCGCGACGGCGGCGAAGGTCTCATAGGTGCCCTGCAGGATGCCCTGGGTGCCGATGTAGATCCACGACCCGGCGGTCATCTGGCCATACATGGTCAGGCCGAGCGCCTCGAGGCGGCGGAACTCGGGCCAGTTGGCCCAGTCTCCGACGAGGTTGGAGTTGGCGATGAGCACGCGCGGCGCCCACTCGTTGGTACGGAACACGCCGACGGGCTTGCCCGACTGCACGAGCAGGGTCTCGTCTTTTTCAAGAGTCGTCAGGGTGCGCACGATGGCGTCGTAGGCCTCCCAGCTGCGGGCGGCTTTGCCCGTTCCGCCGTAGACGACGAGCTCTTCGGGGTGCTCGGCGACCTCGGGGTCAAGGTTGTTCATGAGCATGCGCAGCGGGCCTTCGGTCTGCCAGCTCTTCGCTGTCAGCGTTGATCCTCGAGCTGCACGAACGGTGCGAGAAGTAGTCATACTGCGATTGCACACCACCGGGAGGCCCCGAACAACGCGGATGCCGCCACTTCTGTCCGGCATCCCAGACCGGACACCCGTGAAGGTGGCGTTCCCCCCTGTATGAGCCGTTTTCACTCCGGCGAGAAGGAGAGTTCGCAGGCGGCCGCGAGCCAATGTCAGCAGCGTTGACATTGCTGTTGTCAGCGTCCTAGGGTGGAGCTTTCATGCCACCTCAGGTGGGTCAACGATGACGGACGGAACTTTATGACGCAGGGCACCCCCTCGGAACCCACCACGCAGTCGGCAGGTGGCGGAAAGATCTCTCGCCGAACTGCGCTCGGCCTCGGCGCATTGGGAGCGGTGGTGGTCGCCGGTGGAGTAACCCTGGCGGTCAACATGAACGGCGCGGGGGCGCGGAATGCGGACAAGGCGAAGACGCTGATCACCGGCGGGAAGGTCTGGACCGGAGACCCGAAGCGAACAGCAGAAGCGGTGGCGATCGCTGCCGACGGCACGATCCTCGCGGTCGGCAGCATCGCCGATCTCAAGGCCTTCAGCGACCACAACACCGAGGTGATTGACGCCAAGGGCGGCTTCGTCATGCCGGGCATCCACGACGGGCATCTTCACTCGTTGGGCGGCGCGGAGAGCGCGCTCTCCCCCAGTCTCGACAATGCCACGGGCACCGTCGACGAACTGCTCGCCTACCTCACCCAGGTCATCGAGAATGATGCCGAAGACCCCGCAGACCCGAATTCCTGGCTCAGGGTCGCCGACTGGAACCCGACCGGACTCGTCGGTGCGGTCGCGCACCGCAAATTCCTGGACACCCTGCCCACGAAGCGGCCGATCTTTCTGCAGGGATCTGACTTTCACAACGGCTGGGCGAACAGCCGTGCCCTTGAACTGGCGGGAGTGGACGCCAACACTCCGAACCCGACGGGCGGAGAAATCGTCATGGACGCCGACGGGCCGACCGGGCTGTTCAAGGACAACGCGCAGGTACTCGTGCAGAGCGCCATGCCGAAGCACACCGAGGAACAGCTCGCCCGCGCCTACACCGCGAGCTATGCAAAACTCGCGGCGAACGGGATCACCAGCTTCATGGAAGCCAGCGGCGACGACAAGGCGGCCAAGCGTCTCACCGGCCTCATCAACGATGGCACGGTGAATCAACGCGTGAGCTTCGCCTACCGGATTCCTGCCGAGCTCGCCGAGGTGCCCACTGAGGCCGTGGAGACCATCCAGGCTTCGCAGAAGCGCTATGCCGACGTCGATCGCTTCACCATGCGCACGATCAAAGTGATGATGGATGGCGTCGCCGAGTACCCGGCATTGACCGCGGCCATGGTCGAGCCGTATCAGAATCCTGACGGGACCCCCATGGACCAGAGCGGGGCGCTTTACTTCGCCCCCGAGCTCTTCAACGACCTTGCGGTCGCCGTCGACGCCGCGGGTTGGCAGATCCACACCCACGCGATCGGCGACCTCGCCGTTCGCACAACCCTCGACGGATTTGAGCAGGCTCGCACCAAGAACGGGAAGCGCGACAGCCGTCACACCATCGCGCACATTCAGTTCGTGGCGCCGGAGGACCGCCCGCGTTTCGCCGAGCTCGGAGCGCTGGCCAGCATGCAGCTGCAGTGGGCCGTCCAAGACACGTTCACCATCGACGCCCTGGCTCCCTACGTCGGCCCCGAGCGACACCTCGGCACCTACCCCGCCGRCTCACTGCAAGACGCGGGCGCTCACCTGGTCGGCGGATCGGACTGGCCGATCGACCCGCTCAGCCCCTGGAACCAGATCCAGACCGCGGTCGACCGGGTCGGCCTCGGCTCGGAGACCGGCGAGCCGCTCTACGCCGAGCAAGGCCTCTCGCTCACTGAGTCCTTGGAAATGCACACCCGCGGGGGAGCCTTCCAGCTCTTTCAGGAGAAGGAAACCGGCCGGATTGCGCCGGGCATGCGCGCCGACCTCGTCATCCTCGACCGAGACCTCCTGGGTGTCCCCCTCGCCGAGGTGAGTGGGGCGACCGTGAAGTACACGATGGTCGACGGCAAAGTCATTCACGAGGCGGGAGCCGGTGATGCGCCAAGCGCCAATGGCGCCGGTTCCGCGGCCGGTGCGATCTCGCTCGCGGGGCTGAACCGCAATCACGAGTCCTGCGGCCACCCGACGCATACGACACAGGCCTGAGCGACGGTGGGACTCAGCCGAGCGGGCTGAGTCCCACCTGCGCCATCGGCGGTGAAATCATTGACGGCACCGCCCTCGCCCTGTAGCTTCGCGGCAGTGCCGAGGCGCCCATTCGATTGAATTGGCTGCTTCGGGCACCCACCAAACGTCCTGACTCAGAAGGAGACGTATTGTGCGCAACCGCGACGTCGATGATTTCGCTCAGACCAAGCTCACCCCCGAGTATCGCGAGATTCTTGAGAAGCTCAGGCAGATCGTCGAGGAGACCGTTCCCGACGCCATCGAAGTTCTCAGCAGCGGCAACCCGGCCTGGCACGTCAAGCGCACTCTCGCCACTGTGACCACCAATGACAAGAACCTCACCCTCACGTTTGAGCGGGGTGCGAGCCTGACGGATGACCACGGCTGGCTGGAAGGAACCGGTTTCAACACCCGGCACCTCAAGATGAAGAACATCGACGAGCTGCCCGAAGACGCCCTCCGCGACTATCTGACGCAGGCCGCGGCCCTCGACGCCGGCGCCTGAGCTCGTCGCCCTCGCCGACTTAGAGGCTTGCGGTCGAGTTTCCCCGGTGTGCCACGCAAACTCGACCGCACGGGGCAAGCTCGATGCACCGCGACCGATGCAGCGCGGGCGAGCAACGCCCGGCCTCAGCGCAGGTGCGCCGCCGCCGYCGCAGCGATCGCCTCGGCGACCGCCGCGAGGGTGCGGGAGTGCAGCTTCCACTGCTGCCAGTAGAGCGCCACATCGATGAACGCGCCCGGGTCGAATTCCACCAGCTCACCGGCCGCTTCCGCTGCCGCACTCTGCGCGTCGGGCAGCATTCCCCAGCCCAGGCCGAGCCGCACCGCGCTGGCGTATTCCGACGAGGCCGGAATGAAATGCTGCGGCGGATGCAGGGTCTGCCGGGTGCGCTGGCGCAGGTACCGGTCTTGCAGATCGTCGGTACGGTCGTAGATCACGACCGGTGCGAGCGCGAGGTTGGCCACCGTCGGTCCGCCCGGCAGCCAGGTCGCGACGAACTCCGGGCTCGCCATCGGCCGGTAGCGCATCCGGCCGAGCGGACTCACGATGCAGCCCTGCACCGGGTCGGCGACCGAGGTGATCGCGGCCATCACCGTGCCGTCGCGCAGGCGCGCGGTCGAGTAGTCCTGGTCTTCCCGATAGACGTCGAAGCTGACCCGGTGCTCGGCCGGCACCTGCGCGAGAGCCGGCAGCGCCCAGGTCGCCAGTGAATCCGAATTGATTACGATCGGGATGCGCAAAAACGGGCCGCCCGCATCCGCCGCCCGGTCACTGGGCGGGTCGAGCGTCGCGAGCGCATCATTTTCGAGCAGCGCGAACTGGCGGGCGAGGCGCAGCACGACCTCCCCGGATGCCGTCGGCTTGACCGGTTTGACACGCTGCAGCAGCACACGTCCCACGGCGAGTTCGAGTGCCTTGATGCGCTGGCTGATCGCCGACGGGGTGACGCGCAGCGCGCTCGCCGCCGCATCGAAGGTGCCACTGTCGACGACCGCGACGAGGGCCCGGAGCTGTTCCAGCTGAAGATCCATGCTCAGTCGTCCTCCGCATCGTGTTGGTGGGAGGGAGAGAGAACCCGGTCGAATGCGAACCGCAGCCCGTCGACCGGAAACGGCCAGTCCGTGTAACGGGCGAGCGCCTCAGCGGTGCTCAAGCCGAGGGTCCGCGCCTCGACGATTCGTTCGGCGATCAGGGCCAGGTCGGCCGCTTGGCGGCCGACGTAGCCGCGGTCGATGACGCGTCCGTGCCCCGGAACGACGAGGTCGCCCTCCTCCATCTGCTCGTGCACTGACGCGAGCACGCCCGGCCAGTCGAGCGGAAAACTGCCGGAACCGAACATCGGCGGCCCCGATTCTTCGACAAGGTCGCCAAGTATCCAGACGCGTTGATCGGGGACGAACAGCACCAGGTCGGTGTCGGTGTGGGCCGGAGGGAGCGGGACGAGATGCACCTCGCGGCCGCCGAGGTCGACGCGGAGGAGATCGGCGACGGGGTGCGTCGGCGGTGTGAGTACGACGCCGTGCCACTCCCGATCCGGCTCCCGGCCGGGGTCGACGAGATAAGCGTCGAGACGGGGCGCCTCATACTCCGCGAAATGGCGTTCGATCTGCGCGTGCCCGAAAATCTCGGCGTTCAGCGCCGACTGCGGCCCCAGCCGCTGGTTGCCAAAGGTGTGGTCGTAGTGCGCGTGGGTGTTGACCACCCAACGGATGGGCGTATCGAAATGTTCGGCCACATCGGCGAGCAGTGTGTCAGCCTCGCCCGGACTGCTGAGCGTGTCGACCAGCATCAGGCCATGTGTGCCCTCGATCACCACCACCGAGACATCTAGCGCTCCGTAGCGCCGCTGGAACACCCCGGTGGCGACCGGAATCCACTGGTTTTCGCTCATGTCTCGAACGCTACCCTCTCATCTCACATTAGAGAAGCTAATGATCCATCAGAAAGATGAGCTGGAACCGCGCGCGCGGGTGGCATACCGTGGTCGATTGTGGATGCCTTGACTCTCTCTTTTCCCGTGCTCGCGGCCGGTTTCGGCCTGGGCCTGTCGCTGATCGTCGCGATCGGCGCGCAGAACGCGTTTGTGCTGCGCCAGGGGATCCGCCGAGAGCACGTGCTGCCGATCGTGCTGATTTGCGCACTCTCCGATGCCGTGCTGATCGTGCTCGGCATCTCGGGAATCGGATTCGTGATCGAGCGGTTCCCGGTCGCGCTGATCGTGATCAGATTCGCCGGTGCCGCATTCTTGATCGGCTACGGACTACTCGCGGCACGCCGCGCGTTCACCGCCGGTTCGCTGGAAGTCAGTCCGGGCGGGGAGCGACTGTCGCTCCGCACGGCGATCCTCACGGTACTCGCCCTCACCTGGCTGAACCCGCACGTGTACCTCGACACGGTGTTGCTGCTCGGCTCGATCGCCAACTCGCACGGCGACGAGGGGCGCTGGCTGTTCGGCCTGGGCGCCGTGCTGGCCAGCTTCGTCTGGTTCGCCGTGCTCGGGTTCGGCGCCCGCCTGCTCGGCCCCCTGTTCTCCAAGCGGGTGTCGTGGCGCATTCTCGACGGCGCGATCGCCGTCACGATGCTCGCCCTCGGCATCCGTCTGCTGGTGATGCCCTGACACCTCATCTCGTCGTTGGCGGTTAGGATCGGCGGATGGCCACCCCAGATTTCGTACTCGACCTCCGGCAGTCGATCGGCTCAGCTCCGCTCTGGTTGAGCGGGGTGACCGCGGTGGTGTTGAGAGACGACGAAGTGCTGCTCGTGCGTCGAGCCGACAACGGCGCCTGGACGCCCGTCACCGGGATCATCGACCCGGGCGAGGAACCGGCGGATGCGGCGGCGCGCGAGACTCTCGAAGAAGCCGACGTGGTGGCAACCGTCGAACGTCTGGTCTGGGTGCACGTGCTCGAACCGCTGACCTACGACAACGGCGATCGAGCTCAGTATCTCGACCTCGTCTTCCGCTGCCGATGGGAGAGCGGGGTGCCGTTCCCCGCCGATGGGGAGAATTCCGAGGCGGCCTGGTTTCGGCTCGACGCGCTCCCGGAGTTGCCCGGAAACCATGCCGAGCGCATCCGTCGTGCCGTCGCGGCGGATGCTGCCACGGATGCCCACTTCGAAGGCGGGCGATCGGTCTGATCAGCCGCTCGGTCTGATCAGTCCTGGCCGAGGATCACGCCGCGCTGCGCCAGGAACGGCTGCGGATCCACTCTGACCCCGTTGAGGTGCACCTCGAAGTGCAGGTGGCATCCGGTGGACGCTCCGGTGCTGCCCACCCCGGCGATGACCTGTCCGGCCGCGACCGGATCGCCGACCGCGACGAGCGTCAGACCGTCGGCGATGTGACCGTAGCCGGTCTCGACGCCGTCGCCATTGCTGATCAATACCCAGTTGCCGAGGGTGCCGTTCGGTCCGGCGGATGCGACGGTTCCGTCCGTCGCGGCGCGAATCGGCGAGCCGCAGCCGGCGGCGACGTCGGTTCCGTAGTGAAATTCACCGACCCCCGCGGTGGGGAGAACCGGGCGGGGGCCGAACCCATCGGAGATCGTTCCGACGACGGGGGAGATCCAGCCCTGGTCGCTGAGCTGGCCGGTGTCGGCGGCATCCGGGAGGCTGAACAGCGAGAACGCTGACGACATTGAGAAGGGCGAACGCGGAGAGCCGGTACTGATTCCGCTCGTGAGCAGCGCGGTCAACTGGGCCCGCGCGGCGGCCAGAGCGGCTTGCGCAGCGGCCAACGCCTCCCGCGCTTGCTGCACCGGGATGCCGCGGGCCAACTCGTCGGCGGTCTGCGCCTGGGCGAACAGCTCGGTGGCGCGCTTGTCGGCCGCGAGGGTGCGCTCTCGCACCGTGTCGAGGTTGCCCGACAGCTGAGCCAGTTGGTCGAGGCTGCCGAGCTGGTCGAGCAGATCCTCCGCTGCGCTGTCGCCAACCAACACCTCGGCTGTCGCGGCGCCCGACTGGCGCTGCGCGAGGCTGCGCACCAACGCTCCGACCGCACGCTTCGAGGCTTCGCTGGCCGTCGCTGCGTCCGTGGCGAGGGCGTGAAGTCGGGCGGACATCACCGTCGCCGAGTTGAAGTCGGCTGTCGCCTTGTCGAGTGCCGATTGGGCGGCGTTAACGGCGGATTGCGCCGTGGTCACGGCGAGCCGAGCCGATGCGATGGCCGCCGACCGGGTGAGTGCTACCTGGCGAAGGGCGGTTTGGTTGCGCGCCGCCGTTGCCGCGGCCGCGGCCGCGGCCGAGCGTGCAGCGGCGGCGCGCAGCACGGCCTCGCGGGCAGATGCTGCTGCGGCTGCTGCGTTCGCTGTCGCGGGGGCGGCCGGTGCAGCGCTTGACGGCGGGGTGGGTGTCGGGGTGCTGCTCGGCGTCGGCGTGGGTGTGGGGGTCGGTGTCGGTGTCGGTGTGGGTGTCGGTGTGGGCGTGGGGAGTGTGGTCGGTTCAGGGGTCGGGGTCACAGGTGGCGTCGGCACGGGAGTGACTGAAGGCGTCGGCGCAGGTGTCGGCGTTGGCGTCGGGTCCGGGGTCGGGATGAGCGTCGGCACGGGGTCTGGAGTGGCGGGCGGCGCAGTGTCGGCGGGAGCCGGCTGGTCCGCCGGCTGGTCGCTCGGTGACCCGGTCGGAGTCGCGGCCGGAGCGGATGTCTCCGCAGCTGGGGGCACGGATGTCGCCGAATCAGGCGCCGGCGTGGGACTGGTTGTCGCCGCGGAAGTCGCCAGATGTGTCGCATCCGGAGCATCCGTCGCATCCGCTTGTGCGAGCGACGGAGACCCGAGCACGAGCGCTGTGATCACGACGGCGGTGAGCGAGACGGAGGCAGCGCGACGCCCGAGACCGGCGTCGAACCGTCGGATAACTCGAGCGATAATCTTCATCGAGGTCCTGCTCCGCAAATCCACATTCGGGTGATGGATGGTCAACCCGTTCGGGCCGGCGTTGCGCCAGTATGCCACGGTCGATCTGCACCACACAAGCGATCGCGCGCGCCCTTCCACGCCCGCTTCCATGTACCTTTCCGCAGGGCGCCGGCGGGCACAGCCGCTGCGCTCGCCGCGTTGCGGCCATAGACTCTTACTATCTGTGATCCCAGACGGGCCAGGCGTGTTGAGGAGTGATCATGGCTGATTCGAAGGTTCCGGCGGCAGACAATGCGCTGCGCATCCTGTCGCATCTGGCGGCCCAGCGTGGTCCGGTGCCGGCATCCTCCATTGCGACGGCGCTCGATCTGCCGCGCTCGAGCGTCTATCACTTGCTGACGGTGCTCACCGAGCGGGGGTTCGCCCTGCATCTGCCCGAGGAGAAACGCTACGGTCTCGGCATCGCGGCATTTGAACTCAGCACGGGATTCTCGCGCCAGGAGCCGCTCAGCCGGGTCGGCCAGCCGCTGCTGGCCGGTCTCGTCGACCGGTTGGGCGAGTCCGGGCACCTCGCCGTGCTGCACGGCCGGGACGTGCTGTACATCGCCGAAGAGCGAGCGCCGCGCCGGCCCCGGTTGGTGACGGATGTCGGTATCCGTCTTCCCGGACACCTCACGGCGAGCGGTCGCGCACTTCTGGCCACCCTGCCACCGGCGCAGTTGCGGGCTCTCTACCCGGATTCCTCGGCTTTCGTCGAGCGCAACGGGCACGCTCCGCACAGCTATTCAGAGCTCAAACGCATCCTCAATCAGGTGCGTGAAGACGGCTACGCGACCGAAGACGGCGAGGTGACGTCGGACTTCGCGTCGATCGCCGTCTCCGTGCGTGATCACGTCGGCTGGCCGGCCGCCGGAATCGCGATCACCTTTCCGCGCGGCAATGTGCCGCCCGAGAAGTGGCCGCAACTGGCGGCGCAGATTGCGGAGGTGGCGGCGGAACTGTCGCGGCGCATCCGCGGTCGCGTCGCCTAGTCCCTATCCACCACCCCGTTGGTGTTAGTCCCCGTCGGTGTGTGTTTCGGTGGCTAACTCCGGTAATCCTGGAGGCCGAGCGGCATCCGCCGCATTGCTCCGCGGGGGAAGAAGGCCAGCGGGAGCGGATTACCGGAGTTAGCCACGGGCGCCGAGGCTGAACCTCGCAGTTCGGCCCCGGTGGACAGCGGCAGGGTTGGTGGCTAACTCCGGTAATCCGACCGGCGGCTGCCGAAGGAGTCCGGTGCCGGCGGGTAATAGCGCCGGATTACCGGAGTTACCAACGCGGATGCGAAAGAGCTAGCGCAGAGTGCCGACGGCCCCCGCCGCGGTATCCCGCACCGCACCAGACTGCACGAGACCGACGATCGCCTCGATCTCCGGCGAGAGAAAACGGTCGCTGCCGGGGCCCTCGGCGACGGTGCGCACGAGATCGCGCACAGCGCCGGTCGCCGGGCCAGGCAACAGCGGGGCGCGCAGGTCGAGCGACCGCGCGGCGGTCATCACTTCGATGGCGAGCACCCGGCCGAGGCCGTCGATCGACTTGCGCAGCTTGCGCGCGCCGGCCCAACCCATCGACACGTGGTCTTCCTGCATGGCCGACGACGGAATCGAGTCGACGGATGCCGGCACGGCCAGTCGCTTGAGCTCCGAGACGATCCCGGCAGCCGTGTACTGCGCAATCATCAGTCCGGAGTCGACGCCGACCTCGTGCGCGAGGAACGGCGGGAGCCCCTTGTTGCGCGAGACGTCGAGGTGGCGGTCGGTGCGACGCTCGCTCATGCTCGCGACATCCGCCGCGGCGATGGCCAGAAAGTCGAGCACGTAGGCGACGGGGGCGCCGTGGAAGTTGCCGTTCGACTCGACCCGGCCGTCGAGGGTGACGACGGGGTTGTCGACCGCGCTGGAAAGCTCGCGGCCGGCAATCAGGGCGGCGTGGCTCGCGGTGTCGCGGGCGGCGCCGTGCACCTGCGGCGAGCAGCGCAGCGAGTAGGCATCCTGAACCGTGGTGTCCCACGGGCCGGCGTGGCTCGCCACCAGGGGGGAGTCGCCGAGCAGGGCGCGCAGGTTGGCGGCACTCTCACCTTGGCCGAGCTGTGGGCGAAGAGCCTGCAGGTCGGCGGCGAAAACGGCGTCGGTGCCGAGCAACGCTTCGACGCTCATCGCAGCGGCGATGTCGGCGGTCGAGAGCAGCATGGCGAGGTCAGCGAGCGCGAGCACGAGCATGCCGAGCATGCCGTCGGTGCCGTTGATGAGGGCAAGACCCTCCTTCTCAGCGAGTACGACGGGGGTGATGCCGGCCGCGGCGAGGGCCTGTCCGGCATCCATGAACGTGCCCTCGGCATCCCGGACTTCGCCCTCGCCCATGATCGCGAGCGCACAGTGCGCGAGCGGCGCGAGGTCACCCGAACAGCCGAGCGAACCATATTCGCGCACGACCGGCGTGATCCCGGCGTTGAGCACGGCGGCGTAGGTCTCGGCGGTGGCCGGGCGCACGCCGGTGCGACCGGTCATCAGGGTCGAGAGGCGCAGAAGCATGAGCGCGCGCACGACCTCGCGCTCGATCTCCGGGCCGCTGCCGGCCGCGTGCGAGCGCACGAGACTGGCCTGCAGCTGGGCGCGGCGGTCGGAGGTGATGAAGGTGGTGGCGAGGGCGCCGAAGCCGGTGGAGATTCCGTAGTGCGGGTCAACGTCGCTGGCCAGATCGTCGATGATGCGCCGGGTCGCGGCGACGCCGGCGAGTGCCGTCGGGTCAAGAGTAAGAGGGGCGTTGTGGCGGGCGACGGCCACGACGTCGGCGAAGCTGACGGGGCCAGTGCCCACGGTGACGGATGCTGCGGAGAAGGTCATACTCTGATTCGACACTACGCAGACGGCTCAGGCAATCAATCCGAACCGGGTGCTGTCTGCGATTCCAGACGCACGGCTGCGTCCCCCGTCCGGGGTGTCGCGAAAACCGCAAGATCTGGCGGGGTGTCAGTAAGAGCCGCACAGATCGTGCGTGATTCGGTGACAGTTGCGGTTTTCGCTGACAGCGCTCGGAGCGAACCCGCTCCCCGCTACCGGCCGAGCGTGCTGTGCAGAAAGGCGGCGACGGTGGCCCGCATCGGCTCGTCGAGAATCCCGATCGAATGCGCGGCGCCTGGCACCTCGACCAGGGTGTGCACGACGCCAACCTTCTCGAGATGGGCGGCGTAGCCGGTCGCCTGAGTCAGCGGCATGAATTCCTCGGAGGCGGTGCCGATGAAGACCGGCGGATCGTCGGCATCCGCTGCACCTATTGCCGATGCGGCCCGCGCGGCCTCGCAGTCGGTCAGCGTGCTGCAGCCGAGGTAGCGCAAAGTGATTCGCCGCAGATCGCCGGTCAGCGCCGCTGCGGCCGCGGCCGGGGCAGCAGGAACCGCCGCGCCGGGCGGGGTGCTCGCCGCCGTCGTCCAGGTGTTCCGCCGTGTTGCCTCGCCAGCGGCGACTGCTGCCTCGCGCAGGTCGAATGGCGCCGACAAGACGGCGACGGATGCGACGCGCGATCCCGTCGTCCAACTCCCCGTTCCGCGGGCGCCGAGCAGCGCGTCCAAGTTGCCTCCGGCAGAGCCGCCGAACACGCCGATTCGATCGGGGTCGATGCCGTAGGTCGTGGCGTTCTCCGGCGCTCTGATCCACTCGACCGCGCGCGAGACATCCTCGATGGCTGCCGGGAACGGGGCGGCAGGAGCCAAGCGATAGTTCACCGAATAGGCGACGAAACCGGTCGAGGCCAGCCAGAGGCAGACCGCCCGCCAGTCGCTGCTCGCCTTGTCACCGCGCGCCCAGCTGCCGCCGTGAATCGAGACGACAGCCGGCCGCAGGGCGCCAGCGGCGGGTGAGCACACGTCGAGGGTGAGCATCGTTCMGTCGGCGAGGATGTCGTAGACGACATCGGCCGCCACATCGATGTCGGCCGGCGGGGTGAACGTGCGGATGCCGATGATCTCGTCGGTCATCAGTTCGCTGCCGGTCGTAGTCGGATCCGTCTGCACCACGGGGTGAGTCGGCACATGAAAACCGGTGAGCATGCCGGTGCCCGCAAGCATCAGGGTGACGGCGCCCACGATCGCCAGAACCCGGACGCGGCGGCTGCCAGATCCTAGGCTGGGACGAACATTATTCACGCGGACTCCGGGTTCCCTCTTGATATGAATGAGTCGAGACTAGAGGGCCGCTGGGCACGCCAGCGAATCAGCGGGAGTCTGGCCCTGCTCAGAGCGACTTCGCGAAGCACAGACTCTGAGTGGCGCCGATGTACTCACCGAAGAGCGGTATCTCCTGATAGCCGCGCTTTCGGTAGAGGCGCAGTGCTGCGCTGTGCAGCGGACCGGTTTCGAGCATGAGTTCGACGGCGCCTGCGTCCCGGGCATCGGATTCGATCCGGTCGAGCAATGTCGCAGCGACGCCCTGGCTGCGTCCGTCGGGATGAACGAAGAGGCTCTTGAGCTCGGCGGTGACTCTGGCCGCGCCGTGATCTGCGCCGTGGACGGCGCCATTCGCCGTCTCCTCAGTCGAAATCGACAGCACGAGAGCGGCCATGCCGAGGGCGCGGGCGTCCTCATCTCTCGCCAGATACACCGAGACGTCCGAGTGGTCGAGTTTCTCAACACCCAGTAGAAAGTTGGTCTCAGGGGGATAGAGGGCGTGAGCAAAATCTGCGCTCAACCGCACCAGGGTCTCGACCTCGGGTTGACGGGGTGACTCGATGCTGATCGTCAGTGCCATGCGCCCAGACTAGGTGGCGGAGATTTCATGGAGGTTTCGTTCAAGCGTGGCGCGGCGTCGTGACGAGGTGACGGGCGAAGATGCGGAAGGATGGCGGATATGGTCGACCAGTCAACAGCCCTTCCTGTTCTCTCGCTCTGGTGTGGCGGCTACACCAGCCCGACGGGAACGGCACCAGGGATCTCGGCGCTCGGCAGGGCGCCCGGTGCGGCAGAGCCTGCGTCGGTGACTGCGGTGGTGGCCGGCTCCCCCTCTTTCATGGCCGCGCATCCCACTCTCTCCCTGATCTACGCCGTCCTCGAGGTCGACGGGACCGTGCAGGCCTTTCGTCGGGTCGCAGAAACCGCGCTTGAACCCATCGGCGCGGAATGGCCGGCCGGCCCCGCGGCGTGCCACGTCTTCGTCGACCCAGAGGGCCGCTTTCTCGTCGTCACCTGCTGGGGCGACGGGGCCGTGCTGTTCTACGAGCTCGATGCCGACGGCGTGATCGTCTCGCGGCAGAGCGCGGCAGCGGCCACCGACCCCTATCCGGGCGCTGACCGGCAGTCGAGGGCACACGCCACGGCGCTGCTTCCCGATGGACGCATCCTCACGACCGACCTGGGTTTTGATATTCTGCGCGTCTGGCGGGTCGAACCGACTGGCTCTGCCACCGCCGGAACCGGCCTGATTCTCACCCAGGAGCTGCCACTCGGCGCCGGAACCGGCCCGCGTCACCTCACCGTTCACCCGAGCGGCCACGTCTACGTCGTCACCGAATACTCGATCGAAGCCATCGTGATCGGTCAAGACTCCGATGGAATCCTCGACGTGCGCGGCCGCATCCCGGCCACCATCGCCGGCGCCCAGTCGACGGATTCGGCGGCCGAGATCTCGCTCAACGAGGCGGGTACACGCGTCTACGTCACGGTGCGCGGCTCCAACCGGCTTTCGACGCTTGAGGTGCAGAACGAGGGTGCGCGGCTCGAACTCATCGGCGACGTCGACTGCGGCGGAAACTGGCCGCGGCACCATCTGCAGCTTGGAGAATGGCTTTTCGTGGCGAATCAGCTCTCGAACGAGGTGAGCGTTTTCTCGCTCGATCCCAGTTCAGGGCTGCCCTCGTCGCCCGTCGGTAGCATCCCCGTCGGCTCGCCGAGCTGTCTGATTCCTCGTCGCCCGCAGTAACCGACGAGCGGTGCGGGCGGATGTTGCCAGTGACTTTTCAGCTTCCATCCGGTAACGTAGACAAGTCGGCTCTTGACACCGTGCGGTTTTTGTTTGCGCGGATGGGTTTGTAAGTCAGGTGGGCCGGTTCATCAGTAATCCGCTGGTGGAAATCACTGTATGTGAACGGTCCCGGCCATTGACTGCCCGGGTTCTCAGGTTGCGTCGCAGAAGCGGCGCCGTTTGCCATGTACTCAACACAACCCAGAAATACCTCTATGCCTAAGAGCAAGAAGCCTGCCGTCGGTCGCGCGGCCAAGAATTTCGATCCTAACCACTCCGGTGGTTCACGGGGCGGCGCCCCCAAGACGGGCAGCAAGAGCCCGAGCCACCGCGGTTTCCGCGCTGACGAAGGCGCCCCCAAGAAGCAGCGCTGGAACGCCGACGAGCGTGCAACCCGCTCCGCGTCCCGCCCCGCCGGCGACCGTCCGGCTTACGGCAACGACCGCTCAGAGCGTCCCGCCTATGGTGGAGCCCGCACCGAGCGCCCGGCCTACAACAACGACCGTGGCGACCGTGCTCCGCGCACCGACCGCCCCGCATACAACAACGACCGCCCGGCCCGTGGTGAGCGTCCGTCCTACGGCGACCGTGCTCCGCGCACTGACCGTCCGGCGTACAACAACGACCGTCCGTCGTACGGTGACCGTCCGGCCCGTACCGAGCGTCCCTCGTACGGCGACCGTGCCCCGCGCACTGACCGTCCGGCCTACAACAACGACCGCCCGGCTCGCACCGAGCGTCCGTCGTACGGCGACCGTGCCCCGCGCACCGATCGTCCGGCGTACAACAACGACCGACCGTCGTACGGTGACCGTCCGGCCCGCACCGAGCGTCCCTCGTACGGTGACCGTGCTCCGCGCACCGACCGTCCGGCGTACAACAACGACCGTCCGTCGTACGGTGACCGCCCGGCTCGCACCGAGCGTCCGTCCTACGGTGACCGTGCCCCGCGCACCGATCGTCCGGCGTACAACAACGACCGCCCGTCATACGGTGACCGTCCGGCCCGTACCGAGCGTCCCTCCTATGGCGACCGTGCTCCGCGCACTGACCGTCCGGCGTACAACAACGACCGCCCGGCTCGCACCGAGCGTCCGTCCTACGGCGACCGTCCGGCTCGCACCGAGCGTCCCTCCTATGGCGACCGCGCCCCGCGCACTGACCGTCCGGCCTACAACAACGACCGCCCGGCACGCACCGAGCGCCCGTCGTACGGTGACCGTCCGGCCCGCACGGAGCGTCCGTCCTACGGCAGCGACCGCGCCCCGCGTCGCGACTTCAACAGCGACCGCCCGAGCATGAGCAGCAGCGGCGACAGCAAGTTCTACCCGAGCCGCGAAGACAAGCCCCGCTTCACCGCCGAAGAAGACGTGGTTCTGGAGCGCCTCGAAGCGCAGGCCACGACGGCATCCGATGTCGTCGGCGTCAGCTTTGCCGACCTCGGCCTCGGTGGCAACATCGTGCGCGAGCTCGGACTGCTCGGTGCGGCCAGCCCGTTCCCGATCCAGGCTGCCACCATCCCCGACGTGCTCGCCGGCCGCGACGTGCTCGGCCGCGGCCGCACCGGCTCCGGCAAGACCATCGCCTTCGGCGCTCCCCTCGTGGAGAAGCTGATGGAGAACGAGGGAAGCAAGAACCGCCAGCAGGGCCGCAAGCCCCGCGCGCTGATCCTTGCCCCGACCCGCGAGCTCGCGCTGCAGATCGACCGCACCGTGCAGCCCATCGCACGCAGCGTCGGCCTCTTCACCACGCAGGTCTACGGCGGAGTTCCGCAGTACCGTCAGGTCAGCGCTCTGCAGCGCGGCGTCGACATCATCATCGGCACCCCTGGCCGCATCGAAGACCTCATCGACCAGGGCAAGCTCGACCTCAGCCAGGTCAGCATCACCGTGCTCGACGAGGCCGACCACATGTGCGACCTGGGCTTCCTCGAGCCGGTGCAGCGCATCCTCAACCAGACCAAGAAGGGCGGCCAGAAGCTTCTCTTCTCGGCCACGCTCGACAAGGGTGTTGCCACCCTGGTCAAGCAGTTCCTGACCAACCCGTCTGTGCACGAGGTCGCCGGTGAAGACCAGGCCTCCTCGACCATCGACCACAAGGTTCTGGTTGTCGAGCACCGCGACAAGAGCGCCATCATCGAGCAGCTCTCCAACCGCGATGGCAAGACGCTGATCTTCAGCCGCACCCGCGCCTACGCTGAGCAGCTTGCTGACCAGCTCGAAGATGCAGGAATCAAGGCCACCAGCCTGCACGGCGACCTGAACCAGGCCCGCCGTACCCGCAACCTCGCGTTGCTGACCAGCGGCCGCGTGAACGTGCTTGTGGCAACGGATGTCGCAGCCCGCGGCATCCACGTCGACGACATCGACCTGGTCATCCAGGCCGATGCCCCCGACGAGTACAAGACCTACCTGCACCGCGCTGGCCGCACCGGCCGTGCGGGCAAGACCGGTACCGTTGTCACGCTCATCCCGAAGCAGCGTCAGCGTCGCATGGACGAGCTTCTCGGCCGCGCCGAGATCGACGCCAGCTACGCCAACGCCGTTCCCGGCGACTCGTCAGTCAGGGCCCTCGCGAACCTCTAGGTTCTGAGAGAAAAGGGGCATCCACCGTCACGGTGGGTGCCCTTTTTCATGCCTGGGCGAGAGAAACCCGTGACCAGGTGCGCAAAAGAGCGTCTCGATTCGCGCGACGCGCCGACGCGTTGCTTTCGCAATTGTGCCGCTCACCCCTACGCTTCAGATGTTGCCCGTGTGCCGTTAGCGGTACGCATCCGTGCTCGGCTGCAATTCGGGTTTGCAGCCGGGAACGTGCGACACGTAGCCTGCGGGGCGTCCATTGGACGCCCCGCAGTCTGCGTCGTGCAGCATTTACGTCATTCGGTAGACCAGCTCGATCGCACCATTCTCAAACGATGTCGTGTGTGCGAGTTCGAGGGGCGCCGTCGGGGTCCCGAGCGGCAACAACCGTTTGCCTGACCCCAACACGACCGGAACGATCGTGAGTTTCAGCTCATCGAGCAGGCCGGCATCGGCGAACTGCGCGGCGACGACTCCGCCGCCCATCACCCAGACGTTCTTGCCGGCAGCCGCGCTGAGCGCCTCGGCGTGCGCAGCCGCGACGTCGCCGTGAAAGAAACGGATGTCCGCGCCCGGCACGGCCGTGAGCTCGCGGGAGGTCAGCACCCAGACGGGGAAAGCTCCGTAGGCCCATTCGTCGGTGCCGTCGCCGACGATGTACTCATAGGTGGTGGAGCCCATGATGATGGCTCCGACGCCGCTGAGAAACTCGTCATAGAGGGCCTGAAAGGTCTCGAAGTCGAATTGAAGCAGCCATTCCAGGCGATCGTTGTCGTCGGCGATGAAACCGTCGATCGAGGACGCGACGTAGTACTGGGTGAGAGCCATATGCAGCACTCTACGCAACACTCCAGACCTGCGCGGGGTGAGTTGAAGCCCACTCGCAAACCGGGCCGAAACGGAGGTTCACCTGAGGCAACGGAGGCAGCTGCACTGCGGTTCTCCATGAGTCAACGCGCGCCTTCTGCATTCACACGTGCCTTGCTAACGTGAAATGTAAGACACGCGTACCGGGTGAACGGAGCAGCGGATGAACCTCGAACGCTGGAACTGGGACCTCCTCGAGTCTGGACCGGCAGAGGCCGGCCACTCAGTGCTTCTCCTGCCCGGCGGCATGTGCACTGCGGTGTTCTATCAGGAGCTGATGGCTGAGCCGAAGTTGGTCGGCGTTCGGCTGGTCGCAGCAACATTGCCGGGGCACGGGGGCAGTCCCGCTCCCGACGACGTCAGCATCGAGAACTATGCGCGGCTCGCGAGTGAGCTGGCTGCCGACATCGGCTGCGATGCGGTGGTCGGCCACAGTATTGGGGCCAACGTGGCGCTTGAGATGGCAGCGTCGGGTGCGTTTTCGGGGCCGCTTGTGCTGTTGGGTCCCTGTTTCTCGCGCGAGGACGAGGCGAGATTCTTCCGCGCCCTCGATCGGCTCAGCCGCGTGTTCGGCCACCTGCCATATGTCGCGATGTTGAAACTCATTCCCGGCGCGGTCAAGGAGAGACCGCTGCCCCCGGACCGCTGTGATGAGCTCGTCAGTGAGTTTCACAAGAACGATCCGCGATTTATGCGAAAGGCATTCCACCGCTATCTGCGGTACTTGGACCGCCACGGCTCCGTCGCGTCACGACTGTGCGAAGCCGAGGTGCCCGCCTGGGTCGTGCACGGCGAAAGCGGCGACGGCGGCATGACCACAGAGGAGCGGCGCACCTTCGAAGGATGCCCGCGCATCCACGTGATCACGATCCCCGGCCCGAGCTTCTTGCCGGCCAGTGAGGAGCCTGCGCTCGTTGCCGACCTTGTCGTCGAAGCGCTGGCCCAGACGCACTGACTCCTTCGAGGTTCTGGCTCGATCCATAGAATTCTGCGGGCGTCTTGCGGAACGGCAATGAAAGAGGCCTGCCGCCACGGTCAATCCGTGGAGGCAGGCCTCTTCTTCTCTACGCCGGTCTAAGCCGTTTCGGTGAGCACCGGCTCGGTGATCGCGCCGTTGAGCACGTCGTCGAGCGCAATGACGGTGTCTTCAGACGACGTGCCGAGCGCCAACGCCAGCTCGGACTCGAGCAGCTGTCGCGACTTGGCGAGCATCCGCTTCTCGCCGGCCGAAACGCCGCCGTCCTGCTCGCGGCGCCACAGGTCGCGAACAACCTCGGCGACGCGGGTGACGCTGTCACTGGCCATCTTCTCCTGGTTCGCCTTGAAACGGCGGCTCCAGTTCGTGGCTTCCTCGGTGAACGGATCGCGCAGCACCTTGTAGACCTCTTCGAGCCCTGCGGCGTCGATGACGTCGCGCACTCCGACAAGCTCAGCGTTCGCGATCGGAAGCTGGATGACGAGCTGCGACGAGTGCACCCTCAAAGTCATCGCCGGCTGGGCGACGCCTTTCAGCGTGATCGTGGAGAGTTCAGTGATGGTGACCGCACCGTGGTGCGGATAGACGAGGGTTTCCCCAACGATGAACTTCAAACTTCCTCGATTCAGATCGCGATGCGCGCGGCTACGTGTGGCACCGACATGTCGAACAGCTGCCCGTAAAACGTCAAACGGGAGTTGTGGTCGTGGAGGCGCCCGGCATCATACCAAGCGACCAACCTTTCAATTGTGCCACAGTCGCCTGGGAGTCCCCCTTGCGACGCTCGGATGAGGCGAACACAGCACGACAAGCGGGATCAGATGATCGCCGCAACCCTCGCTGAGCCGCCGACGTCGGCGACGCATCCGTGCCCCGTGTGCTGGCCGCCAACTTAAGAGCAGGCAAACAGTCCAGTGATTGTCTAGCCCCGGTTGCGGGTCATCCCTAGACTCTGGCTACCCCTGAACGGGTGTGACCCATGCATGGGTCGCTCGGTTCAGGGGATTGGTAACTCGAAACACGCAACTCAACCCGTTCGATACACGCGTTCCACAAGGACGTTCGATTAGCGAGGAGTACACGGTCTTGAAACACTCCACCCACGGTTCGCCCGACATGCCGGGCCAGAGAACCAGCAGCGCAGAACACTCACGATTCCTAGCGAGGGGCGGGCGCACAACGGCCATTGCCCTGGCCACCGCCGCCACCCTCGGTCTCACTGCCCTCGTCGCCGCTCCGGCGCACGCCGCAGAGGTCACTCACACCATCGCCGACGTTCAAGGTCCGGGCTCGTCAAGCCCCCTCGTCGGCACCGTCGTCACCGTCGAGGGCGTGGTCACCGCCGACCACCGAGTCGGCGGCTACAACGGCGTCTACATCCAAACTGCGGGTTCCGGGGGAGAAACGGATGCGACTCCCGGCGTCTCCGACGGCGTCTTTGTCGCCGTCGGCGCGGTCACACCCACCTTCGCCATCGGCGATCTGGTGAGAGTGACGGGTCCCGTCGTTGAAAACTTTGGCCTCACTCAGGTCACCGGTTCCGCCGCCGGAGCCGTCGAAGTCGTGACGGCCGGGGTCGGAGTGCCGGCAGCGACAGCCCTGCCCGACACCGTCGTCGGCGCAGACCGTGAGCAGTTCGAAAGCATGCTCGTCGCGCCCACCGGAACCTACCGACTCAGCTCAAGCCATCAGCTCTTCAACTTCGGCACGCTCTGGCTCTCGGCCGGCAGCGACCCGCTCGTCAAGAGCACCGAACAGGTGCGTCCGGGCGCAGAAGCCACGGCGATTGCCGCGGCGAACCGGGCTAACCGGTTGTTCCTCGACGACGGCTACAGCATCCAGGTCGGCAACAAGGCGCACCTGGGCGAGCAGCCCTACTTCACCACCGACACCGTCGTGCGTGTCGGTGACATGGTCGACTTCCCCGAGCAGCTTGTGCTGTCGTACGGGTTCGACGACTGGCGCCTCCAGCCGGTGGTTCCCATCGACGACGCCAGCGACGCGGCCTACAAGCCGACGTTCGAGCCGACCAACCCGCGCCCCGGCGCCCCGCCAGCTGTCGGAGGTGACATCCAGGCCGCCTCGTTCAACGTGTTCAACTACTTCACCACGTTGAAGAGCGTCAACTCGGCAGCGCGCGGCGCCACCACCCAGGCGCAGTTCGACATCCAAAAATCGAAGATCGTCGCGGCAATCAACGGCCTCGACGCCGAAGTCGTCAGCCTGATGGAGATCGAGAATTCGATCAAGTTCGGCCAGCCGATCGACACGGCGCTCGCCGACCTGGTGAGCGGTTTGAACGCCGCCGCCGGCAGCGACGTCTGGGCCTACGTGCCCACTCCGGCAGCGCTGAACGATGCAGCGATCACCGACTTCATCACGACCGCGATCATCTACAAGAAGGCCGCACTCACACCGGTTGGAGCCAGCCAGACGCAGATCGATGAAGCGGTCTGGAACATCGCCAGGGAGCCGATCGCCCAGACGTTCACCGCCGGGCAGAAGACCCTCACGGTCGTGGCCAACCACTTCAAGTCGAAGAGCGGAACTGGAACCGAGCCGGCCGACGGCCAGGGTCAGTTCAACACCGAGCGCACCGCCCAAGCCCACGCGGTCGTGAGTTTCGTCGACACGTTGAAGGCGTCATCCGGCAGTGAGAATGTGTTGCTGCTCGGCGACTTCAACGCCTACGCGCAGGAAGACCCGCTGCAGGTGTTCGCGGATGCCGGCTACGTTGACCTGGTTCCGGCGAAAGCCTCCGATCAGTACACCTACACGTTCGACGGTGAGCTCGGCTCGCTCGATCACTCGATTGCGACGCCGGCGCTGGCCGCCTCGATCACCGGGACTGGTGTCTGGGGGATCAACTCGTCGGAGTGGGGCGATCGCGGCTTCGCGTTCAAAGCCACGGAGTCCGCAACCCCGTATCGCTCAAGCGATCACGACCCGATCGTTGTCGGCATCTCGCAGGAAGTGGTTCCGGTCGACATCAATGTCGTCACCACCAACGACTTCCACGGTCGCATCGAACAGGCCTCGCCCTCTGGCGGCGGCGCGGTGCTCTCCGGCGCGGTCAAGCAGATCAGAGCGCAGAACCCGAACACCGTCTTCGCGGCGGCCGGCGACCTCATTGGGGCATCCACGTTCACGTCGTTCATCCAGCAGGACAACCCGACGATCGACGTGCTGAACGCCGCAGGACTCGACGTCAGCTCTGTGGGCAACCACGAGTTCGACCAGGGCTTTGCCGACCTCACCGACCGGGTGATTCCGCGGGCGAACTGGGAGTATCTCGGTGCCAACGTCTACGACAAGACGACCGGCAAGCCGGCCCTTCCTGAGTACTTCGTTGAGACCTTCAACGGCGTCTCGGTGGGCTTCATCGGGGCGGTGACGAACGAGCTTCCCTCCCTGGTGAGCCCGGCCGGCATCGCAAACCTGGAGATCCGCGACGTCACCACCGAGACCAACCGAGTGGCCGACGCCCTGCGTGACGGCAACCCGGACAACGGTGAAGCGGATGTCGTCATTCTGCTGGTGCACGAAGGTGCGGCAACGACGGCGCTCAGCTCGGCCACCGATGATTCGGCGTTCGGCCGGATTGTGAACGGGGTCGACGGCGACGTCAACGCGATCGTCTCCGGACACACGCACCTCGCCTACAACCACGTGATCAATGGGCGTCCCGTCATCTCGGCCGGTCAGTACGGCGAGAAGATCGGCCTGATGAACCTGTCGGTGAACCCCGAGACGAAGGAGCTGCTGGCGATCAGCAACCAGATTCTGCCGCTGATGAACACGGCGGCGGTGCCTCCGGTCGCGCTGTACCCGGCCGACCCGGCGGTGACGCCGATCGTGGCGGCAGCGACGGCGGCAGCCAACGAGCTCGGTTCGGTGAAGGTCGGAGATATCACGGCCGACTTCAACCGGGCCCGGCAAACGGCGGGAACCGAGAATCGGGGTGGTGAGTCGACGCTCGGAAACTTCGTCGCCGACGCCCAGCTGCTGGCCACTCAGACGGCCGGCGCCGAGATCGCGTTCATGAACCCCGGCGGTCTCCGCACCGACATGAAATTCGCATCGAGTGGGGCGACCGATCCCAACGGAAATCTGACCTACAAGGAGGCGGCGAGCGTTCAGCCCTTCGCCAACACGTTGGTCACGATGAAACTGACCGGGGCACAACTGAAGCAGGTTCTCGAAGAGCAGTGGCAGCCGAGCGGCGCAAGCCGACCGTTCCTGCGGCTCGGCGTCTCGAAGGGTCTGAACTACACCTACGACCCGACGGCCGCCGCCGGTTCCCGCATCACCCACATGTTCTTGAACGGCGTGGAGATCACGTCGGGCGAGAGCCACACGGTGACCGTGAACTCGTTCCTCGCATCCGGCGGTGACAACTTCCTCACCTTCGCTGCGGGAACAGCCAAGGCCGACTCCGGCAAGGTCGACCTGCAATCGATGGTCGACTACTTCAAAGCGGTGGGCACGGCGTCTCCGGACTACGCGCAACGCGCCGTCGGGGTCACCCTCAGTGCGCCTGACGCCGACGGCTACAGCGCCGGCGACGTGGTGACGCTCGGACTGTCATCGATGCTCTTCAGCGCGGGCGAGCCGGTCGGCACCACAGCCACCGTGTCGCTCGGCGGGGTCGCGCTCGGTTCGGCGCCGATCGATCCGGCCATCGTCGACACGACGGATGAGGTGGGCCGGGCAACCGTCAGCGTCACCATTCCCGCCGGTGCGTCGGGTGCCTCGGCACTGACCGTCACCGTCGACACGACCGGCACGACCGTGCAGGTGCCGATCACGTTCAGTGTTCCGGAGCCGCCCAAGGCAGCAAGCAGCACCTCTGGTTCGCTGAGCAAACTGCTGGCCCAGCACAAGTCAACGGTGCAGTACACGCTCACGGTCACGGCCGACGGCGTGGTTCCGACCGGAAAGGTCACGATCAAGGATGGCGACAGCACGATCGCCACGGTGACCTTGAAGGCCTCCGACAAGGGAAAGGTGAAACTCAACCTCCCCAAGTTGAACGCGGGGATTCACTCGATCACCGCGGACTACGCCGGATCTGACACCGTCAAGGCGTCAACCTCCGGGCCGAGCGTGCTCGTTCTCTGGTAGTTCAGTAGCGACGGATGATGGGGCCTCGCGGTGCGCGGGCCCCATCACTCGTTCGTGAGACTCGCCTTCTCGTGCCCGATAGGCTGGAGAGACCACTGCACGAGGAGACGACGATGGGCACACGCTGGGCGCGATTCGCCCGCGGCTGGATTGTCGCCCTGTTCTCCACTTTTGTGGCGGGCCTCTCGCACGCACTGGCCGGCGGCGCTGTTCCGAGCATCGTGGCTGTCGTTCTTTCTCTCGCTTTCGCCGGAATCGTCTGCATCGGCCTGGCCGGGCGCACCCTGTCGCTCGCGCGGATGGCCGTGTCGGTGCTGATCAGCCAGTTGATCTTTCACGGGCTCTTCTCGTTCGGTGCGCCCGGTGGCGCACTGACCGTGTCGCCCGCCTCCGCGTCGGCCGGCACGGCCGGAAACGGGGCACACGAGCACGGCCCGATCGGCGTCCTGGTTGGTCTGGGCTCCGCACCGGTTGGTCACGCTGCCGGGCATGATGCGGTCTGGATGTGGGTGGCCCACGCCGTTGCCGCCCTGATCACCATTGTGGCGCTGCGCCACGGCGAGTCTGCGTTCTGGGGTCTGTTCGACACCGTGCGCCTCGGCATCCGTTCACTGTTCACGGCGCTCGCCGGGGCGCTGGCCGGCGCGACGCTGCCCGCCATTCCCCGCTCGGCGGCGACGACCGCACGCGTGTTCACACCGCGTGACCTTGCGCTTGTCTTCTCCCGAATGCGGCATCGCGGGCCGCCGGCTCTGAGCTTCGCCTGACTTCGGTCGGGCCACACAGATCAGACCCTTCCCGCACGCACCGAACCGGCTGCAGGCATAACCCTGACCCTCCCCACGATTCGTGGGGCTTCGGTGCGCTCATTCGCACAAGGACAACTCAATGAAGCTCAAGAACACCCTCATCGCCGGCTCCACCCTCGCGGCCGGCGCCCTGCTCGCCGTCGCCGTTCCGCTCTCCGCCAGCGCTCACATCTCGGTTGATTCGCCGTCGAGCGCTGCCGGCTCGTACACCGTGCTGACATTCGCCCTTCCGCACGGCTGCGACGGGTCGGCCACCACGGCCCTGGCGATCTCGATCCCGGAACAGATCACGAGCGTCACCCCGACGGTCAACCCCGGCTGGGATGTCTCAAAGGTTGACGTCGATCTGACGAAGCCGATCACCGACGGTGCCGGCAACACCATCAGCACGCGCCTCGGGCAGGTCGTCTACACCGCGAAGACTCCGTTCCCCGACGGTCTGCGCGACACCTTCGCGCTCAGCATGCAGCTCCCCGCCGATGCCGCGGGCAGCACGCTCGAATTCCCGATTCTGCAGACCTGCGAGGTCGGCGAGACGAACTGGAACCAGGCTCCGAAGGCCGACGGTTCTGAGCCAGATCACCCCGCACCCGCGATCGCGGTCACCGCGGCAGTCGCAGAGGGCGAGGGGCACGGCGGCCACGGAGGAGCGGAGTCCGAGGAATCGGCAGCAAACGAGACTCACGCTGACGCGGCATCCGATGATGTGGTGGCCCGCGTGCTCGGCATCAGCGGACTGATCGTCGGTGCCGTCGGCGTTGTGCTCGCGGTCACCGCGCGCCGCAAGACCTCGGCCTAGGCTGTCGGCATGCGATCACACGCACGGCGACACGCTCGTGCCCGGATTGTCGGCACCCGGATTGTCGGCACCTGGGTCGTCGGCCTGGCGATGGCCGGTGCGGTGCTCGTCGGATCGGTGCTGGCCGGTCCGGCGAGCCCGGCATCGGCACACAACTCGGTGATCAGCACGACACCGGCGGCCGGCGCAGTCGTGACCGAGCAGCCGCCCGTCTTCCAGGTGACGACGAATGACAATCTGCTGAACCTTGACGGAGTGGGATCCGGCATGGCAATGCAGATCTCGGGGCCGGCGGATGCCGCCTCACCGCTCTATTACGGTGACGGCTGTGTGACGGTCTTCGGGCCGACGCTGGAGATGGAGGCTCAACTCGGCGAGCCAGGGGAGTACACGGTCGTCTGGCAGGTCGTCTCGACGGATGGTCACTCGATCTCGGGGGACTTCAGCTTCACCTGGCAGCCGAACGCCGACCAGCAGCTCGCCGAGGGCACCTCGACGCCGCCGAATTGTGGCGGAACCGCATCGGGCGGATCTGCCGCCAAACCCACGCAGACGGATGCCGCGACACCGGCGCCGGCTCCCGAGAACGCCGCCCTCGGCGACGTGCTCTGGATCGGGGCTGCGGTGGCTGCGGTGCTGGCGGCCACTCTGGTCACTCTGCTGGTGGTCGGTCGCAGGAAGCCGCCGGCGGCCCCGACCAACACTCCACCCGAAGAGACTCCGTCCACGAAGTAACTCTTTTCTAACCTGAGGAGGGGGCGGATTCGCCCCCTCCTCACCCACATCCTGACGAGCAAGTCGCCTTGTTGTCCTTCGTATTTCGGGCGGCGAAGCTCGCACGTCCCGCTACTGCGCCGACGGTTGGCTCCAGGGGCTGGGGTGTGGCGAACGGGCCTCCATGGGCGCAGCCCATGGAGCCATCCGGCGGCGCCCCCGAGTTTTTCGTCTTTTCATCTTTGAACGCGCCCATCCACGCACGTCGCCCGCCCAGCATCCAGCCGACCCCGTACATCCCCAGTTACGATTACAAGGTGACTTCGACGATCCCCACCCCCTACGAAGACCTCCTGCGCGACACCCTCGCCAACGGAGCTCAGAAGACCGATCGCACCGGAACCGGCACGCGCAGCGTCTTCGGCCGCCAATTGCGATTCGACCTCGCCGAGGGATTCCCGCTGATCACCACCAAGCGGGTGCACTTCAAGTCGATCGCCTACGAACTGCTCTGGTTCCTGCGTGGCGAAAGCAACGTGGAGTGGCTCCGCGACAAGGGTGTGACGATCTGGGACGAGTGGGCGGATGCCGACGGCGATCTGGGCCCGGTCTACGGTGTGCAGTGGCGTTCCTGGCCCACGCCGGATGGCGGTCACATCGACCAGATCTCCGAGGTGATCGAGGCGATCACCACTACGCCGGATTCCCGTCGACTGATTGTGTCTGCCTGGAATGTGGCGGACATCCCCGACATGGCGCTGGCCCCGTGCCACGCCCTGTTCCAGTTCTATGTCGCCGACGGCAAGCTCTCTTGCCAGCTCTACCAGCGCAGCGCCGACCTCTTCCTCGGAGTGCCGTTCAACATCGCCAGCTACGCGCTGCTCACCCAGCTGGTTGCCGAGCAGGTCGGCCTCGAACTCGGCGAGTTCGTCTGGACCGGCGGCGACTGCCACATCTACGACAACCATGTCGAGCAGGTGACCGAGCAGCTCAGCCGGGAGCCGTTCCCTGCCCCACAACTGCGCATCGCTCAGAAACGCGACAGCATCTTCGACTACGAGTACGACGATCTCGTGATTGAGAACTACCAGCACCACCCCGCCATCCGCGGCGCGGTCGCTGTCTGATGATCGGGCTGATCTGGGCCGAGTCTGACGGCGGAGTGATCGGCAAAGACGGCGTCATGCCCTGGCATGTGCCCGAAGACCTCGCGCATTTCAAAGAGGTGACGAAGGATGGCGCGGTGATCATGGGGCGCAAGACCTGGGACTCGCTGCCGCCGCGGTTTCGCCCGCTCCCAGGCCGGCGCAACATCGTGATCACCCGCCAGCCCGAATGGGCTGCAGAGGGTGCCGACACCATGCACTCGCTTGATGAGGCGCTTGCTCTCGCGCACGCCGCCGACGATTCGGTCTGGGTGATCGGAGGCGCCGAGATCTTCGCCCTCGCGCTGCCCCTGGCCGATCGCCTCGAGGTGACTGAGCTGCGCGCGAGGTTCGACGGCGACACCGTGGCGCCCACGATCGACGCTTCCTGGACCTTGACGGTGTCCGACCCGTCCGCGTCGGATCTCGCTGAGTCTGATGCAGGCCTCGGATGGCACACCTCGCGTTCCGGTCTCGACTACCGTTTCCTGACCTACCGCCGAGCCTGATCGCATCCGCAGCCTGCCCATTTCGCTGGTCGAGCCTGTCGAGACCTCGTTCGCCGATCTCGAGACCCGGTCACCAGATCTCGACAGGCTCGATCTCCGGTCGCGTGAACTCGTGCCGACAACGACAAACGGCCCGCCACCCAAGGGGGTAGCGGGCCGTTTGTCGGCTTCGGTGACTAGTTGGTCGGCATCAGAGCAGCGCGACCTTGGCCAGCGCGACGGGTGTCGCTTCGAGAGATTCATTGCGGTTCAGGCGTCGCCGGGTGACGAAGGCCGCGATGCCAATCGCGACGAGCGCACCGATCGCCCAGAAGACGAGACTCCACACCCAGGGGCCGACTCCGAGCGTGCCGCCGGCAATCAAAGTACGGAATGACTGCACGGCGTCGGTGAGGGGCAGATAGTTGTGCAACGCCTGGAAGAAAGGGGCCGCGGTCTGGATGGGATAGGTTCCCCCGGCGGCGCTGAGCTGCAGAACGACGAACAGCAAGCCGACGAATCTGCCGGGCGCACCGAGGAGCGCGATGAGTGCTTGATTGATGGCCATGAAGGTGAGCGATGCAAGGATCGCAATTCCGAACGTTGCGGGGAGGTTCACGATGTCGATGCCGACGGCGAACTTCACTGCGAGCACAGCAAGCGTCGCTTGCACGACGGCGATGAGCGCGTTCGGAAGATAAGAGCGCAACGCAACCAACCACAACGGCAAGCGTGAACCGACGAGGCGCGTGTTGAGCGCCGGGCGCATGAAGAACACCGCAAGGCTGCCGATCCACAGTCCCAACGACAGAAAATACGGAGCGAGACCGGCGCCGTAGAGCGCGACAGCATTCTCCCGCTCGGCATCGAGCGCGATGGGGGCGGCGGCAACGTTGCCAAGCTGGTTTGCTTGCGTGTTCGTGTAGGTCGGAATCTTCAGTACACCGTCGGCGAGCCCGGTCGAGAGGGTGTGTGCGCCGTCGTCGACCTGGTGTGCGCCGTCGGCTGCAGAGGAGGCACCGGACTTGAGGGTGTCCGCCCCCGTGGCGAGGCTGCTGCTGCTGCTCGCCGCGGTCGTGATCGACGAGACTAACGTCGTGAGTTTCACGGTCAAGCCATCGAATCCCGTGTTGAGGCTGCCGAGTCCGGCGGCGAGAGTTGTCGCACCTTCGCTCGCGGCGAGGGTTCCGTCCCGAACATCTGCGGCGCCGGAGGCCAGGGCGCTCAGCCCGGTGCCTTCACTCGCTGATCCGACCAAGGCTTCCGCCCCGGCATCCAGGGCGGAGACGCTGCTGCTCACGGTTCCGGCTCCATCGGAGACCTGGTGGGCGGCGGTGTCGAGCTGCTGAAGCGCGGTGGCACGCTGCGGATCGGTCATGGTGTTGTAGCCGACGACGAGTTGGTCGAGGGAGCTGGCGACCTGCGCGGCGCCCGCAGCGAGCGTCGGTGTCGCGGTATCGAGGGTGTCGAGCCTGTCCGAGAGCTGGGTTCCGCCGGTCAGCGCGCGATCGGCGCCGACGGCCAGGGACGACGTTCCACCCTGCAGGGTCGCCAGGCCGGTGCTGAGGTCGGTTGCGCCGGTGGTGGCTTGGCCGATGCCGGCGTTCAAAGCGGAGAGCCCGGCGGGAAGCGCATCCGTTGCCGAGGAGATCTGGCCCAGCCCACTGTTGAGTTTCCCCGCACCGATGGCGAGCGTCGATGCGCCATCGGCGAGGGCGGATGCGCCGGTCGAGAGTTCGCTGGTGCCGTTGGCGAGGGTGGCCGCACCCTCTGCGGCGTCGGCGATGCTGTCGTGCACGGTGGTGAAACCGAGGTAGACGTTTTCGAGATATGTCGACGAGACCGTGTCTGCGAGATTCCGCACCAGAGTGTTGCCCAGCGACTGGGCCATGCTTCCGGTGATGTAGTTCGTTGCATCGTTTGTCGTGATCGAGAGCATGCCCTGTTTGGCCGCGTTCGCGCCGGTCGGCTCAACCGTCGCCGGCGAGGTCGCGTTTGCTGAGAAATCGGCCGGGATCGTGAGCACGGCCAGATAGTCACCGCGTGCCAGTCCCGCTTTGGCCTTGTCGGCGTCGGTGACCGTCCACCCGAAGCCTTCTTTGCTGTCACCGTTCGCGTCGACGAGCGCCGAGACGACGTCGTCACCGAGCTGGATCGAGCTCGAGCTTCCGGCGCTGTCCTCGACAGTCGCTCCGGCGTCGAGGTTTACGATCGCCGCGGGCACATTGCCGATATTGCCGACGGGGTCGTTGTTCGACCAGATCAGGGCAGCAGCGTAGATCAGCGGGATGATGCTCAGGGCGATCAAGACGACAATCGCGAAGGGTTTCGGCAGCGTGAGCCCGCGGCGCGCGCGGGCAACTGAACGGAGAAGGGCCATAACTTTACTTTCGAATGCGTGTGTGGGGAGGTGTGAGAAAACGGATGTCGCTGCTCGGTCAGCTGCGGAGGGTGTCGGGAACCCCGGCGAGGGTGAGCATCAGGTCGGACAGGTGTTCCGCGAACGCCTCGGGGGTGTCGCGCCCGGGGAAGTCCGTCTCGAGCCACTGCAGCACCAGCCAGGTCGACCCCGCTGCGATTGAAGTGATCCGATCGTCGTCAGCTCGACTTCCTGGGGCGAGATGAGCGCCGAGCACGTGCTCGCTCATGCGGGTGGAGATATATCCGACCGCCGCAGACAGCACGACATAGCTACTCGAGCCCCGAAGCACACGCCGGTACACCTCGCGCCGGAGGGAGACGTGCTCAAGGAGCATTCGAATTGTGCCGCGCAAGAACTCGACACCGGCTTGGTCCGTGAGCTGTGCGTCGCTCCGGGCGAAGGATGCCTCGAGGTCCGCGACAACTGCGGCCGCAATGAGGGCAGGCACATCTGCAAAATGCTGGTAAAACGTGGGCCGGCTCACTCCGGCTCGCGAGGCCACCTCGGTGATGGTCAACTCGTCGGCGCGCGCTTCACCGAGAAGCTGCTCAGCTATGGCCAGGAGCGCGGCGCGCGACCGGATCGCCCGCGGATCGGTAGGTTCCGGCACGATCGCCTCCTCGTAGATCTATTTTACAATCGTAAAAGACTACGTCCGATCTTGATTTGCTGTCAAGTGCCGTATCGCCGGGTGCGCGGTCGTTGGCGTGCAGGGCGCGTGCACAGGCTCCGGAGTTCGTGACGCGTGCACAGCCTCACGCCGAGCAGCAGTCGTTCAGGGGCGCGCCGGTAGGCTTGCCCGGTGAGTTGGAACGACGAAATTCCGTGGGATCCGAACGAGGTTCCGCCGCCCATCGACGACGGGTATGCCGAGTACTACGGGGCCCCGCCGCCCCCGGATGACGCCTATCAGGCGCCGAACTTCGCCGACTCCCCGGTCAGCCGGGCCGGGGGCTTTGGTGCTCCCAGCGGTCCCAACGGCACCGCATCACACGCCGCGTCCGCCGACATCCGTCGCAACCCGGCCACCGCCAAGTTCACCACCGCCGCCGAAGCGCTGCACACGGTCTTCGGCTACGACTCGTTCCGCGGTGAGCAAGCCGCGATCATCGACCAGCTCATCGGCGGTGGCGACGCCGTCGTGCTGATGCCGACCGGTGGCGGTAAGAGCCTCTGCTACCAGATCCCGTCGCTCGTGCGCCCGGGCACCGGTATCGTCGTGTCCCCGCTGATTGCGCTCATGCAGGATCAGGTCGACGCGCTCACCGCCGTCGGCGTGCGCGCTGCATTCTTGAACTCCAGCCAGGACGCCGAGTCCCGAAATCAGGTGGAGCGCGACTACATCGCCGGCAACCTCGACCTCCTGTATGTCGCACCCGAGCGTCTCTCGCTCGAGTCGACCAAGCGGTTTCTCGACCGCGGCGAGATCGCACTCTTCGCCATCGACGAAGCCCACTGTGTGTCGCAGTGGGGCCACGACTTTCGGCCCGACTATCTCGCGCTGTCCGAGCTGGCCGACCGCTGGCCCGATGTGCCGCGCATCGCGCTCACCGCCACGGCGACGGATGCGACGCACCAGGAGATCACCTCCCGGCTGCAGATGGAGCAGGCGAAGCACTTCGTCGCCAGCTTCGACCGGCCGAACATCCAGTACCGCATCGTCAACAAGGCCGAGCCGCGCAAGCAGCTGCTCAGCTTCATCAAGACCGAGCACCCCGATGACGCGGGAATCGTCTACGCGCTCAGCCGCAAGAGCGTCGAGGCGACCGCCGAGTTCTTGCAGGCCAGCGGTCTCAACGCCCTGCCGTACCACGCGGGACTCGACGCCCGGGTGCGCGCCCGCAACCAGGCCCGATTCCTGCGCGAAGACGGCGTGATCATCGTCGCCACCATCGCGTTCGGCATGGGCATCGACAAGCCCGATGTGCGCTTCGTCGCCCACATCGACCTGCCGAAGAGCGTCGAGGGGTACTACCAGGAGACCGGTCGCGCCGGTCGTGACGGTCTGCCGTCGACCGGATGGCTCACCTACGGCCTGCAGGACGTCGTGCAGCAGCGACGCATGATCGACGAGTCGCCGGGCGACCTCGCGCACCGCCGCAAGCTGTCCGCGCACCTCGACGCCATGCTCGCGCTCTGCGAGACCGTGGACTGCCGCCGCGTCAATCTGCTGCGCTACTTCGGTCAGCAGAGCGAGCCCTGCGGTAACTGCGACACCTGCATCACCCCGCCGGCCGCCTGGGACGGCACGATTCCGGCCCAGAAGCTGCTCTCCACGATCGTGCGCCTGCTGCGCGAGCGCAATCAGCGCTTCGGCGCCGGACACCTGGTCGACATCCTGCGCGGAAAAGTCACCCCGCGCGTCACCCAGCACGGGCACGACCAGCTCGCCACGTGGAACATCGGCTCCGACCTCAGCGACCAGCAGTGGCGCGGCGTCGTGCGACAGCTTCTCGCGCAGGGGCTCATCGCGACCCATGGTGAGTACGGTGTGCTGGCGGTGACGGATGCCGCGGCCGAGGTGCTTGCCGGCAACCACGCCGTGCAGCTGCGGCACGAGCCGGAGCGTGCCGAACGTGCGGAGCGCGGCGCTCGCTCGTCCCGCAGTTCGAGCAAGGCGAAAGCCGCCGACCTGTCGCCCGCCGACGAGGAGCTCTTCGAAGCGCTGCGCGCCTGGCGCTCGGCCGAGTCGCGCGAGCAGGGGGTTCCCGCCTACATCGTCTTCGGCGATGCCACCCTGATCGCGATCGCCGCCGCGAAGCCGGCGTCGCTCGGCGACCTCGATGGCATCACCGGAATCGGTGCGAAAAAACTGGAGTCCTACGGGCAGAAGGTCATCGATGTGGTGGCGGCGGGCGCATTCGTCCCGGCGCTGTAGTAGCGCTGTCTCCTTTTTCGCGGAGGGATCGGCGCGTCGGGCCTCACACCTTCCGCGGATAGATCGTCTCGCCACGCGCAAGCATCTCGACATACGTCACGATCTTGCGCTCACGCGTCTCGGCACGCTTGACGTTCGCAATCCGAAACAGGATCGCGAACCGATTCGCGCTGTCCAACTGTTCGAACAGTGCCAATGCTGTTGGCGAGGCGGAGAGAGCGGCAGCCAGGTCGTCGGGAACGACGGCGGTGCTCGCGGGCGCATAGGCGGCATCCCACCGGCCATCGGACTTCGCCCGGTCGATCTCCGCCAAGCCGGCCGGGGTCATTCGTCCCGCGTCGATGAGGGCTTGCACCCGGTCCCGGTTGATCTGCGACCAGATGCTGCGCGGACCGCGCGGAGTGTAGAGCTGGCGAAAGTGCGTCTCATCGAGTCGGTTGCGCTGCCCGTCAATCCAGCCGAAACAGAGGGCTTCCTCGAGCGCCTCCAGATAGCTGACGCTCGGTATCCCCGACCCCTTCTTGCCGATCGCCAGTTGCACCCCGGGCGATTTGGCGGCATGAGCCTCGAGCCAGGCGCGCCATTCGGCGGCACTTCCGAACACGAGCAGCTCCCGTTCCACCGCCATTAGCGCACCAGTTTCTGCAGTGTGCGCAGATTGCGCGTCGTCGTGGTCGCCTTGTGCTTGGCGCGCGCCGTCTCCTTCGAAAACGTGCTGCCGAGGGTATTGCCGCGTTCAACGGTCCAGTAGATGACCCCGTCGCCGGGCCGGATGCTCTCGAACTGCGCATCCAGCTTGTCTTGCCAGGTGAGCAGTTCGGCGGCCAGGGCCGGGTCGAGGGTGAAGATGACATACGGATGCCACCCCTCGCGTTCGGCCTCGAACGGAAAGTCCTCGATGATGCGCCCGATCGTCTCCACGTCGAGCACGTGCACCCACGCCTCGTAGCCGAATCGCTCGCCGAGGGCCGCCTCAATCTGCGGCTTGAGCTCAGCGGCTGAGAGGGGAGAGTCGAACAACACATTCCCGGTCGCCAACACGGTCTTCACGTTGTCGAGTCCGAGGCCCGAAAACAGCGCGGCAACGTCGGCCATCTTCAGGTTGATTCCGCCGACATTCACACCACGTAGCAGAGCTGCATAACGAGTCATGAGGCGAGAATATCGGCTGGCACCGACATCCGCGCGTCCCCTCATAACCGTCGCCAGATGCTCTTGACAGAGCACTCGGTGCGGAATACTCTGAGTGAAGTATTTGGAGGTGAGTATGTCGAAGCGAGTGATTTCGAACCCATTGGCCCTGGCCGTACTGTCGTGCCTGTGGGAGCGCCCGATGTACCCGTACGAGATGACCACCAACCTGCGGGAGCGCGGAAAAGAAGACAGCATCAAGCTGAACTTCGGTTCGCTCTACGCGGTGATCAAATCGCTCGAGAAGCACCAGCTCATCGAGGCGAGTCACACGGAGCGCGAGGGCAATCGGCCAGAGCGCATTGTCTATGCGATCACGGATGCCGGCCGCGTCGAGTCGAGAGAATGGCTCAGCGAGCTGCTGGCCCAGCCGGTCAAGGAGTACCCGGCGTTCGAGACCGGACTCTCGCTGATGCCCATGCTTCCGCCCGCCGACGCCATTGGCTTGTTGCAGGAACGACTCGACCGGCTGGGCGTCGAGCTGGCTGCCCGAGCCGACCAACGTGCGACGGCCCTCATGCAGAGTCTTCCCGAACTGTTCCTGATCGAGTTCGACTACCGCGTCGCGATCATGACCGCGGAACGCGATTTCGTTGCATCGTCGGTCGAGCGGTTCGCGAACGGCAGTTTCGGCGGGATGCAGATCTGGACGCGCCTGCACGAGCTTCTCGGGGAAGGCCGCACTGCGGCGGATATTCAGGCCGAGTTTGGCGCCGAGATTTTCGGCGATCCCGAATTCGGCAGCCCCGGCCTCCGTACGCACAAGGAGGACGCCGACCCCGCGCCCTGACCCGCACACAACTCAACAGCCACCCATAAAAACGGTGGCCCGGATGCGCCAACATCCGAGCCACCTCACATCCGAGTCGTTCCAGCGTGAGCTGAATTCTGCGTCAACAGTCGCCTCAGAGCGTGCTGTCAGTTTAGAGCTGACCGCACGCTCATGCACCGCACCCAACCGCATCTCACACCGGAGCGCTCCCACCCCCAAGGAGGAGCCTCATGGCTACATCACAGACAGATCTGGCGCTTCATGCGACCGATCTGGTCAAAACCTATTCAGGCGGACGCGGCAAGCCGCCGATCCGTGCCCTCGACGGACTGAGTTTCCAGGCCGAAGCCGGAACCATTTTCGGCCTGCTGGGCCCGAACGGAGCCGGCAAGTCCACCACTGTGAAGATTCTGTCGACATTGTCACGCGCCGACTCGGGAACTGCGATGGTCGCCGGGATCGACGTGGGCAAGCATCCGGAGCAGGTGCGCCACGCCATCGGATTCGTCGCCCAAAAGCAGGTCTCGGACCCGATGGACACGGGCTTCGAAAACCTGGTGCTCGCCGGGCGCCTGCACGGTATGAGTGCGAAGGCTGCCCATGCGCGGGCCGACGAGCTGCTTGGCCGGTTCGCTCTCGAGAGCGCGGCCAAGCGCCAGGTGAAAACCTATTCGGGCGGCATGGCCCGCAAACTCGACGTGGCGCTCGGCCTGATGCACCGGCCGGCCGTGCTGTTTCTCGATGAGCCGACCACCGGGCTCGACCCCGAAGCCCGCGCCGAGATGTGGGCAGAGATCGAGCGGATGGCCCGGCAGGAGCAGATGACGGTTCTGCTCACCACCCATTACCTCGAGGAGGCCGACCGCCTGGCCAACCGGCTCGCGATCGTCGACCGCGGCCGCATCGTCGCCGAAGGCACACCCGATGAGCTGAAGAGCGGCCTGCGTGGCGATGCCGTCGTGGTGGATCTGCGGGAAACCGCTGACCTGCCCGCCGCCCGCGCCGCACTCGAACGGGTGCCGGCCTTTCTCGAGCTAACGCTCGAGGGGCGCACGCTCCGCGCCCGGGCGGACGACGGCGCGACGGCTTTGCCGCTCGCCCTCGCCACCCTCGACGCGGCAAACCTGCGCGTGGCATCCGCCACCGTCGCCCGTCCCAGCCTGGACGACGTGTACCTGCGTCACACCGGGCACAGTTTCGCCCGTGCCCACGCGAACAGCGGGGCCATTCCCGCCGTAGAACTCGCAGAGGAGAGTGCATCATGAGCATCGCAACCGCCGTCACCCACACCGGAATTCTCACCGCCCGCCAGTTGCGCGCGGCCTGGCGCATCCCTGCGTTTCTGGTCTTGAACCTGGTGCAGCCCATGATCTGGCTGCTCCTGTTCGGCCAGCTCTTCAAATCGGTCGTCGACATCCCCGGCTTCACCGGGGGAGAAAGCTATCTCGAGTTCCTCACGCCCGGAATCGTGATGATGATGGCGTTGTTCGGCAGTGCCTGGGCCGGCACCACCTACATCCAAGACATGGACCGTGGCGTGATGGACCGCCTGCTCACCTCCCCGACGAATCGGGGCGCGCTGATGGTGTCAACGCTGGCGTATCAGGCGATCCTCACCCTGATTCAGACTCTGATCGTCGTCGGCGTCGCGTGGCTGTTCGGGGCGCGATTCGAGGGGGGAGCAGCCGGCATCCTGCTCATGGTCGTCGCTGCGATGCTGCTGACGGCCATCTTCTCGGCCCTGTCGAACGCGGCGGCCCTGCTTGCCCGCAATCAGAACGTGCTCATCGGGATCTCGCAAATGATCTCCATTCCGCTGATCTTTCTCAGCAGCGCGCTGATGCAGACGAGCCTGTCGGCCTCCTGGGTGGCGACCGCCGCGGCCTACAACCCGGTCGAATGGGCGGTCATCGTGGCGCGGCAGGCGTTGCAGGCCGTGCCGGACTGGGCAACGATCTGGGCGCACCTCGGGATGCTGGCGGCGCTGGCCATCGTGATGGCCTGGCTGTCGACGCGGGCGTTCCGCGCCTATCAGCGCTCGGCCTAGGCCGCACGTAACGGAGGAGATTCTGCGACTCGCCGCCACCAACCGACAGGTTGGGGCGGCGTGGCGCAAAATCTCCTCCTCTGCGTTCAGTCGACGGATGCGTCGGCGTCGGCGAGCGCCTGATTCTCCCGTCCGAGAGCTTCGAGAGCTTCGGTGACGAGATACGTGATGTCGACGAAGAGGATGCGCTCCTGCTTGGTCATTGCGTCGGCTGCTGCTCGGCGGCGGGCTGAGTCGAATCGGTCACCGTTGGTGGCGCGAGAGTAGGCGTCGGCTCAGATGTCGGCGCGGGCGTTCGAGTTTCCGGGAGAGGCGGCACCTTCGCAAAGGGGGCTGCCGCGGCTTTCGCTTTCTCCACGTTCGGTTCGCCGCCGTGGGGATCTTTCACAACCTGAAGCGGGAACACGTTCCAGCCGCGGCCGCCATAGGCCCCGGCAAACGGCACGGTCGAGAGGCTGTTCCCCGAGTAATAGGTTTGGTCATAGTTTTGACCAACATATGCGGAGCCGACGGTTGTGAGCGGGTCACCGGCTTGGTCGAAGAGCTGCACACCGGTCAGCGGATCGCCATTGGCGTCGTAGGCAAAGATGTTGCCCACCCTGTTGCCATCAATCCAGAGCCCGTCCAGATCTGGGGAAGGTGACGAACTGGCGGAATAGTGGACCCTGACATCGTTGAAAACGACGGCGAGCATGAACGGCAGTGCGATGATGCTGATGATGCTGACGAGAGTCCGCACCATTCTCAGCCAGGGTGTCGGCACCCATTTTCCCCGCCCCCACTGAACGCTGACAACGACGGCAGCGAGAAGAAGGGGTAGTCCGGCGGTGCTGAGCGGACGTGACCCGAAGAAGAACGTGGCCGCCTGATAAATCGCCCAACCGCGGAGCAGCCACCACACCGGACGCAACGCGACAAAGAAGTCAATGAGCCACGCCCCAACCGGTGTTGCCCGAACCCGCCGCACAAATTCCTCACGCGCATCGGCAGCGTGATCGCGCCACCGCCGCTTCGGCGGAACCAAGGCACGGCGCTCAGAAAACCCCGCTGAAGCGCGCAACTCTGCGGCGTACAGCTCGGGGTCGCCGAGCGTCAAAGCTCCGTCCTGGTCAGAAGCCTGCTCCAAGAGATCGGCCTCGAGGCCGCCCGTCAGATCGTCAACATCCTCAGCCGGAAGATCATCGAGATACGTCCGGATCGCGGCGGCGAAGGCCGCTACCTCGGCGTCCAAGAGTGTCGCGGTGTCGCTCATATCTTCTCCCCAATCTTCCGAATCACAGGTTTCTGTAGAGGCGCGGGTTCGGCCAGCAATTGCGTCATCGCCGTCGCGAAGTGCCCCCAGATCTGCCGCTGTTGGGCGAGCATCTGGGTGCCTTCCGGGTTTATCGCGTAGTACTTGCGATGAGGGCCGTCCTCGGACGGCACCACGTAGCTCGACAGCGCGCCCGCCGCATAGAGTCTGCGCAGTGTGCCGTACACCGAGGCGTCACCCACTTCGCCGAGCCCGGCGTCGCGTAGCCGCCGCACGATGTCGTAGCCGTACCCATCCTCATGTTGAACCACCGCGAGCACCGCGACATCCAGCACGCCCTTCAACAACTGTGTTGTATCCATTCGGCCTCCCTCAATCTGCAGTCACGGTAGCACGCACTGCACAGTAGTGTGGCGCGCGAACTAGCGTGTCGTGCGTCAGAGCAGTGGCCGGGCAGGCGATCCTGGCCCCTCGTACGGCATCCGTTTTGTAGAAGTACGACCTGCTCAGACTCGTCGACCTGAGGAAACCTACAGAACGGATGCCGCGCACGGCATACTTCTTTGTCGCCGTCTCACGCACTATTTCCGCCGCGTTCGAGCCGCGCCTAACGTGGGTGCACAGCAGGCAACGACAGCACCGCGTGAAAGAAGAGGACCGACGATGGTTGATACCGCACAGCGCCCCGCCCCCCGTTCCCCCAAGTCGGCAGCGGCCTCCGCTGCCTCAGGCACCGAAAAGACGGCCAGCACAACCGCGGCCGTCGACCCGAACGTCAACACCGGCCCGATCAAGATTGCCGGCGACCCGACCGCGCCGCACGTCGACCTCGAGCAGCTCGGCCGCATGCTCCTCGGCACCTGGGCCGACGTACGTCTCGCCGCCCGCAAACTCACCGCGCAGCCCGAGATGCAGCGCATCGAAGGCCAGTCGATGCCCGAGCACCGCGCCCGCGTCTTCGCCCAGATGCAGGTCCTCGCCGACAACGGCCACGTGCACCGCGCCTTCCCGGCCTCCGTCGGCGGCCACGACGACCATGGCGGAAACATTGCCGGCTTCGAAGAACTCGTCACCGCCGACCCGAGCCTGCAGATCAAGGGCGGCGTGCAGTGGGGCCTGTTCGGCGCCGCCGTGCTGCACCTCGGCACCCAGAAGCACCACGACGCCCTCCTGCCCGACATCATGAGCCTCAAGACTCCCGGGGCGTTCGCCATGACCGAGATCGGTCACGGTTCGGATGTCGCGAGCATCGGCACGACCGCCACCTATGACCCCGACACCGAAGAGTTCGTCATTCACACGCCGTTCAAGGCTGCCTGGAAAGAGTTCCTCGGCAACGCGGCGAACGACGGGATCGCCGCCGTCGTCTTCGCCCAGCTGATCACGCAGGGCGTGAACCACGGCGTGCATGCCTTCTACACGCCGATCCGCGACGAGAACGGCGACTTTCTGCCCGGGATCGGAGGGGAAGACGACGGATTGAAGGGTGGCCTGAACGGCATCGACAATGGTCGTCTGCACTTCACGAACGTGCGGATTCCACGCGAAAACCTCCTCAACCGCTACAGCGACGTTGCCCCCGACGGCAGCTACACGAGCTCGATCCACAGCCCCGGCCGACGCTTCTTCACCATGCTCGGCACCCTGGTGCAGGGCCGGGTGTCACTCGACGGCTCGGCGGTTGCGGCGTCCGCGCTCGGCCTCACGATCGCCATCACCTACGCCGGTCAGCGCCGCCAGTTCACGGCCGGCAGCGACACCGATGAAGAGGTCATCCTCGACTACCAGCGGCACCAGCGCCGGCTGCTGCCGCGCTTGGCCACCACGTATGCGGCCACGTTCGCTCACGACGAGTTCCTGGTGAAGTTCGACGAAGTGTTCAGTGGCAAGGCCGACACCGACGACGACCGCCAAGACCTCGAGACCTTGGCCGCAGTGCTCAAGCCGCTCTCAACCTGGCACGCACTCGACACCCTTCAGGAGGCGCGCGAAGCCTGTGGGGGAGCCGGTTTCATCGCCGCGAACCGCCTCGTCGGGCTGCGTGCCGACCTCGACGTGTACGCCACGTTCGAGGGCGACAACAATGTGCTGCTGCAGCTCGTGGCCAAGCGCCTGCTCACCGATTACAGCAAGCAGTTCGCCTCGGCGGATGTCGGTGCCCTTGCCCGCTACGTTGTCAAGAACGCCGCCGACCGTGCCTTCAACGGCACGGGCCTGCGCCGTCTCACCCAGAACGTTTCCGACCGAGGCTCCACGGCGCGATCCGTTGGCGCGCTGCGAGAGACCGCCGTGCAGCGTGAGCTGCTGACTGACCGGGTCGAGAGCATGATCGCTGCTGCGGCGACCGTGCTGCGTCCGGCGAGCAAGCTTCCGAAGAAGCAGGCGGCGGACCTGTTCAACTCCCAGCAGAATCAGCTGATCGAAGCGGCGCGCGCTCATGGTGAACTGCTGCAGTGGGAGGCCTTCACACGCGCTGTCGATGCGACGACGGATGCCGGCACCAAGCAGGTGCTGACCTGGCTGCGCGATCTGTTCGGGCTCGGCCTGATCGAGAAGCACCTCTCCTGGTACCTGATCAACGGGCGTCTGTCGGCTCAGCGGGCCGTGGCGCTCACCGCATACATCGACCGGCTGATCGCCCGCATCCGCCCGCACGCCCAAGATCTCGTCGACGCTTTCGGCTACTCGCAGGAACACCTGCGTGCCCCGATCTCGAGCGGCATCGAGGCGGAGCGTCAGGCCGAGGCTCGCGCCTACTACCGCGACCTGCGCGCTTCCGGCACTGCGCCGATCGATGAGAAGGCGTCGAAGAAGCGGTAGCCCGCGCAATTCTCCCCTCGTTAGGGGGGTATGTGTGGTTTGGTCTTTTGTGCCAATCTCAGTAGGTGAGCGAAAGTCAGGTTTGATATACCTGGCTTTTCCCCTGATTTTCGCTCGCAGCTGGGACGGCACTCACATCGTTTGCAACTCGAGACGAGGTGCCAGCGACTGGGAGACGTTACCCGAACGGCTCCAGGCAGACCACGTGCCGGGGAGCGATCGTGTCTCAGTCGTTGCATTTCGAAACACCCGGTGGACCCTCCCGGCAGTCGGATTCCCCTCGCTCCCGTTGGGGGGTGACATCCGCGACCCTCGTGATTGCGCTGTTTTCGAGCTCGCTGCTCGCCTTCACCGCGATGCCCGCAGAAGCGGCCACGGGCTGCGGTGTGGCAGCGAACCCGATCCTCTGCGAGAACGCACTTCCCGGCACCGACCCATCGGTCTGGGACATCAGTGGCGCCGGTGACTCCGACATCCAGGGGTTCTCGACCGACATCAGTGTGAACGTCGGCACGGCTGTTCAGTTCAAGGTCGACACGTCGGCCCACGCTTACAAGATTGAGATCTTCCGTACCGGTTGGTATCAAGGCCTCGGTGCCCGAAAGATCGCCGATGTCACTCCTTCTGCCACGCTCCCGCAAGCGCAGCCCCAGTGCATCACGGATGCCGCCACCGAGTTGTACGACTGCGGCAACTGGAACGTCTCGGCGTCGTGGGCTGTTCCGTCCGATGCCGTTTCCGGTGTGTACTTCGCCTTGTTGACCAGAAACGACAACGGGAACTCCAGCCACATCACCTTCGTCGTGCGCAACACAGCCAGCCACTCCGCCGTGCTGTTCCAGACATCCGATCCCACCTGGCAGGCCTACAACACCTACGGTGGCTCTGATTTCTATCAGGGTGCCTCGAACGGCCGGGCTTACAAGATCAGCTACAACCGACCGGTGACCACCCGAAGTGGCCCGGACGGACGCGACTTCTATTTCAGCAACGAGTACCCGATGGTGCGATTCCTGGAGAAGAACGGCTACGACGTTTCGTACTTCAGTGGTGTCGACACCGACCGGTTCGGCGGGGCTCTGATGAACCACAAGGTGTTTCTCTCCGTCGGCCACGACGAGTATTGGTCGGCGGCCCAACGGAGCAATGTGGCCGCGGCACGCGATGCCGGGGTGAACCTGCAATTCCTCTCCGGCAACGAAATGTACTGGCACACCCGTTACGAGCCATCGGCCGACTCGAGTGCAACCGCCTACCGCACGCTCGTGTCCTACAAAGAGACCTGGGGAAACTCGAAAATCGACCCCGCCGCTGAATGGACCGGCACCTGGCGGGACCCCCGGTTCGCCTCACAGGCCAACGGTGCGGGCGTGCCGGAGAATGCGCTCAGCGGCACGATGTACATGTCGAACTTCTCCGATCTTCCTGTGACGGTCTCCGCGGCGGAGGGTAAAACACGGCTGTGGCGTAACACCAGCCTGGCCAGCCTCGCCGCGGGTTCCACTGCGGCGCTCGCCCCGCACACGATCGGCTATGAGTCGGACGAGAACATCGACAACGGCTTCCAGCCGGCCGGACTGATCAATCTGTCCACGACGACCGGGGCTGTGCCGCAATACCTGCAGGACTTCGGAAACGTCGTCGCGGCCGGCACGACCACTCACCATGTCACGCTCTACCGCGCGCCCAGCGGCGCGTTGGTCTTCTCAGCGGGCACCGTGCAATGGACGTGGGGACTCGACCAGGAGCACGATGGGCCTGGTGCGCCGGCCGACCCGCGGATGCAGCAGGCGCAGGTGAACCTGCTCGCTGACATGGGCGCGCAACCCGCCACGCTCACAGCCGGCCTCGTCGCGAGCCCGGCCAGCGCCGACCACACTGCTCCCATCGTCGTCTTCAGCTCCCCGGCAGCCGGTGTCTCGGTCGCAAACGGATCCCAAGTGACGGTGACCGGAACAGCATCCGATGTCGGCGGCGTTGTCGCCGGGGTCGAGGTTTCGACCGACGGCGGCACCAGCTGGCACCCCGCGACCGGGCGCACGGCGTGGAGCTACAGCTACATTCAGCACGGGGTCAATGCGGCGAGCATCAGGGCGCGTGCCATCGATGACAGCGGCAACTACCCGTCGTCGCCGAGTTCGCTGCCCGTGACGGTCACCGGCCCATTCTCAGTGTTCGGAAATGAGACGCCGCCCGTCGCGGACGCCGGGGACACCTCCGCGGCCGAACTCGGACTGCGGTTCATGCCGACCCAGAGCGGCTTCGTCTCCGGAGTGCGGTTCTACAAGAGCACAGCGAACACGGGCACCCACACCGGCTCGCTCTGGAACTCGTCCGGAGTGCGCCTGGCAACTGTGACGTTCGCCAATGAGACCGGCTCGGGATGGCAGACGGCCTCGTTCGCTCAACCCGTCGCCGTTGCGTCCGGAACGACGTACACCGTGTCGTACTCGGTTCCGAAAGGCCACTATGCTGCGACAAGCAACGAGTGGGCATATCGCGGCCGGACCGCGGCACCGCTCTCCGTGGCCGGTGGGTTCGGTGCGGCTCCGGCCGGTGTCTACAACACGTCGCTCGGCGCGTTCCCCACCGATAGTTTTGATCAGAGCAACTATTACGTTGACGCCATGTTCACCTCGTCTGACAACTCACCGCTTTCGGCGATGAGCCAGGCTCCTCTTCCGGGGTCGTCGAGCGTTCCGCCGAACACGACAATCAGCGCCGTATTGTCCAAGGACGTCGTTCCCGCCTCTGTCGCGATCACCGTCAAGAATCCGGCCGGCGTCGCGGCGTCCGGCACGGTCAGCTACACCGCCGCCACTCACACCGCCACTTTCGTGCCGACGAATCCGTTGGCCAACTTCACCGTCTATTCCGTCACTCTCGCCGCCACCGCCTCCTCCGGAGGGTCGCTGACGTCCGGCCAGACCTGGTCGTTCACGACGGCGCGCGCCGCCGGAACTGAAGGAATCTGCCCGTGCGGGTTGTTCACCGATTCGACCATGCCGACGACGCTGGAGGTCACCGAAGGGGTGCCGCTCGCGCTGGGCGTTCGATTCTCCAGCACCGCCAACGGCACGATTTCAGGCATCCGTTTCTATAAGAGTTCAGGGAACACCGGGCCGCACACCGGAACGCTCTGGTCGTCGACCGGAACGCAATTGGCAACTGCCAGCTTCACCGCTGAAAGCACCTCCGGCTGGCAGACCGTGACGTTCAGTACCCCAGTGGCCATCACCTCCGGCACCCAATATGTCGCGTCGTACACCAACACGACGGGAGTCTGGTCGGCATCGCCCGGTGCGTTCGCTGGAGCCGGGATCACCAGAGGTCCGCTTGTCGCCGGCACCAACGCCGGAGCATTCACCTATGCGACCGGATTCCCCGGCTCGCAATCATCGACGAACTATCTGGTTGACGTCGTCTTCAACCAGGGTCCGGATCCGATCACGGTCGTCAGCCGGAACCCGGAGGCCGGCGCCGTCAACGTCGACCCGGCGTCGACCGTCTCGGTACGCCTGTCGACACCCGTCGCCCCCGGTTACACCCTGGCCGCGACAACCGGAGGCTCCACCGTGGCCGGATCGACGGCGCTGTCGTCTGACGGGCTGACGGTCACCTTCACGCCGGCGCAGGCGCTTCCGGGCGGAGCACTGATTGCGATCAGCCTGACCAATCTGATGTCGACGCAGGGGGTCGCGCTTCCGACCCAGAACTGGTCGTTCACGACTGCGGCGTCGACCGTCTTCACCCTGTTCGCCAACCGAACCCCCACCGTTGCAGCAGCGACCGACGACTCGCTCTCGGTCGAGCTCGGCATGGCGTTCTCGACCGCCCAGGCCGGAACGGTGACGGCAATCAGGTTCTATAAGGGCAGCGGAAACACCGGCACACACACCGGATCGCTCTGGTCGTCGACCGGTACCCGCCTGGCCACGGTGACGTTCACGGGTGAGAGTGCGAGCGGATGGCAGACGGCCCAGCTGAGCACGCCGGTCGCCCTGGTCGCCGGCCAAAGCTACGTCGTCTCCTACCTGGCTCCCAACGGCCACTACTCCTACACCTCGAATGACTTCGCCCAGCCGAAGATCAACGGACCGCTCACCGCAGGATCGGCCAATAACGGGCGCTACCTCTACGGGGCCGGAGGCTTCCCGACGAGCACCTGGAATGCCACGAACTACTTCGTGGATGTGGTCTTCGCTCAGGCAGCGCCGACGTCACCCCCCACCCCGACTCCGACCCCGACCCCGACTCCGACTCCGACTCCGACTCCGACGCCGACGCCCACGCCCACTCCGACTCCGACTCCGACTCCGACGCCCACGCCCACGCCGACTCCGACCCCGGTGACCGTCGTGTCGACTGCGCCGGCGGCCGGCGCCTCGGGTGTTGCCCCGACCACCACGGTGACGGCGCAGCTCTCGGCCGACCCGGTCGGCACCGTCTCGCTGAGTGTGACCGGCCCCGCCGGATCTGTGCCGGGGGCGGCATCCTATTCCGCAGCGACGCGTACGGTCAGTTTCGTGCCGACCGCTCCGCTTGCATGGTCGACCTCGTACTCGGCAGCCGCCACAATCGCCGCTGTTGCGGTGCCCGGCGGGTCCTGGTCGTTCACGAGCGCGGCCCAACCGCCCACTGTGAGCGCGCTGTCGATCTTCGCGGCAGACGCAACACCGATCGTGCCGGCCTGGGCCGATCAGAGTGAGATTCAGGTCGGGGTCCGCTTCACGGCGGCGGTGGCGGGAAGCATCACCGGTATCCGCTTCTACAAAGGCACGCAGAACACCGGCACCCATGACGGATACCTCTGGTCGAGCACCGGAGCAATGCTGGCTCACGTTGTCTTCGCCAATGAAACCGCCACCGGGTGGCAAACCGCGACCTTCGACCAACCCGTCACGATTCAACCGGGGGTTGAGTATCGGGCGAGCTATCACAGCACTGTCGGCTGGTACTCCGTGACAGTTGGCGGGCTCACTGCCCCCGTGATCACTGGCCCGCTGACCACGCCCGCCACCGGAGCCGTCTATCGCTACGGCGCCGCTTTCCCCGACCAACTGTCTACCCACAACTACTGGATCGACGTCTTCTTCGTTCCGGCGCCATGACGAATCACCGAACAGCGTTGCCGTTACCCGAGCGGCCACGCATCATCGACTTTGGGGGAGAACGTGACTGAAAAACTGAGAATCGCCGTGGTCGGCGCGGGTTACTGGGGGCCCAACCTGGCCCGCAACTTCCATGCCTCTCCAGAATGGGAACTCGTCGCCATCTGCGACATTGACCACGATCGCGCAGCAGCTCTGGCAGAGCAGGTAGGTGGGGCACGCGTCGTCACGTCGCTCAGCACCTTGCTCGACGCCGAAGACATCGATGCGATAGCGATCGCCACTCCGGCACGAACCCACCACGGAATCACCCGGGATGCTCTGAACGCCGGCAAGCACGTGCTGGTCGAGAAACCGCTGGCGGACACCGGCGAGAGGGGGCGTGACATGGTGCGCGCCGCAGCCGAGCGCGGCCTGGTATTGATGGCGGATCACACGTATTGCTATACCCCTGCGGTGCAAAAGATTCGGGAGCTCATTGCTGAGGGCGCCCTGGGCGACATTCTTTTCATCGACTCCGTGCGCATCAACCTGGGCTTGATCAGACCGGATGTCGACGTGTTCTGGGATCTCGCGCCCCACGATCTGTCGATCATTGACTTTGTGCTTCCCGGGGGGCTCCATCCACTCAGTGTGTCGGCGCACGGGGCTGATCCGGTGGGCGCCGGGAAGTCATGTGTGGGTTATCTCGCGTTGCCGTTGCAGAACGGTGCAATGGCGCACGTCCACGTCAATTGGCTGAGCCCGACGAAAATTCGCCAGATGATCATCGGGGGCACCAAACGAACTCTGGTCTGGGACGATCTCAACCCGCAGCAGCGCGTCAGCGTGTACGACCGCGGCGTGGATCTGGGTCTGCAGACACTCGACGGATCGGAACGTACCGAGGCCACGATCTCGTATCGCCTGGGGGATACCTGGTCTCCAGCCCTGCCTGAGCGGGAGGCGCTCGGTGCCATGGCTTCAGAATTCGCCGCATGCATTCGTGAACAGCGACCCTCCCGAACCGACGGTGCAGCCGGCCTCCGCGTGCTGGCCGTGCTCGAGGCAGCGAATCGCAGCCTCGAAGCAGCAGGTGCTGCCGTGGTGCCGTCGACCGTCCCGGCATCCGCGACCGCGACGGCGACTGCATCCGTCGCGCCGTCTCTGTTCGTGGCACATCCAGAATCTGGCCCAGATCGAGAGTTGGTGGGAGAACACTGATGACGAAACTTGAGGGGGCCGCCGTCCTCGTGACCGGCGGCGCAGGGACGATCGGATCAGAGATCGTCGACCAACTACTCGACGCGGGCGTCGCACAGGTCGACGTTCTCGACAACCTCGTGCGTGGCCGGCTGGCGAACCTCGAGGGTGCCCTGGCGTCGGGCCGAGTGACGCTGATCGAGGGGGATTTGCGGGATCGCGATCTGGTGCACGATGTGACCAGGGGCAAGGACCTCGTGTTCCACCAGGCGGCGATCAGGATCACTCAGTGTGCTGAAGAACCCCGATTGGCGCTGGAGGTTCTCGTTGACGGAACATTCAACGTCATCGAGGCGGCGGTCGAACACTCAGTGGGCAAACTGATCTCCGCGTCGAGCGCATCCGTCTACGGACTCGCCGAGCAGTTCCCCACGTCCGAACGCCACCACCACCACAACAACGACACCTTTTATGGTGCGGCGAAATCGTTCAACGAGGGCATGCTGCGCAGCTTCCGGGCGATGAATGGGATCGACTATGTGGGGCTTCGCTACTTCAATGTGTACGGGCCCCGGATGGATGTGCATGGGCTCTACACCGAGGTGCTGGTGCGTTGGATGGAGCGCATCGCCGACGGGAAACCGCCGCTGATCTTCGGTGACGGCTTGCAGACGATGGATTTCGTCTTCACCAGGGACATCGCACGGGCGAATCTCCTTGCCGCGGCGAGCGACGTTCGCGAAGGCATCTTCAACATCGCGAGTGGAACCGAGACGAGCCTGCTCGGTCTGGCAGAGGCTCTGCTCGCCGCGATGGGGTCGGATCTCTCGGTCGAGCACGGCCCGGAGCGGGCGGTGAACGGGGTGGCCCGGAGGCTCGCCGACACCTCTGCGGCCCGTGACACTCTCAATTTTGAGGCGTCGGTGTCGCTCGAAGACGGACTACGGGAACTCGTCGAGTGGTGGGAACCGTTGCGCGACGAAATCGCCGCGGGGCGATCGTTGGTGACGTCATGACCCGCATCAATGTGATGAAGCCATGGATGGGCTCAGAAGAGATGCTCGCACTCAGCGAGGTGATCGCATCGGGGTGGGTGGCCCAGGGGCCGAAGGTGGCGCAGTTCGAGCGCGAGTTCGCCGCTGCGATGCAAGCCGGCCACGCCGTCGCCACCTCGAATTGCACAACCGCCCTGCACCTGGCGCTCATCGTGGCGGGTGTCGGCGCCGGCGACGAGGTGATCGTCCCGTCGTTCTCGTTCATCGCCACCGCGAACGCGCCGACGTACGTCGGCGCGCGACCGATCTTTATCGACGTTGACCCCGCCACCGGCTGTGTCACGGCGGACGGCGTGGCAGCCGCCATCACCCCGCGCACGCGTGCTGTGATCGTCGTTGATCAGGGTGGCATTCCGGTCGACCTCGATTCCATACGCGCGGTGTGTGATCCGCTGGGCCTCGTCGTGATCGAAGACGCCGCCTGTGGGGCCGGGTCCACCTATCGCGGCCGCCCGGTGGGGGCGGGCGCCGATCTCGCCGCGTGGTCCTTCCACCCGCGCAAACTGTTGACCACGGGCGAGGGGGGAATGCTGACAACCTCGAATGCCGAATGGGCGGAGCGGGCACGGCGGTTAAGAGAGCACGCCATGAGCGTCTCGGCCAGCGATCGGCAGTCACACGTGCTTGCACCGGCCGAGGAATATCTGGAAATCGGCTTCAACTACCGGATGACCGACCTGCAGGCGGCCGTGGGCATCGCGCAACTCGGGCGTCTGCCCGAGATTGTGCGCAGGCGTCGTGAGATCGCCGACGGCTACAACGAGGCGCTGCAGGGCATCGACGGGCTCCGCCCGGTCGGCGACCCCGACTGGGGCACCTCGAACTTCCAGTCCTACTGGGTCGAGGTCGAGCCCGAGTTTCCGACCGATCGCGACGGCCTGCTCGTGGCGCTCGCGGAAGCCGACATTTCCGCGCGGCGGGGCATCATGGCGGCGCACCGCCAACCGGCCTATTGGACGGCCGAGACCGGCGATGCATCGCTCGGTGTGACGGAACGCCTCACCGACAACACGCTGATTCTGCCGTTGTTCCACCAGATGACGGAGGAGGAACAGCGCCGCGTTGTCGATGTGCTGCGCGCGAGTTCCGCCGCACGGACCGGCGCGGGCGGCCGGCACTCATGAGAGACCTGATCCTGCTCGCGGCCAGTGGGCTGGCCAGGGAACTCGCATCGGCGGATCTGCGCGACAGCCGGGTAGTCGGTGTGCTCGATGACAATCGCGGGCTGCACGGCACTGAGTGTGCCGGAGCGACCGTGCTGGGCGGAGTTGCGCTCGCGGCCGAACTCGATGCCTACTTCGTGTTGTGCATGGGGTCCGGGCGTGCGCGTCGCCATGCACGTCTGCGCCTCGCCGAGCTCGGCGTCGTCGATTCGCGTTTCGCCACGATCATCGACGCCTCGGTGCGTGTGCCGGAATCATGTCAGGTCGGTGTCGGAAGCGTTGTGCTCGCTGGGACCGTGCTGACCGCATCCGTCACCGTGGGGCGTCACGTCGTGCTCATGCCCCATGTCACGCTCACTCACGACAACGTGGTCGACGACTTCGCGACGCTCGCGGCCGGAGTCTCCCTGGGCGGCTCGGTGCACGTGGGCGAAGCAGCCTCTCTTGGAATGAACTCCTCGGTGCGACAGGGCCTGGTTGTCGGCCGCGACGCTGTCGTCGGCATGGGCGCGGTGGTGTTGGAGCAGGTTCCAGATGCCGAGACCTGGGTGGGCGTCCCCGCACGCGCGATCGAGAGGACGGTGCGAGCGTGAAGGTTCCGTTTCTCGATTTGGCCGCGCAGCAGGCTGAGATCGCCGAGGAAGTGCTTCCAGTGTGGGAGCGCCTCTTTGCGACAGCGGGCTTCATCGGCGGAGAACAGGTCGACGCGTTCGAGTGTGAGTATGCCGAGTTCATCGGCGTGGGCCACTGTGTCGGGGTCGGCAACGGCACCGACGCGCTGGAGCTTGCGCTGCGCGCGGTCGGAGTGAGTCCAGGCGACGAGGTGATCGTTCCGGTGAACACCTTCATCGCCACCGCGGAGGCGGCCTCCCGGGTCGGTGCCGTTCCCGTCTTCGTCGATGTCGACCCCGACCATCTGCTGATCGACCCGGCCGCGGTCGAGGCGGCGATCACCCCGCGCACTCGGGCGATCATCCCCGTGCACCTGTACGGCCAGACTGCGCCGATGAAGGAGCTCGTCGCGATTGCCAAGCGGCACGGGCTCTTCATCGTCGAAGACGCCGCCCAATCGCAGGGCGCGTCGTCGTCTGTCGGTCGTGCCGGCGCGATCGGCCACGTCGCGGCGACGAGCTTCTACCCGGGCAAGAACCTCGGCGCGGCCGGCGACGCCGGCGCGGTACTCACCGACGACCCGGCCATCGCGGAACGGGTGAGAAACCTCGGTGCTCACGGTAGCTCGGTGAAGTATGTGCACGACCGGGTGGGCGTGAACTCGCGCCTCGACGCAGTGCAGGCTGCGGTCTTGCGCGCGAAGCTGCGCCGACTCGACAGCTGGAACGCCGCGCGCAGGGGCGGAGCTGCTCGCTACTCTGAGCAACTTGCCCAGGTGCCCGGAGTGCGAGTGCCCACCGTGCGACCGGGCAACGAAGACGTCTGGCATCTCTACGTCGTGCAGGTCGATGAGCGCGCCCGCGTGCTTGCCGAGCTCACTGCTGCGGGCATCGGCGCCGCCATCCACTATCCGACGCCGCTGCATCTCACGGCGGCCTATGCCGGCCTCGGCTATCGACAAGGCCAGTTCCCGGTCGCGGAGGCTGCGGGCGATCGCATCCTGTCGCTTCCGATGTTCCCGCACCTCACCCCGGACCTGCAGGCGATGGTCGTCGCCGCGCTCACCACTGCCACGACGGCGAGGGGAACAGGGCGATGAACGACGCGATCAATGGGGCAGCGACGCTCACAGTACTGGTGCACCTCAACAGCCTTGAGCTGGGCGGCACGCAGATCAACGCTGTCGATCTTGCGGCGGAAATGCGCGGTCGTGGCGTCGAATCGATCCTGTTGGGCGCCCGTGACACCATTCCGGATGGCCCGTCGCTGATTGAGGTCGCAGCGGCGCGTGGTCTGCAAATCTCTCTCTACGATCCCGCGCCGAGCATCTTTCCGCGTGCGCGCCAGATCACCGCTTTCGCCCGCCGACACCACGTCGATCTCGTGCATGTCTACGGATCATGGGGTGGCGGCGCACGACCGACCTACTGGGGGCCTTCCCGGTTTGCACGGACGCCGTGGGTGCAGACCGTCTACGAGATGAGCGTGTCGCCCAAGCTCTATCGTCGTGTGCCGATGATCGTCGGTACGGGCTATCAGCGCGATGAGCAGCAGAACCGCCCGGGGCGAACCATCCTCATCAGCCCGCCCGTCGATCTGATTGAGAATCACCCCGACGGGCACGACCGGACGCAGTTTCGCCGTGTGAATCGAATCGATGATGGCCCGCTCTTGGTTATCGTCAGCCGGCTTGACGCCAGCATGAAGTCCATCCCTGCCTTCGCCGCGATCGACGCGATGCGCATGCTTGCACCGATGGGAGCAAGCCTTGCCCTTGTTGGCACAGGCGACAATGTGGATGCGACCCAGGTCAGGGCGGATGCCGTCAACGAAGAGGTGGGCAGAGACGCCGTGCGGCTGATCGGGCCGATGGCCGACCCTCGACCCGCCTACGCCGCAGCCGACATCATGCTCGGGATGGGCGGCTCCGCCGCACGGTCATTGGCATTCGCGAAACCGCTCGTCGTGCAAGGCGAATCGGGATGGTCGATGCTGTTCGAGCCGTCGTCCGCCGAGACCCTCGCACGATCGAGTTACTGGAGTCCCGAGGCAGTTCCAGACGCTGCCGCGCGGCTTGCCGCGATCGTCGCACCACTTCTTGCCGACGCCGAGCGGCGCACCGAACTCGGCAGTTTCGGTCGGGCTTTCGCCGAGGAACACTTCGCCCTCACCGCGATGGCCGACCGGCTCAGCGACTTCTACCGCACTGTCCAGGGCGAGTACACGAGCCGGGATTGGCTCGCCGACCTGCCGTTCGAAGGGCGAACGCTTTCCGCCAAGGTTGTCCGCGCGACTCGACAGGCGCTGCGTCTCGCGCCGATCTCGGAGGAGAGTGCGTGATGGAGGTCGAGCGGAAGCGGGATGCCCCTGCCGAACTCTTCACCGACGTACCTGAGGTCGGGGGAGCGCCGAACGCGCTGCCGCCGATTGAATCGGCCCCTCCGCTCGACGTCGGGCGCAGTGCTGCCGCGGGAGTCGTCTGGCTGACGGTTCAAAAATGGGCGATTCGAGTGCTCAGCTTTGTGACGATCGCGGTGCTCACCCGACTGCTCAGCCCGGAGGATTTCGGCGCCGTGGCGGCAGCCTCGACGGTGCTGCCGTTCTTCTTCCTGCTCGCCGATCTCGGGTTCGCCGCCTACATCGTTCAGGTCGAGAAGACCGACCGAACAATGCTGAGCACCGCTTTTTGGTTCTCGATGACGGCTGGGATACTGCTCTGCGGGTGTGTCTTCTTCGCCGCGCCGCTGCTCGGCGCGGTCTTCGGATCCGCCGGCGTCGTACCGGTTCTGCAGGTGCTCTCGCTCTGGGTAGTCGTCACCGCAATCGGCTCGGTTCCGACAGCCCTTCTGCGCCGCGACATGCGGTTCCGGGCGATCGCGGCGCAGGGAGCGGCGGCTGCCGTCGTCGCCCAAGTCGTCGCGATCTTCATGGCTTTGTCCGGCCTTGGAGTCTGGGCCCTCGTTGCACAGTCGCTCGTCGCAGCCGTCATCTCGACCGTGCTGGCGTGGTGGGCGGTCACCTGGCACCCGACGTTTGAGTTTTCACGAACGGACTTCGTGCGGATGGCGCGCTTCGGCGGACAAGTGCTGGGTGTCGAGTTCGTTGCAATGCTCCGTGCCTGGGGTGAGGCCGCTGTCATCTCGGCGACCCTCGGTCTTGCGGCACTCGGGTACATGAGCATCGCCCAGCGCCTCGTGCAAATCGTGCAGGACCTGACGGGAAGCGCGATAGTCCCGGTCACCAACGTCGCCTTCGCCAAGATTCGCGATTCGGCCGCGCGATTGCGCGATGCCTACCTCCGCGCGCTCAAAGTGACCTACGCCGCTTTGTCGCTGCCGCTCACCATCGTCGCCGTCGCGGCCCCGCTCATGATCCCGATCCTTTTCGGCGACGGGTGGCAGCAGAGCTATCAGGTGGCGCAGGTGCTCGCGCTCGCCGGCACACTCTCGGTTGGAGCATGGCTGGATCATGGCTTGTTCTACGGGCTGGGCAGGCCCGGTGCCTGGTTCGTCTACGCCGTGATCATCGACCTGCTGACTTTCGCCACCACCGTCTTCACCGTGCGGTGGGGACTCGTCGCCGTCGCCGTCGGATTCTTGTGCGTTGCGACATTTGCCACGATCGTCCGTTGGTTCCTCGTCGCACGTGCTCTGCAGACGCGCCCGCGCGTGATCGCCGGTCCGTTCGTCTATTTGGTCATCGCCGTCGGATGCATGGGAGCGGCAGGGTGGGGCGTCAAGCTCTGGACGGCTGCACTTCCGCCCTGGCTTTCGATTGTTCTGATCGTGCTCGCAATGCTCGCGGTGCACATCGGGATCACGCTACTGATGGCCCGGCCCGCAATTCATGAAGCGCTCAGGATCGCGAGTCGGTTCGGGATCGGCGAACGTTTTCAGTTCCTCGCGCGGATGCGAGAGCAGTCATGACCGCCGCGCCGGGGCTGGCCACTCGAATGGGCGGACAAACGTTCGCGCTGACGCTTCGCGTCGTCACCGGGGCGACCGGGATGCTGCCACCACGCATCCGCTACGGGTACGTGCACCGAATCACTCAGGTTTTTCTGCGCAAGCCGCTCCCGGAATTGCGCGCACGGGTGGCCGATTCGGCATTGGGGTCGTCGGCGCCGGCCGGATGCGCCGGAGATCTCACCTGCGTCCTCGGGGTTGGCGCACTCGACATCGGCGGGATCGGCTCGGTCGTGGAGGTGCTCGCCACCTGGCTTCCGGCGGCCGGGGTCACCCCGGCCGTTGTCTGCCTCGGTGACGGTGTGCGTGCACAACGCATCCGCGACCTGGGTATCGAGGTGCGTTCCGTATTCGATGGTGCGACGGCGCTCCGCGCGATCGACGAACTCCGCCCGGATGTCATTCAGCTCCACGGCGCCCCGGCCTTTCTTGAAGCGGCCGCCCAGGAGAACGGAGCGCCGCTCGTGCCGGTGATGCACAACACAGAGATCCACTTCTCCCGTGCCAGATGGCGCAGGTTGTCGGAGCTTCTCAGCCGATCAGCTTCCGCCGTCGCCGTCAGCGAGCTTGTCCGCACGTTCCACGCGGCTCATCTGCCGGTGCTGCTCCGGTCGCGGATCGCGGTGATCCCGAACGCTGCGCCGGGAAGCCGTGCGCCCGACGCCGAGCAGCGTCGTGTCGCCCGCGAGAGTCTTGAGCGCGCCGTCGGCGGTCGTTTTCACGATGACGTCGTCTTCGTCTGCCTTGCCCGGTACGACGCGCAGAAGAACATCGCCGGGACGGTTGCCTCATTTCTGGCGTGCGTTGCGGCAGGCGTGCCGGCACAGCTCGTGATCGCGGGCGAACCATCCGACTGGGTTGAACTGCGGCGGTCCGACGCGATCCGACGCGGCAGTCGAGATGCCAAGCGAGTGCATCTGCTCGCCACCTCCGACGCACGAACGCTCCTTGCCGCCGCCGACGCCTTCGTTCTCAACTCATTCTTCGAGGGATGGCCTGTTGCCGCGACGGAAGCGTGGACCGCGGGTCTGCCGCTCATCCTGAGCGATGTCGGCGGGGCCCGAGAGCTCATCGCCCGCGATCCCGCTCGATCGGTTCTCATTGCCAACGGGGCGGGAGAGGCGAGCGTCGTGACCGACGCACGGGTTGAGCGTGCACGGTGGAGCGCGGGACACCAGCGAAATGCGTCCGAGTTCGGGGATGCCATCCGTCGCGTCGTCGACACGGTGCAGCGCGAACGTGTGGCGCCGATCCCGCCGCGCGACGCAGCCGACGGTGTCGTCGCCATGATCGAGGCGCACGCGCGTGTGCTGCGGGACGCAGCAGGTCGAAGTTCCTCCGGAAATTCGACCCGGCCGGGCCGATTTTCGGGCGATGAAGTGAGAGGGGCGGTCACGACATGAGTCGAGGGACACAACTGATCGGGAAGACGCGCCGGGCGCTGGCCGTTGGCCTGCCCGGGATCGCGCAGCGCATCGCGCAGCGGGCCTACCGCAAGACGGGCGCGGCAGACCTCCTCTTCAACCTTGACCTGGACGACCTCCTCGTCGACGTGCCCGCCGAGCTCCCCGTGCCTGCGACGCGTCCGGAACAAGGCCGGCCGCTTCGCATCGGCTGGGTGACCACTCCGCCGGCGGCAGGATCAGGCGGCCACACCACGCTCTTCCGAATCGTCGAGGCGCTGGAGGCAGCGGGGCACACTGGCGTGCTGTTCCTCTACGACAAGCACGGTCTCGACGTCGCACGCCTGACCTCGGTCATCCGGGAGTACTGGCCAGGCATGCAGGCCGAAATTCGGGATGCGCGCGCCGGGATCGAGGATGTCGATGCGGTCGTCGCGACATCGTGGGAGTCTGCGCATGTGATCGTCAAGTACGCGCGCTCGCCGATGCGGCGCCTCTATTTCATTCAGGACTACGAGCCGTTTTTCTACGGGCACGGCGCCGAGTCCGCGCTGGCCGCGATGACCTACCGGCTTCCGTTCCGTCGCATCGCACTCGGTGAAATGCTCGACGGGATGATCCGCGAGCAGACCGGGCTCGCCAGCGATGTCGTACCGTTCGGCTGTGACTCGGCTGTGTATCACTTGCCCGCTGCTGGAACTGCGCGCAGCGGAATCGTTTTCTACTGTCGTCCGGACTTCCCGCGCCGTGGCTATCAGCTCGCCTGCATCGCGCTCATGGTGTTTCACCGGAGACACCCTGACCAGGAGATCCACGTGTATGGGGCGCCGCCGCGAGGACTCAGCATCCCCTTCACTTTTCACGGGCGCATGACGACCAGTGCGTTGAACGACCTGTACGGGCGGACGATCGCTGGACTCGCGATGTCCTTCACCAACATCACCCTCGTTGCAGAGGAGATGCTCGCCGCGGGCAACATCCCGGTCGTCAATGACATTCCGCTCGCGCGCCAGGTGCTGCCCAATCCCCATGTGCTCTGGGCGGAGCCGACCGCTGTCGCGCTGGCCGACGCGCTGAGCGCTGCTGTGACCGCCGACGACCTCGCCGGCCGCGCAGCGGATGCCGCGGCATCCGTCGTCGGACGGTCGTGGAAGCCGACCCAGGACGCCGTCGTCCGCATCATCGTCGAGGAGGTGACGGGAGCATGACCGCAACAACTATTGTTCAACCGCCGCACGTGCTCATCATCGTGCAGAATCTACCGGTCCCACTGGATCGGAGGGTGTGGCTGGAATGCCAGGCCCTGATCGCACGGGGGTACCGCGTCAGTGTGATCTGCCCGAAGGGGCCAGGCGACCCCGGCTATCAGCACCTCGACGGAGTGGACATCTACAAGTACCGCCCTGCGCCGGAGGCGGAAGGTCTCGTCGGATTCGCCTGGGAGTTCGCGTACAGCTGGGTGCGCACTGCGTGGCTGTCAACGCGGGTGCGACGCAATCGACGATTCCACATCATGCAGTCGTGCAATCCACCCGACACATTTTGGCTGCTGGCTCTTCTCTGGCGTCCCTTCGGAGTCGCATTCGTCTTCGACCACCACGATTTGAATCCCGAGCTCTTCATTTCCAGGTTCGGTGAGCCGCAGGGCGGGGCGAGGTCTCTCGAGTACCGCGGCCTGCTGTGGCTCGAACGACGAACACTCCGCGCCGCGCATCGGATCATCTCGACGAACGAGTCGTACAAAGCTGTTGCAATCCGACGCGGAGGCCGCCGACCAGAGGAGGTGACGGTTGTACGCAGCGGACCGGACACCCGTCAGATGCGCCCGATCTACCCCGCGCGACCACGACCTTCCGATGAGATCAATCTGGTCTACCTCGGCATTATGGGCCCCCAGGACGGAGTCGACCAGGTGCTCCTCGTCGTTGACGAACTGGTGCACCATCGTGGACGCACGAATGTGACTGTCACCCTCCTCGGTTTCGGCGACTGCCTTGAGAACCTCAAGGTGCAATCGGCCGAACTGGGACTCGGAGAGCATGTCACCTTCACTGGACGAGTGGACCGCGCGGCGATCGCGGAGCACCTCAGCCGGGCCGACATCGGACTCTGCCCGGACTTGAAGACCCCACTCAACGATCTGTCGACGATGAACAAGACGATGGAGTACATGTCGTATGGGCTACCGGCCGTGTCCTACGACCTCGTCGAGACTCGCGTCTCCGGCGGAGACGCGCTGCTCTACGTCCCCTCGAGCGATATCACGGCGTTCGCCGATGCCGTCGAGACGTTGATCGACGACCAGGCGCTGCGCGCCGAGCTCGGAAGGAAGGCCCGCGCGCGAGTGGCCACGCTCATGGATTGGCGGCCGCAGGCTGAGGCCTATGTCGGGGTGTTCGACGAGTTGTCCGGATTCTCGCAGGCCGGACCGGCCGTCCCCGCGACCGAGGTCTCGCCCAGTGTCGACCCAGAGGGCCGACGCTACGTCGACCTTGATGACGCCGAGGAGTTCAACCGATTCCTCATCGAACGCAGCGCGCAGGCCGAGAGGAGAAGACGATGATGCCGGCCAGGACGAGCCTCCATCACCTGCTCAGCCAAGCGGCCGCCGCGACCCCGGATTCACCGGCGTTGACCTACCGCAATGTCACCATCAGCTACGACGAGACCTGGCGGATGTCCCGCGCCGCCGCAGCACAGCTCCTTGACGTAGGCCTTCAGCGTGGCGACCGTGTGGCGATCTACCTCGAGAAGCGCTTCGAAACGGTCGCGTCGATCTTCGCCGCCTCAGCTGCCGGGGGGATATTTGTCCCGGTCAACCACGTGCTCAAAGCGACCCAGGTGTCTCACATCCTGCAGGACAGCGGCGCACGAGTGCTCATCACCTCGGCCGACCGGCTCTCTCAGCTCAGCTCTGTGCTTCCGACGACGCGTGTCGCGCACGTGATCGTCGTCGGCGATGTGGCGCCAGATCCCGCCGCATCCTGGCAGGTCCACCGTTGGGAAGACGGGCAGGCGGCGGGGGGAGTCCCGCGCCGGTCCCTTGCAATCGACATCGACCCGGCCGCGATCTTGTATACCTCCGGCAGCACGGGCAAGCCCAAGGGAGTCGTGCTCAGTCACCGCAACCTGATCGTCGGCGCCGAGAGCGTGAGCACATACCTGGAGAACACCAGCGATGACGTCATCCTCAGCGTGCTCCCGCTGAGCTTCGACGCCGGCTTGAGCCAGGTGACGACCGCCTTCTCGGTCGGCGCCCACTGCGTCCTCATGAATTACCTCCTGCCACGGGAAGTGGTCAAACTGTGCGAGCGGTACGGCGTCACTGGCCTCACCTGTGTGCCTCCGCTCTGGCTGCAATTGGCTGACTTGAACTGGCCGGAGGCGGCCGCCCGTCGCATGCGGTACTGGGCCAACACGGGGGGCAGGATGCCGCGTCCGACCCTCGATCGATTGAGAGGGGTTTTCACCGGGGCCGACCCCTACCTGATGTACGGCCTCACGGAGGCGTTCCGGTCCACCTACCTTGATCCCTCGGAAGTCGATCGTCGTCCCGACTCAATCGGAAAGGCCATCCCCAATGCCGAGGTTATTGTCCTCCGACCAGACGGGACGCCGTGTGAGGCTGGTGAGGAAGGCGAACTTGTGCACCGCGGCGCCCTCGTCGCGCTCGGCTACTGGAACGACCCGATCCGTACTGCCGAACGCTATCGCCTCGTGAATCACCCTGACCAGCAGTGGCGCGCCCCCGAGCGGGCTGTCTGGTCGGGGGATACGGTGGTGGCCGACGAGGAGGGCTTCTTGTACTTCGTAGGCCGCACTGACCAGATGATCAAGACCTCGGGGTACCGGGTGAGCCCGAGCGAGATTGAGGACGCCGCGTACAGCACCGGTCTCGTGCGCGACACCGTCGCCCTCGGCGAGGATGACCCCATTCTCGGCCAGCGGATCGTACTGGTGGTCACACCGACGACGGCCGAACTCGACATCGCCGCGCTTGTCGCCGCACTCAAGCAAATCCTGCCCCTCTACATGGTCCCGTCCCGTATCGACGTTCGCGAGGACCTGCCCCGTTCAGCCAACGGCAAATACGACCGCACGCTCCTCATGTCGGAGGTGTCCGGATGAAACCGCAGGAACACATCGCCGCGTTCGGCACTATGGACGGCGAGCTCCGGGTCGGCGGGATTCCGCTCAGCCGGCTCGCCGCACGCGTCGGGTCGACGCCGTTCTTCGCCTACGACCGCGCGCTGCTCGACCAGCGTGTCGATCGACTGCGCTCCGTGCTCCCCGCACGTGTCGAGCTGAGCTTCGCGATGAAGGCAAATCCCATGCCTGCCATCGTGCAATATCTGGCACGCAGGCTCGACCGGATTGACGTCGCCTCCGGGCTTGAGCTGCGGACTGCGCTCGACACCACGATCTGGCCTGACAAGGTCAGCTTTGCGGGGCCCGGCAAGACGCCTGCGGAGATCCGGCAGGCGGTCGCAGCCGGCATTCTCGTCGAGGTCGAGTCCACTACTGAATTCCGCCGGGTGATCGCGGCGGGCGACCAGCTCGGGCTCACCCCGAACGTTGCCGTGCGTGTGAACCCCGACTTCGCGGTGAAGGGATCAGGGATGCGGATGGGCGGCGGACCGCAGCAGTTCGGCATCGACGCGGAACAGGTACCTGCGGTGCTGCGCGAATACGCCACGGCGGGAGCGAACGTGCTCGGCTTCCACGTGTTCGCCGGTTCGCAGAACCTGAATGCGGCGATCATCGCCGAGGCGCAGCGGCACACCGTCGACCTGGTGAGCGGCCTCGCCGAGCACCTGCCCACTCCTGTGCGTTACCTCAACCTGGGTGGCGGATTCGGCATCCCATATGTCGAGAAGGACCAGCCGCTCGACCTGGACGCCGTCGCAGGAAACCTCCACGAGCTAGTTGACGGGCCAATCGCCGAGCGGATGCCCGAGGCAAGTCCGGTGATCGAACTTGGTCGCTATCTTGTCGGGGAGTGCGGGGTCTACGTCACCCGCGTGCTCGACCGCAAGGTGTCGCGCGGCACGACCTTCCTTGTCGTGGACGGGGGCATGCATCACCAGCTCGCCGCCTCGGGCAACTTCGGCCAGGCCATCCGTCGCAACTACCCGGTCGCGGTTGGAAATCGCGCCGAACTCGCTGCAGAAGAAAACGTCACGGTCGTGGGATGTCTCTGCACCCCTCTCGACTTGCTCGCTGATGGAGTTGAGCTGCCTCCGGCCGATATCGACGACCTCGTCGTGATCTTCCAGGCGGGCGCGTACGGCCTGACCGCCAGCCCGACCGCATTCCTCGGGCATCCCGCACCCGCGGAAGTACTCGTCTGACCTGTCCTCGTCTCATAAAGGAGTAACCATGACTGACACCCTGAACGCCGTTCGAACCGTCCTGATCGAGGCGCTCGAGCTGCGCCAACGCCCGGAAGACCTCGAGGAGGACACCGCGTTGTTCGGCTCTCTGCCGGAACTTGACTCGTTCGGCGTCGTGAGCCTCGTGGCATCCCTCGAGGATCGCTTCGACATCACCGTCGACGACGACGAGTTCGGTGCCGAGATCTTCGAGACGGTGGGCACTCTCACTGGGTTCGTCGATGCAAAACTCGCGGCCGCTTAGCCAGGGGCCGCACGGCGCCCTCCCGGGATTCGTCGCCGTCGACCGCGACGATGCGGTGATCGACGGGATGCTCGGGCGCCACGAGAGCCTGACGACGACGGCGAGTGGTCCGGCGAGACTGGCCTCATGGGGCTTGAAATCGGTGAATCCGTCATCATCGACCTTGGCGCTCTCCCGCGTGAGGAGGACAAGCCACGGTGAAGTTTCTGCAACGGAGATCGCCGAATGCATGCGGCAGGATCCTGGGGGCCTGACGCGACTGCTCCCTCCCTTCGCCGCGGTACGCGGTGACGAACGGGGGGTGACCATGGTGGCCGACTCGATGGGGTTCAGGCAGCTCTATCACAGCGTGCCGGATGCCGCAGGCCCGCCGGTCCTCTCCACGTCGGCCCTGTTCGCGGGGTGGATCCGTGGTGCCGAAATCGACCACACCGCGGTCGCTGTCCAATCCCTGCTCGGGTGGCAACTCGGCCAGCGCACGTTGTTCCGCGGGGTCGACAAGCTCGCCCCCGGTGCGATCGCTCACCTCGGCACGGACGGCGTTCGAGTGAGCGCGACGGAACGAGGGATCGAAGCCGGAATTTCGCTGGAGGAGGCTGTGTTCGAGGCCGCCGCCATACTGCGCGCGTCGCTGGAGGCGCTCCTGGACGACCACCCCGAGGCGGTGTTGCAACTTACCGGCGGACAGGATTCCCGTCTGCTCCTCAGCGCCATCCCGGTCGCCCGACGGCGAGGTCTCCGGGCAATGACGCTGGGTGCGCCGGGCAGCGGGGACGTCATCGTCGCGCGGCAGCTCGCCGAGCGCTACGGAATGCGGCACGACGTTCACGACCTCGCAGCTCTCGACGGGCTGGATAGCGCGGACGCGTGGGGCATCGTGCAGGATGCTGCGATGCGACTGGACGGAATGTCAGATCCGGTTGCCCTCGCCGCCCTCACCGTTGCAGAGCGCGACTTCGATCAGGGTGTGCGGATCTCGGGACTCGGTGGGGAGATTGCCCGTGGCTTCTACTATGTCGGCGCCGTGAGGGAGCGAGCATTCACGCGAAAGGATGCGGAGCAGCTCGCGGGGTGGCGCATGTTCGCGAACGAAGCCGTCGAGCCGGGCCTGCTCGACTCAGAGTTCTCGTCGTGGGCGCGCTCGACGGCCGACGATGAGGTGGCCTCCGCCCTGTCGGCGGCAGGGGGCGAGTGGTTTAGGGCCACGGACGAGCTGTACCTGCGGCACCGCATGCAGCGATGGGCAGGGGTCACCGACACTGCCGTCGGCGCGCAACGGATAGTTGTCAACCCGATGCTTTGTCAGGAATTTCTCAGTATCGCCTCGAGGCTGTCTCCGGAGGACAAAGCGCACTCCCTGTTCCTCGCCCGACTGCAGATGGAACTCGACCCGGAGCTGGGCAGAATCCCCCTGGAGGGACGCTCGGCCCCGATTGCCACGGCGTACCCGAACCCGTGGCGATCGGCAGCCGGTGCCCTGAATACGGGACGCCGTGTGGCTCGAAAGGTCGGCCAACGTCTTCGGCACGGTAATCGTCCTCCGGCCGGGGGTTTCCAACTCGCGGGGAAGGTCGTGGAACACTGGCGTACGCATCCGGAGGTGCTGTTGGCGACGGAGCTGACGACCTTCATTCGACCGGACTGGATCGACGACATGCTCGCTGAGCGAGTCGTACCGCGACCGAGTTCGGTCGCCTTTCTGGCTAACCTCATCGTGGCGAGCGGTGCTCGAGTCCCACGGGGCGACCCGACGGGCGCGCGATGACGCATGCCCCTGATGCCGACAATGTTTCGACCACGTCCGGCGCCTCCTTCCGACGCAGACACTTGGCGGCCTTTCTCGCGATCGTGCTCGTACTCGTGCTGGCGGCGACAGCAGGCCTATGGTTCCTGGGCACAGCAACGGCGGCTCCCGACACGATCATGGGCAGCGACGCTCCAACGAAGCTGGCGCAAAACTCGGACTCCAGTGGGGTTGAGGTCGGCACGCGGTTCAGCGTGCTCGCAAACGGCACGGCCACCGGGATGCGCTTTTGGAAGGTTTCCGCAGCACCGGGGGTCCATGAAGGAACCCTCTGGACGGCTCAAGGGAAGGAGCTGGCGAAGGCTAACTTCACGGCCGAGACGAGTTCCGGTTGGCAATCCGCGGAGTTCGACAATGAGATCGCGCTGCAGGCGGGTCAGACGTACGTTGTCTCGTACTACGCTGCGGCGGGGCGTTACGCGGTGACGGAGGAGTACAGCGGGACCTCGCTCTCGCCCGATCTGGAGATTTCCCCGGGATTCGGCCTCTTCACATACGGATCCTCGACGCGGTTTCCCACCGACACCTACCGCAACAGCTCGTACTGGGTGGATGTGGTGTTCACGCCAGACTCGCCGCTCGACCAGAGGAAGAACGGCACGGCGTCGACACGACCTGCTGCGCCACCGACACCGACACCGACGCCAGTACAGCCCACACTGGTCGAAGGATTCCCGTCGGCGGACACAACGGGAGTGCCCACCGGAACCGCACTCTCCCCGTACACCGGGCCGTGCAGGATCACGACCGCTGGAACCGTCATCGACGCGAAGACGGTGAACTGCACCCTGCAGGTCGAAGCGCAGGGTGTCGTGATCACCCGTTCTGTCATCAATGGAACCGTTTTCACCGAGGAGGACGGCGTCGGATCTTTCGCGATCAGCGATAGCGACGTGGTCACCGGAGGCGAGATGGGAACCGGAATCGGTGACGCCCGCTTCACGGCCACCCGAGTAGAAGTGACCGGCGGAAATCGTTCAGTGAACTGCTCCCTCGATTGCACCATCGCCGACTCCTATCTCCACGGTCAGTTCCGTGATGCAGAGGGCAAGGCGCATGAATCCGGAATACGGATGGGGTCGGGCTCTGTGATCAGCGGCAACACCATCGCCTGCGATGCACCCGATGTGGCCCCGGATGCGGGATGCTCGGCAGCCCTGACCGGCTATGGTGACTTCGCGGTCGTGAAGAACAACACGATTGACGGAAACCTGATCGTCGGGAATTCGGGCGGCTACTGCACCTTTGGCGGTTCGACACCGGGCAAGCCGTTCTCTACCGGCACCCGGGACATCCGGTTCACGAACAATGTCTGGCAGCGCGGGGCATCGGGCAAGTGCGGCGCCTACGGACCGATCACCTCGTTCGACTCCAACGCCCCGGGCAACGTGTGGGCCAACAACAGCTGGGAAGACGGAACTCCCGTCCAAGCGGCCAACTGAGCGCGGACCCTCTGCCGAACGGCGAGTTGTCAACCCGATGCTTTGCCAGGAGTTTCTCAGTGTCGCCTGAAAGCTGTCTTCGAGAGACAAAGTGCGCTCCCTGTTCGTCACCCGCCTGCAGATGGAACAGGGCCCCGAGTTGGGCAGAATTCCCTTGTGAGGGCGCACGTCGGCGATCGCCACGGCCTACCCGAACTCACCTCATCGTGGCGAGCCGGGAGACGTTCGCGGAATTGACCAACCCGGTAGCCAGGTGATTCGACCTCCGTTCTCGGTTTGACGTGCCGGAGAGCGTCGGTTGTAATTGGGGTCAGACACGCCCCCCTCAATGGGGGGTCGGCCTCCCCGATGGGGGTAAAATCTCGCCGCTCGACGATGACTGTTCGAGTGGGCGACAACTCGAAATTCAGAACGAGTCAGGACCCGTAGTGAACTCCCCAAACAAAGCACCGCTTCACCGTGCTCCAAAATCCAAATCCAAGATCGTCCTCCGCCTGGGCAGCGTCGCAGCTGCGTTCGCGATCTTGCTCTCCGTGATCGTGACGACCGCACCATGGGCGACAAGCCCGGCGTCTGCGGCCACGAGCACGATCATGGGCAGTTCGGCGCCGACTGGCCTAGCGAAGCACTCGGACACTGCCGGAGTCGAGGTCGGCACTCGGTTCAGTGTGCTCGCTGACGGCACGGCCACCGGGATGCGCTTTTGGAAGGACCGGTCAGCCGTAGGACCGCACAACGGAACGCTCTGGACGGCGCAGGGAAAGAAGCTCGCCAAAGCCAGCTTCACGAGCGAGACGAGTTCTGGCTGGCAGACCGCTGAATTCGACCAGCCTGTCGCCCTGAAATCCGGCCAGATGTACGTCGTCTCCTACTATGAAGCGAAGGGTCGGTACGCGGCGACATACGACTATGCCGGCAAATCGCAGTCCCCGCTCCTCAAGATCAGCAAGGGCAGCGGCGTCTTCAAGTACGGCTCGAAGTCACAGTTCCCGACCGATACCTTCCGCAACAGCAACTACTGGGTTGATCTGACCTTCTCGTCGAGCACGACCGGGGCGAAGCCACCGACACCGACAACTACGCCGACTCCGACGCCGACGCCGCCGACCACGACCACGCCGACGCCGACTCCGACGCCGCCGACCACTCCGACTCCGACTCCGACGCCGCCGACCACGCCGACGCCGACTCCGACGCCGACGCCGACTCCGACGCCGACTCCGACGCCGCCGACCACGCCGACCACCGGGTTCCCCTCGTCGGCGACGACGGGAGTACCCACCGGAACCGCACTCTCCCCGTACACCGGACCGTGCCGAATCACGACCGCCGGAACCGTCATCGACGCCAAGACAGTGAACTGCACCCTGCAGGTCGAAGCGCAGGGTGTCGTGATCACCCGTTCAGTCATCAACGGAACCGTTGCGACGAGCGAATCAGGCACCGGATCCTTCGCGATCAGCGATAGCGACGTCGTCATCGGAGCCCAGATGGGAACCGGACTCGGTGACGCCCGCTTCACGGCCACCCGAGTAGAGGTAACCGGTGGAAATCGTTCGGTGAACTGCTACATCGACTGCACCGTCAGCGCCTCCTATGTGCACGGTCAGTTCCGTGATGCAGCGGGTAAGGCGCATGAATCCGGAATCCGGATGGGATCAGGCTCTGTGATCCGCGGCAACACCATCGCCTGCGATGCACCCGATGTGGCCCCGGATGCCGGATGCTCGGCAGCCCTGACCGGCTACGGTGACTTCGCGGTCGTCAAGAACAACACGATTGACGGAAACCTGATCGTCGGAAATTCGGGCGGCTACTGCACCTACGGCGGTTCGACACCGGGCAAGCCGTTCTCCGTCGGAACCCGGGACATCCGGTTCACGAACAATGTTTGGCAGCGCGGGGCATCGGGCAAGTGCGGCGCCTACGGACCGATCACCTCGTTCGACTCCAACGCACCCGGAAACGTGTGGACCAACAACCGCTGGGAAGACGGAACTCCCGTCCAAGCAGCAAACTAAGTGCTGACGCGTGGCCACTCACCTAAGTGGCCACGCGTTTCAGTGTGCGGTCAGCGATCTACCATTCGAGCAGAGTCAGCTCGCTATAGAGGTAGTCGATGTCCTCCGCGCGCACAGACTTACTCCGGAACATCTTTGCCCGAGGCGCGCGGACGTCGACCCCGAGGGCGGGAATGAAGCCGAGCACTCGGTGCTCGGCCAGCGTCGCTAGCGCCGCGTGTCGGAAAAGCAAATGCGAGCCGACCTGCGGCCACGCTGAACGAAGCAGGTCGCGACTACCCCCGACGTAAAGCGGCGAAGCGAAGAACGGCAGCCGCTTGCGCCGGTCCTTGCGAACGACGAGATAGCCGTACTCTCCGTCTGCGATCGCGACGATGTGGCGAGCGGCGGGGGCATCCCGGTGATCACGGTAAACCCGGGCGTCCCGCCCTTCCAGAATCCCCGCGACGATCGCGGGGTCATCCGATACCTTGACGCCGCGTCGCGAGATTCGAGGCAGGTTCGGCGCCAGTCGGGTGGTGGTGTCGAGCGCGGTGAAGCCGAGCCGCTCATTCAGCGCCACGACGCTTCCACTCGGCGACAGGTCAGTGAACTCGAATCCCCGCTGCGCGAGAAGTGCGCGGATCAGCCGGAGGCTGTGGGCGCGGTAGTCCTCGTGGACGCAGAACGCGGCGAGGTTGCAGAATCTGCGCTGTTCACCGTCGACCTCGCGTTCGGAGTAGACCGCGAGGTACGCTCCGACGATCCGGTTGTCTGCGACGAGCTGGAATCCGTGGTTCGGTGCGTCGACGCTCCAGGGGGGAGCAAGTATTGCTCCCCAGGCGGCACGGCTGACCCGTGAGTTCAAGTTTTCGTGGAGGAACCGGGCGACCCCACCGGCATCCTCGTCCGTGATGGGTCGAACCTCAACGTTCTCCCGATCCATGAGCCGATAGTACGGCACAACTGGCGTGTGCAACGGTATTCTGCTCGACACAGGAACTCCCGGTCTGGTCGTCTGATGGCACACCGAAAGGAATCCAATGCCGAGCATCGTGATCGCCGCGCACAATGAGGAAAACGTCATCGGACGGAACCTCGACGCGCTGCTCGTCCAAATCGGATCCGGCCCCCTCGAAGTCGTGGTCAGCGCCAACGGCTGCACCGATAGAACGGTGGAGCGGGCGAGGCGTGCCGGAGTCATCGTTGTTGATCGCCCGGAACCAGGCAAGGCCGCAGCCCTCAACGCGGGCGACGAGGTGGCGACCGGTTTCCCCAGGATCTACCTTGACGCCGACATCCTTGTGCCCCCGGGCGGGCTTGCCGGAGTGGTCGCACGTCTCGCCGAGAACCCGCATGCGCTCGTCGTGGTGCCCCGGCGCCGTTTGGACACGGCGGGACGGCCCTGGCCGGTTCGCGCGTACTTCTCGATCAATGAGAGGCTGCCGGCATTCCGAAACGGGCTGTTCGGGCGGGGGATGATCGCCTTGTCTGAACAGGGCCGCGCGCGATTCGACGCCTTCCCTACGATGATCGCCGACGACCTCTTCCTCGACTCTCAGTTCACGGACGCCGAGAAGGCGGAAGTGAGCAGCGTCGAGGTCGTGGTGGCCGCCCCGTACACGACCCGCGACCTGGTGCGTCGACTGGTTCGCGTGCGTCGGGGCAACGCGGAGATGCGGGCGGCAGCGGCAGCGGGACTGATTAATGTGGAGGTGCGCCCGGCCGACCGCTGGGCCTGGCTGCGCGACGTCGTGGTGCCCAACCCCCGTTTGCTGCTCGCTGCCGTTCCGTACGTCTCGATCACGCTGATCGCCGGTACCCTCGCGCGGCGCCGGGTGAAGCCCGGCCAAAGTTGGGGGCGCGATGAGAGCACCCGCGGAACACAACCGTCATCCACGAACGGGGCACCGGCATGATCATCAACCTCTGCTTCCACGGCATTGGAACCATCGACCGCGAGCGGGAGGATGGAGAATCCCGGTACTGGGTCACCACCGACAACTTCCTCCGCATCCTGGATGAGGTGCGAGAGAACCCCCAGGTCCGGCTCAGTTTCGACGACGGCAATCGATCGGATGTCGCGGTGGCACTCCCGGCTCTCCTCGAACGATCGTTGCGTGCCTCGTTCTTCGCGCTCGCCGGCCGCTTGGACGATGCGGCAAGTCTTTCCTCGCCTGATCTCCGGGACCTCCGCAGCGCCGGCATGGCCATCGGCAGCCACGGCTGGACTCACGTTCCCTGGCGCGGACTCAGCGAAGGCGAGGCCCATCGAGAGCTCGTCGATGCCCGGACAGCCCTTGCCGAGGCTAGCGGTGGAGAGATCGAGGACGCGGCGCTTCCCCTTGGGCGGTATGACCGTCAGCTGCTCGGGCGGCTGGGGCCGATCGGCTATCGAACGGTATATACGAGCGACCGGCTTCCGGCGCGCTCCTCAGCGTGGCTTCAGGCGCGATACAGCGTTACCGCGCACGACACCGTGGAATCGATCAGTTCGGTGATCAGGCATCGCACGGGCGTGGGGGATGCCCGCAACCTGCTGGCAAGCGCGGTGAAGAGAATCCGCTGACCGTCGTTACTCAGGCAAGTACGCCGTGCTCGCGCCGAGCTGGGGCGGGCGAAGCGAAGGCTGCAACAGTGCGCGCACCGTCGTCCAGGACTGGCGTTCTCCGAGTATCGCGCGGCGAAGCTCGACGCCGATCGTCATGCCGAAATACAGCCACGCACGCGCCTCGCCGGAACGACGGCGATAGAGGCGTACTCGGTTGAGCATTTGCATGGTGTGTGTTGTCGCGCTCTCGCCCGACCCCCCACCGACGTGCATCGCACCAGCACGGGGCGTGTAGACAGTGGCCCAGCCGGCGTCTCGAGCCCTGAGACTGAAATCAGTCTCCTCCGAGTACAGGAAGTACGACTCGTCGAGGCCGTCGAGCCTATCGAAACAGCGACGGTCGACAAGCAGGATCGCGCCAACTGCCCAGTCGACCTCGTGTTCGCTGTCATACTCGCCCTGGATCTCGATCCGCTCAGCGAACACCGGAAGACCTGTGAAGCTCAACCCTCCGACCCGGCCGAGCGTCGGTCCCCGCCGCAAAGTGGGGGACAGGCTGCCGTCCTCCTCGCGAACGCGCGGGGCGACGATGCCGGCATCGCTACGTCGTCGGAGCACCTCAAGCATTCGTGGAACCGCGTCAGGGTCGAGGGTGGCATCGGGGTTGAGGATGAGAACGGTCGACGCCTCGGGTGACGTGCGCACGGCCCGATTGATCCCGGCCGCGTAGCCATCGTTCGATGCACACACAACAGTGCAGTCGGACCGACGCGCGAGAAGCTCCTGCGTCCCGTCAGTCGAACCGTTGTCGACCACGACGACGGAATAGCTGAGGTCGCCGAACGCGTCGGGCAGGCTGTCGAGCAGAGCCGCCACGTGGCGTGTGCTGTTGTATGTGACGACGACAGCAGCTACGTCAATCGGCATGTGTTCCACGGTACGGGGCACCTCCTCCGGGTCGGGGCACCGTGCGAGGTGCGCGGGTCAGTTGTCATAGGTGTGCCGTCCCCTCGTGAACCGAGGCCGGCGGTGCGTCCAGAGCGATATTCGCCGCGACGGCGCGGACGCTCCCGCAGAGCCCCGCCAGGAGGAACAGCATGCCGCCCGAGATGGGGAATGAAAGCCCATCGAAGAAGGCGAACAGCACGGCGATATTGAAGAGCGACGCGGCGAGCGCGTGCCCCAGCAACCGGATGTCGTGGTCGCTGGATCTCCGTGCCTGCCAGGCGCTCCAGATTCCTGCGACGAAGAATGCGGCAAAGGCAATGATGCCCAGGATGCCCAACTCAACCGCGATCAGCACCCACTGGTTGTCGAAAATATAGTACCGGGGAAGAAATACGCCGAACCCGGAACCGACCAGCGGCGAGGTGGACATGAACTCGGGAATCCGTTCCAGCCCGTTCGTGCGGGACTGGGTGCTTGGGTCGGCGGCTACGCCTGAAAACAGCCCAACGGTTGTCGAGAGCAAGCCGGGGACCGCCGCGATGACTACCCCGGCGACGACCACTCCGCCGCCGACGACGGCAGCCCGATACCGAGGCGGGACGGCCGGAATCATGGAGATCATCGCCACCGCGAATCCGATGATCGCCGACCGTGACACGGCCACCAACGACGAGACCGAAATGAGACCGACGGGTAGCCACCACCACAGGCCGCCGCGAGCCTGATTCGATCGGAACCCGTGAGAGATTGCGGCGGCGATGACGAGCGGAAGGGCGGCGTTGATCGCGGTCGCGTACTCGAGCGGATGGATCGCCGTTCCCGACGAGCGGATCACGCCAGCACGCTCCTGGATGCCTCCCGCCATACTCAGGCCGGGGATTGTCCCGAAGAAGTCGACGAGCCCTTGCCCGGTGAAGAACTGCAGGAGGCCGAGTGTCGCGAGCAAACCCGCACCGATTCCGATCCGGCGAACCATGCTCGTGAGGTCGTTCCTCGTACGGATGCCATCGATCGCGATGAAAAGCACACCTGTCCATGACAGCAATCGGATCAGTGCAGTGAACGCCGGACTCACCTGATCGTCGGGCTGGCCGCGCAGCATGGCGGCTGCGAAACTCACGAGCACGAGCACGCCGAAAACCGCGAATGCGAACCGCATCGGTTGTGACACCACGCGTGCATCGAATGCTCGAGCCTGCAACCGGGATATCGTCCACCAGGCCAGAAGCACGAGTCCCCAAATCAGGGACGGGCTACCGAGTGAGCCGAGCGCGGTGACGACAACCCCGGACGGTATGGCCAGGAGCAGTACCAGGTACACCGTGAGCATCGTCACCGCATCGGCGCCTCGAGGACCACCGGCACCCTGAAGCTCGACTGGGGCAGCGGGTCCCCGCGACGTGCTCTCGGCGATCATGGTGCCTCACCGCGAACTGGGGACAGACGGTTCAGCCGCAGCTCGCTCATCGTCGTAATGCGACTGGTCGGAGATTATCGACGGCTGATACGGCGGCGAAGGCCGGCCGGCAATGCTTGGCGAGGGAAGTGATTCCGGCTGAGGATCGACGGTCGCTCGTCTGCCGCTCTTTGAGGCTCGACGCGGCTTCCGTTTCGGGTTGACCCCGTCGACCAGGCCGGCAATCAGCAGCGTGAGCACAACGACGACGATTCCGGCACCGGCGGCGCCGAGGATTCGACTTCGTTGTTGAGGAACACTCTGCGTGTCGACGGTGAGAGGCAACACGGTCACACGATTGTTCGCCGGGATCTTTTCCGTCCGTTGGAGATCCTCGAGCACGCTCGCCGTGCGGTCGACGAGCAGCCCCAGTACCTCCGCGGCGGCGGCGTCGCTTTCCGCGGTCACCACGATGAGGATGACCGGGCCTGCAGTCGTCGTGTCGCGCGAGATCTCGATCTTGATTCCGGGGTGTTCCGCGACCACCTCGTTCAGCACATTCTCTGAGCCGACCGCTCGCACGAGCACGTCGGCTGCCGGTGCCAAGCCACCGAGAAACAGGTATGGATTCGCACCGTCCGGCATGCTGGCCGCCCCGGGGATCAGTAGTTGTGTCGCGGATCGCTCGTATCCCAGGGGAATCACGTACCAGGCGCCCATCGCGACCGCGGCAGCAACGATGAACCCGGGGATGACGATGTACCACCGTCTCCAGAGCCGACGAAGCGTATCGGAGAATTTCACGTTGTGGCTCCTGTCTGCGTATCACCGGACAGCCGCAGTGATGCCAAAACGGCCGCGGCCCGTCGTCTTGAGAGCCGACGATCGGCGGCGACAGAACCCCACGCGCCCACGATCATGGCGGCGGCAAGCATCGCGGCGCCAGCGGCGAGTTGGCCGCTTCGAGAGGCAGTGACATGCTCGATCTGCATGGTCAGGGGTACCACGGTGGCCACGATTCGGCTGTTCGGAGACAGCGCCAGCGCGGCCTGCTGGGCGCTGGCAATGCTGAGAACCGTTGCGACGAGCTCCTTCTGCCTGGACTCGACCCAGTCGAAGGAGCGCCCCACAACCTCGATCTCGACATCCGACTTGCTGAAGCTCGATACCCACTGATTGCCCGAGTTCGCCAACTCGACAAGCACCCCTTCACGCACCCCTGCGCCGAAGTAGGGTGCTTCATCCATCGAATACCGCGCCGGGGGGCGGCCGTTGTTGATCGCCTGCACCACGGACCCCGCAAACGCGATGACGCTCGAGTCATTAGTTCCATTCGGCGACAGGCTTGTCGAGTCCGGACCCATGAATGTCACCACCGTCCGCGTGGTGTAAACACCTCCATCGCGGGCCAGCAGCACGGTGGCGAGCGCGGCGCAGACGACGAGCACCAGCGGGATGTACCAGCGCCGGAGCATTGCGGCCACAACTTCACGAATGGTCATCGGCGGCCAATGGGGATGAAGAAATCACGGTGTAATCGCCTGCATTTCCGGGTTACAGGTGGTGCGTCGGGTGGTCGCTCACCTCAGCTCATTCAGCGACATCAGTTGTTGAATATTGCTCAGGTGTGCCACTCGACTGTATCGCGCCGCACCCGCGGAATGCTCACCCCCAGACTGGGGGGTGTGCGTGTTGTCGTCGGGCTGTCAGAGTCGGGCCGTCGTGCTGCGTCACGGGGCGAGAAGTCGAATCGTGCGGAAGTTTCGACTCCGGCGGACCTCGAGGAGGTGTCATGATGCGAACATCGGTGACCATCATCGGTGGGGGAATCCTCGGACTCGCCATCGCCGAGCGCGCATCCCGGCGAGGGATGACCGTCACCCTGCTGGAGAAGGAAAACACGTGGGCGGCCCACCAGACGGGCCACAACTCTGGTGTGATTCATGCCGGCCCGTACTACGCGCCCGGTTCGCTCAAGGCCCGCCTGTGCGCGGCAGGAAATCGGTCGATGGTCGACTTCGCCCGCGAGCACGGAATCGACCATGCGGTTGGCGGCAAACTCATCGTCGCGGTCGGCGCTGCCGAGGAGGCCAGGCTCGACGTGCTTCATGACCGGGCACGGGCCAACGGCGTACCGGTTCGTCTCCTTTCCGCCGATCAGGCCAGGGAGATCGAGCCGCACCTGAACGTCTCCCGTGCCCTTCGGGTGGAGTCGACCGGCATCATCGACTACGCGCAGGTGAGCCGCAGGCTCGCCGAGCTTGCCACCGCTCGGGGCGCCGAACTCATCCTCAACGCTCGGGTCCAGAGCATCGCCGTGTCCGGCGGTGGTGTCACGGTCGACTATGGGACCGGTCGGAGCCGGTCTGATCTGCTGATCAACTGCGCGGGGCTCCACGCCGATCGGGTCGCCGCGATGGCCGGAGTCGTTCCGCAGGTGCGCATCGTGCCGTTCCGTGGGGAGTATTACGAACTCGTGCCCGGACGGCGGGCACTCGTGAACGGTCTGATCTATCCGGTGCCCGACCCCGCACTGCCGTTTCTGGGCGTACACCTCACCCGCATGATCGATGGCACAGTTCATGCCGGCCCGAACGCGGTGCTGGCGCTCGCCCGGGAAGGCTACGACTGGAAGTCGGTCAGTCTCAGAGATGCGTTCGAGTCGCTCAGCTACCCGGGCTTCCTCCGGATGGCGAGGCGCAATCTCGGCACTGGCGCAGAAGAGGTTGCCCGATCGTTTTCGCGGCGGCTCTTTGCGCGCAGCCTCGCCCGGCTGGTGCCGGCGATTCGCCCCTCCGACATCGTGCGATCCGGATCGGGAGTCAGGGCCCAGGCGGTGCACGCCGATGGCACACTCGCCGACGACTTCGTCATTCAGAGGGCGGACCGACAACTGCACGTGCTGAACGCCCCGTCGCCGGCCGCGACTAGTTCGCTGGAAATCGCCGGGCATATTCTCCTCCTCGCCGGATTGGACGGTTGAGTCAGCGCACGACTGACGGTGACCAGGCATGTTCGATGTACGGCCGGGGAGCTCTCGTTCCGTCAGCGAGAACTGACCAGACGGTGCTGTCGCCGATGGTGGTCGGTGAGGCCAGGCCATAGAGCAGGGTGTGGGAATCCAGCCATTCGACCTGATCGTCAACGTTGGCCTTCTCGGGCAGCACTGTTTCGACGCCCGTCGCCAGAGTGAGCACCGCGATCGCCCAGTGCGGCGACGTCACCGTCGCCTGGTTCTTCTTATATGCGATCTGGGTTCCATCCGGTGAGAGGGAGGGGCATTCGGCAGTGTCTTGGATGGCGGTGAGCGTGCGCGCCGCACGGTCTCCACGCACCAACCAGGTGCGGCCGCCCGATGCTGCGGTGGCGTAGAACACGTTGTCGTCGGCGCTGAACGTCACCCCCCAGACGTTTCGATCGATGGCCGTGACCGGCTGGCCGTCGACGAGGAGCGGGAAGTCCTGCAGATTCCCGGAGTCGTATCCGTCGAGGGAGCGGATGACCGTCTGGGTTGAGAAGCCGACGGTGGCATACGATTCACCGGTCACAAACGCGGTCGACGTGATCAGGCGGGAATCAGCAGAGATACGCGTGCGACTCGGGATACCGGGCAGCGGCCACGATTGCGTCTCCGACCAATTCGCGTCCATCAGGCTCGCCGTGAACGTCGTGACGACGCCGCGATCGATATGCAGGCACATTCCCATCGTTCGGGTTGCGTAGACACGATCGCAGGCCACGGTCGTCACCGTACGCGGCCCCGACGGATCGGCCAGGGGAACGCTGGCGACGAGGCCATATCCCATCCCCGATGCGGTGTTTCGAAAGATGATGTGCGGGCCGGTTGCCGGGGCATCCGTCTTCGTCTGCACCTCGCTGGGCGCCGAGCTGCGCTGCTGGTAGCCGGCCCAGGCGACGAGACCGTAGGTCAGAGCGCCGCCGAGCAACAGGAGTGCGAGGGTCGCCGCCAGCCAGATTCGCACGCGCGTGCTCATGAGCTGGTGCCCCGGGTCAGCGCGCTGCGGGTGAAAGCACCCCGGAGCAGAAGGGCGACGAGGGGGATGACGACGGCGAGGGCGGCGGCAACGACGAGCATCGCGTTCTCCCGGCCGAGAGCGAACCAGAGCAGCCCGAAACCGGTCGACGCGATCAGCCGGGCCAACGCGACGACGGTCTGCGCGGCTGCGATGCCGCTCGCCCTGCTCGCCGCCGGCGTGCTCTCTGCGGCGAGTGCGGCGAGGATCCCATCGGTCGCCGCGTAGAACGCACCCAGTAGAACCAGACAGGCGAGGGTCAGCCAGAGGCCCGTCGCCGGGATCGCCGCGCAGAGGTAGGCGGCCAACAAGAAGAGGTGACCGAGAACGAAGATGCGGGAGCGACCGAAGCGGTCTGCCAGGCGGCCGAAGGGGATGGCGAAGAGCAGGAACGCAACGTTGGTGCCGACGTAGAGGAGCGGGAACCAGGCTGCGGCAAAAGCGTCGCGGCTCTGCAAGACCAGGTAGATGAAGCCGTCACCGATCGTGAGAACCCCGAGGAGGCCGGCAACCAGCAGGAGACGGCGGAGGCGTGGGTCGGTGAGATTGCGCCAGCGAAACGGCTCGCGCGGGTGTTCGGCGGTCGCCCGCTCGGCACGGAGCCGGCGGTTTGGCACCACCAGGCCGAGGATCGCGACGCCTAGGACCGCGAAGGCCAGGGACATCACGAAGATTGTGCTGTAACCGTCGGGAATGAAGAACAAAACCGCGAATGCCAGCAGGGGCCCGAGCGCGGCGCCGACCGTGTCGAGCATCCGGTGCACGCCGAAGGAATGCCCGAGATTCTCCGGGTTCGACGACCCGGCGATCAGGGCGTCGCGCGGTGCCGTGCGCAGTCCCTTGCCCAACCGGTCGACGGTGACGATCGCGATCAATGCGCTGAACCCGGTGGCGAAGAGGAGCCCGATGCGGGCGACCGCGGAAATCCCGTATCCGAAGAATGCGATCCATTTGGGTTGGTCGCCACGATCGGCCGCCCAGCCGCCGGCGATCCGCACGATCGCACTGATGCCCTGGTACAGCCCGTCGATGAACCCGTACGCAACGGTCGAGAGGCCGAGCACCCCGGTGATGTAGAGCGGCAGGATCGCGGAGACGGACTCCGACGAGATGTCGGTGAGCATGCTCACGATGCCGAGGGCGATCACCACCGATGACACCCGCGTGGTCGCTTTCGGCAATTGAGGTCGGTCAGGGTCGGCCGGTCGTCGTTTCGCGGTGCGATCGGAGAAGGAGATGTACATGCCGGCCCCGATCAGTCTGCCGCGGTCAACGCGCCGAAGACGATGTAGCGGCAGCCAGTGCGGGTCTCGGTGACGGTGAGCGTCACGCTATTGGTGCCACGAGTGAAGTTCAGCGCCGATGAGTCCTGGCCGGCGGGGGCGGCTGAGTCGAGGAGCCCGTACTTGGCGAATGCGGTGCGGTAGTAGGCCACCACGTCATCGGCCGACATCGTGCTCTTCGCGGTGAGCGCGGCCTGCAGGTGGGAGCCCTCCGAGGCGACCGAGCTGCTGACCACAGTGGACTGGGGTGCGGTCGGAATCAGGTGGGAGGGGAAGCCGTGCACGATCTTTCCGGTCGCGCTCGCCGTGGCCGGCAATGGAGTCGTGACCAAAACCGGCAGCGGCGTCGACGGGGGAAGCCCGGGCGAGGCGTCTGGCTCAGGCGGCAGCACTTCCGCTGCCGGGGGCTGGCTGGATGCGCCAGGCTCCGCGTCGGGCGCGGGTGCGGCTTTCTCGGGAGGAGACGTCGGTTCAGCAGTGGAGGCCCCGGCAGCGCCGAACGACGGATCAACGGCGGTGGCCGTGGTGTGGGGCAGGGCTGAGCGGGCGCTCGCCGCATCCGACCGTGTCTGTTGCTGGCCGACGATGAGTGCTCCGCCCAGGAGGAGGGCCACCGCCGCGGCTCCGGCGGCGATGAAAATGACAGCGCGCTTGTTCATGATCCTCACCCCATCGGCTTCAATTCGCCGTGTTCCTCCACGAAGAGGTCACCGGTCGCCGGACAGGTGAACCGTCCATTCGGCCCCGCGATCAACGGCACGCCGGCCGGACCGACCCAGCCGACGCGGCGTGCGGGAACACCCGCGACGATGGCGTAGTCGGGAACGTCTTGTGTCACGACGGCGCCCGCGGCGACCAGTGACCAGCGCCCGATCGAGAGGGGGGCGATGCATACGGCTCGAGCGCCGATCGCCGCGCCGGTGCCGACGTTCACGCCGACCATGTTCCAATCGTCGTTGCCTTTGCGGCTTCCGTCCACGTTGATCGCGCGCGGAAACTCGTCGTTGGTGAACACCGCGGCGGGGCCGACGAAGACGCCGTCCTCCAACACGGTCGGTTCGTAGACCAGGGCATAGTTCTGGATTTTGCAGTTGCGCCCCACGATGACACCCGGCCCGATGTAGGCGCCACGCCCCAGAATGCATCCCTCGCCGATCCGGGCGTTCTCTCGAACCTGGGCGAGATGCCAGACTTGCGCCCGCGGGCCGATCTGCGCCGTCGGGTCGATGTCAGCGGTCGGCGCAATCTGTGCGGAATTCGTGGCCATGTGGGTATCCCTGCATTTCGGGTGTACAGGCGCACTGGGCAAGTTGACGGTTTCTCAGTTACCCAGTTGATCGACACTAACCCGCGAGGGGCGCGGAGCGCTGTCACCTCATCGGGGGGTGCCGGGTCATACCCAGGTATGAGGTGAGGAGCCGTCAAGCATCCTCGCGGCGGATGCACGAAGGCATCCGTCATCCGTAACGTCAGTAGTGGGGCCGGTCTCAGGCTTCGAGACCAGGCCCCACCAACTTACAAACGCGAAGGACAACGGATGATTCAGGCACAGTCCCTGACCAAACGCTACGGAACCAAGACGGCGGTCGACAGCATCGACTTCACCGTGCAGCCGGGCAAAGTCACCGGATTCCTCGGCCCGAACGGCGCCGGAAAATCCACCACGATGCGCATGATCGTCGGTCTTGACCGGCCGAGCGCCGGCGAAGTCACCGTCAATGGCAAGCTCTACCGCGAGCACCGCGCACCCCTGCGTGAAGTGGGTGTGCTGCTCGACGCCAAGGCCGTGCACACCGGAAGAAGCGCCTACAACCACCTGCTGGCGATGGGCGCCACCCACGGCATCGGCGCGAAGCGAGTGAAAGAGGTCATCGAACTGACCGGCCTCGAGTCCGTCGCCCGCAAACGCGTCGGCGGATTCTCGCTTGGCATGGGCCAGCGTCTCGGCATCGCCGCGGCGCTGCTCGGCGACCCGGCCACGCTCATCCTCGACGAGCCCGTCAACGGCCTCGACCCCGAGGGCGTGCAGTGGGTGCGCCACCTCGTGCGCCGCCTCGCCGCCGAGGGGCGCACCGTGTTGCTCTCCTCTCACCTGATGAGCGAGATGGCTCTCACTGCCGACCACCTGATCGTGCTCGGCCGCGGCCGCGTGATTGCCGACGCCCCGGTCGCCTCGATCATCGCATCGGCGACGCTCAGCACCGTGCGGGTGCGGAGCCCCCACTCCGCGCACCTGGCGACCCTGCTCGCGCAGCCCGACGTCACCGTCACAAACCTTGAACAGGACGTGCTGGAGATCGTCGGCGTCTCAGCCGTCGTCATCGGCGAGACGGCGACGAACGCCGGCATCGTGCTTCACGAGCTCACCCCGCTCGTGGCCTCGCTCGAAGAGGCGTACATGACCCTGACTCAGAACGAGGTGGAGTACCGCACCGGCGGACCCGCCACCGGTTTCCTGTCCGACCAGACCACCGCCGACTCGGCCAACACCGCGGAGGCGGCACGATGACTTCACTTTCTTCCTTCGGCTCCGTTCCGGGCTCCGCCCGAACTAGTTTTGTGCCGACCGGCTCCGGACTCAGCGCAGCCGGCATCATCCGCTCGGAGTGGATCAAGCTGAAGAGCGTGCGCTCGACGGCCTGGTCGTTCGTGCTGATCGTGCTGGCATCGTTCGGCATGGCGACGATCATGTCGCTGTCCCTCAACCTGGATGGCGGGGGCGCCGCGCTTTCGCCGGCCGATCAAGCCGGCTATCTGGTGCTGGCATCCACCTTCGGCGTCTTCTTCGGCCAGCTGATCGCCGCGGTGCTCGGCGTGCTCGTGATCAGCGGTGAGTACTCGACCGGGATGGTCAAGTCCACCCTCACCGCGGTGCCGCGCCGGCTCGGCGCACTCTGGGCCAAGGCTGTTGTGTTGTTTGTCGCCACGTTCCTGGTCGGAGCGGTCGCCGGCATCGGGTCGTTCTTCATCGCGACGCCGATCCTCGCCGGCGAAGGACTGCACGCGAGCCTGGTCGACACGAATGTGATCCTCCCGTTGCTCGGGTCGGCGCTCTACCTCGCCCTCGTCGCGGTGTTCGCGCTCGGACTCGGCACCATCCTGCGCAGCAGCGCCGGCGGCATCGCTGCGGCGCTCGGCCTCATCCTGCTGCTGCCGATCGTGCTGCAGATGATTCCGGCCGAGTGGGCCGGCGATCTGCTGCCCTACCTGATCTCCAACGCCGGCATGGGCATGTTCGGGCTGACGATGGGGTCCGTGGCGCTGGAGTGGTGGCAGAACCTGCTGATCGTGCTCGGCTGGCTGACGGTGAGCCTGGTTGCGGCAGCGGTATTGCTGAAGCGACGCGACGCGTAGCCTCCCGACGCGGGTGCCGCCGGCACCGAACGTTCCACCCTGTCCTCAACCCGTAGAGTCCAATCAATGACCGAACACAGTCCATCCCCCGTGCCGCACACGCCGCACGGGGGTGAGCTGCGCCTGCCGACCCCACCCGGGGTGATCCGCCAATTCTGGATTCGGCATCCGTGGGTCACTGACTCGATCGTCGCCGGGGTGTACGTCCTGCCGATGCTCATCGTGCTTGCACTCGAGGCGTTCGGGGCGATTCCCGATCCGCGCTCGACCGCGATGATCGCGGTCAACCTGATCGTCGTCGTCGCCATGGGCGGTGCGCTGCTCTTTCGCCGTCACGCGCCCCTGGCCGTGTTGGCGGCGACGTGGGCCGGCCTCCTCATTTCGTTTCCCGACTACGGTGAGGGCGACACGCTGCCGGTCTTCTTCGCCCTCTACGCCGTTGCGGTCTACCGCTCGGTGCGCGCGGCCTGGATCGGACTCGGCATCTCGATCGTGGTGGCAACCGGCGGGGCGTATCTGCACCAGGATCTGCTGAACGAACCGTGGGGATCCGTCAGCGCCCAGTACGGCATCATCATGCTCGCGGTCACGCTCATCGGGATCAATATCGGCAACCGTCGGCGCTATGTGCTCGCCCTGCTCGACCGGGCCGCCCAGCTGGTCAGAGAACGCGACCAGCATGCACAGTTGGCCCGGGCGACCGAGCGCTCCCGGATCGCTCGGGAGATGCATGACATCATCGCGCACAGCCTGTCGGTGATGGTCGCACTCGCCGATGGGGCAGAGGCGCTCGCCGAGAAGGATCCCAGCCGCTCACGGACGGCGATGCGAGACATCGCCGTCACCGGGCGCACGTCGATGACCGAGATGCGTCGGCTGCTCGGGGTGCTCGCCGATGAAGCGCAACCGGATGCCGCCGCCCCTGACCTGCAGGCGGCTCCCCTTCAACCGTTGCCGGGTACCCGGCAGCTCTCCGACCTTGTTGAGTCGTTTCGTGCGGCCGGGCTGCCCACCCGGCTGAAACTCTCGGGACGTCCACCGCACAGTCCCGGAGTGCAGCTGACGATCTACCGCGTCGTGCAGGAATCATTGACCAACGCACTGCGCTACGCGCGCCATGCGACCTGCGTCACCGTCGCCGTACGTACGGAACCCGGGCTCGTCATGGTCACTGTCACCGATGACGGGCGTGCGCTCCCCGGCGCACCGTCGCAGGGCTCGGGCCGCGGAATCATCGGTCTGGGCCAGCGAGTGGCACTCTATGGAGGCACTCTCAACGCGGCGCCATTGCCCGGCGGAGGCTGGCAGGTGCACGCCAGCATGGTGCTCGATGCCGGCCCAGACACCGACACAGGTTCAGACGAAGAAGAAGGAGACGCGTGAGCCAGATTCGGATCATGCTCGTAGATGATCAAACCCTGATGCGGGTCGGCTTTCGCATGGTTCTTGACGCTGAGGATGACTTTCAGGTGGTCGCTGAGGCCGGTGACGGTGCGGAGGCGATTGCGCTCGCCGCGAGTCAGCAGCTCGACGTGATCCTGATGGACGTCCGCATGCCCGGTATCGACGGGATCGAGGCAACTCAGCGGATCACCACGGCCAATCCGGATCAGAAGGTGCTCATCCTCACCACCTTCGATGTCGACGAGTACGCGTTCGGCGGGTTGCGCGCTGGAGCGAGCGGATTTCTGTTGAAAGATGCGAAACCGGCCGAGCTCATGGCCGCGGTGCGCGCTGTCGCATCGGGGGAGGCATCCGTCTCGCCGCGGGTGACGCGGCGGATGCTTGAACTCTTCGGCGCTCACCTGCCCGGTGATGCCCCCGACCAGGCGGCGTGCGCCCTGTCGCAGCTCACTGACCGCGAGCGCGAGGTGTTTCTGGCCATCGCCGAGGGGCTGTCGAATCAGGAGCTGGCCACCCGGTTCTTCCTGTCGGAGTCAACGGTGAAAACCCATGTGGGGCGCATTTTGGCCAAGCTTGAGCTGCGAGACCGGGTGCAGGCCGTCATCCTCGCCTACGAGCTGGGGCTGATGGGCAGGTAGCCGCAGACCACCATCTGCGCGACAAGCGGCCATGTCGCCCCTCGTGCGCGGGTGAAGCCCTCTAGGCTCTGAGAATGCGCGACTTCTACCCTGAGATCGAACCCTACGAAACTGGCTTCCTTGAGGTCGGTGACGGCCACTCCATCTATTGGGAGGCCTCGGGCAACCCCGACGGCAAGCCGGCGGTATACCTGCATGGCGGCCCCGGCGGTGGCTCGAACGGCAACCAGCGTCGCGTGTTCGATCCCGCGAAGTACCGCATCATCCTTTTCGACCAGCGTGGCTGTGGCAAGAGCACCCCGCACGCGAGCGCTGCGGACGCCGACCTCAGCACCAACACCACCTGGCACCTCGTCGCCGACATCGAGAAACTGCGCGAACACCTCGGAATCGACACCTGGTTGGTCTGCGGCGGCTCCTGGGGAAGTACCCTGGCGCTCGCCTACGCGCAAACCTTTCCCGCGAAGGTCAGCGAGATCGTGCTGCGCGGCATCTTCACGCTGCGCCAGGTTGAGCTCGACTGGTTCTACGAAGGCGGAGCCGCAGCCATCTACCCCGACTTCTGGGAAGGTTTCGTCGAACCGGTTCCGGTCGCCGAGCGTGGCCACTTGATGGATGCTTACGGTCGGCTGCTCTACGACTCCGACCCGGAGGTGCGGGAGCGCGCCGGTATCGCCTGGTCGACCTGGGAATCGTCGACGATCACACTGCTGCAGCAGCCCGAAACGATCGCCAAGTTCACCGAGCCAGCGTTCGCGGTCGCCTTCGCCCGCATCGAGAACCACTTCTTTGCAAGCAACGGCTGGTTCGAGCCGAACCAGCTGATCCGGGATGCCCCGCTTCTGAAAGACATTCCTGCGGTCATCGTGCAGGGGCGTTACGACATGTGCACCCCGGCATTCACCGCGTGGGAGCTGCACAAGGCCTGGCCGGAAGCTGAGTTCCGGATGATCGCGGATGCCGGCCACGCGTTCGATGAGCCCGGCATTCTGGATGCGCTGATCGAGGCAACCGACCGTTTCGCCGAGCGGAGCTGAGGCGTTCCCGGCTCAGCCCTTGGCCGCCCTCCGGCCGTGCGCGACGAGGTGAAGGTACTTCCTGCGCATCGAGATCGCAGCGTGCGCGACGTTCAGAGCGAACAGCGCGGTGTAGACCCAGACGAATACGGGGGGAGCGCCCCACAGCAGAAAGATCCAGCACAAGGTTCCGGTGTCGACGGGAATCAGCAGGAGCGACTGCTTGACCCCGGCCGACTCGGACGCCGGTACGGCGGAACCGGCGAGCTGCTCGGACAAAATCTGGCTGAGGAACTGGCCAGAGCTGACCAGACAGTAGCCGATGGCGACCAGCAGCGGCCAGGTTCCGATGCCGGGAACCGCGTACAGTCCGACGAGCACGGCGAGGTGAATCGCCGGTGTCCGAATTGCATCGACCACGTGATCGAGCCATTCGCCGGCCGGCCCGCCGCGCTGGCTGAGGCGAGCGACCTGACCGTCGGCTGAATCAAGCACATAGCCGATGGCAAGCAGGAGCGCAGCGCCGATTCCGCTGGCGATACTCGGCGGCACCAGCACGAGCATGGCCAGGCCCGCGGCCGAGAAGGCCGCGGATGTGGCCGTCACGGCATTCGCAGACCAGCCCAGGCTGTAGGCCAGTGCCGCAACGAACCGGGCCAGGCGACGGTTGACCCACCGGGTGTAGGCGGGAACTCCGTTGCCCGGCTTTTGCGCGAGGTGCAGTCCGAGCAGGGCTCCTCGAAACGTTCGTTCGGTGAAAGCCTTGTGCCGTGACGAACCTGGCCGGGCCGGCAGTGCCAGCGGCACCGGCACGCCGGCCGGCGAATCGGATGCCCAGTGTGTCATTCGCGTCTCACTTTCGTTTACCGGACCACGGCCGTCAGCTCGAAGCTGGCGCTCGGGGTAGCGCGATAGTTGGAGAGAACCTGCGCGGTGATCACATTGCGGCCGACGACCAGCGAGGAGCCGGGCACATCGACGACCACCGGGTTCGCAATCGCGTTGGCAGCAGAAACGGCAACCGTCGCGTAGGTGCCGTTGGTGACGGTCCCGGCCTGGACATTCACGCGGGTGAGTTCAGCGCCATTCAGAAAGAGCACGATGCCGTCGTCGGCCCTGGTCATGATTCGGAGTGTGCCGATCTTGCCGGGATCGGCGACGGTGAACGCACCGCGGTAGTAGGTCGCCAGCGGTTTGGGGGTATCCGCAGTGGTCACGTTCGTTCCGAGAACCGCCTGTCCCCAGCCGAGCGGAGCCACGCCGGTCGACCACGCCGAGGCATCGAATCCCGGTGATGCCCAGTTCGACGCCGGCGCCGCGCCCGCGTAGTAATACGACCAGGTGGACGCAGCGGGAACGATGACGGTCCCCGCAGGAACGGTGCCAGGGCCGACCGGTGGGACGACGGGTGGCTGAGTGCCGAACGTCGCCTGAGCGGTCAGTTCGAAGCTGGCACTCGGCGTCGCACGGTAGTTGGAATGCACTTCGGCAGTGACCAGGTTGGCGCCCGTCACGAACGCCGACCCCGGCACCATGACTGTCACCGGTTTGGCTAGAGCGTTCGCTGCCGAGATCGCAGAGTTGGCGTAGGTCGATGAGGTGACCGCCCCGGCTGCGATGTTGTTGCGCGCTACTTCGACTCCGTTCACGGAGACGACGATGCCATCGTCGGCTCGCGTCGTCAGCGTCACCGACGCAACCTTGGTCGCATCCACTACGTTGAACGACTTGCGGTAGTACGAGGTGACGGGTTGGGGTGCCGCCGCGGTGAGAGTCGTACCGAGGATCGGCTGTCCCCAGCCAAGCGGCGCCGCGCCGGTCGACCAGCGTGAGCTGTCGAAGCTCGGTGTCTGCCAGCCCGCTGCCGGTGGCGTCGCCGAATAGGAATAGCTCCAGGTGCTTCCGGCGGCGATCAACACGGGGTTGTTCGGATCGGACGGGGGTGTCGCTCCCGCGAGCACCGCCGGCGTGCTGGCCGACCAGTTTTCAGAACCGTCGACGGCGCGAACGAAGTACTTGGTGCCGACGGGTGCGGCGGAAACCGTGGCGCTGAGCGAGGCGGTCGTCGCGATCACCCTGTCGTTCCGCAGGATCTGATATCTCACTGATCCACGGTTGTCGGATGAGCCAGACCAGGTCAGCGTGTCGCCGCTCGCCGATGACACGACGGCGAGTGCCGTCGGAACGGTCGGCGCTTGTGCGTCATTGCGCGCGAATCGCACGAATCCACCCGACCATTGACTGACAAACCCGGCCTTCATGGACTTCGCATAGTCGCCGCCGAACCAGGTGTTCCCCAGCGAATCGTTGAAGAGAGCCCACGCGCCCGCTCCGGCTCGCTGATTCACGATCGGGCTGAACTGCGGCAGCGGTGCCCCGGTAGCGCTGTCCCAGGCTCCGGCACTGCTGATCTTTGACACCTGAGTCCAACTCGTGCCGACATCCGGAAAGCTGTGCGTGCCGTGGTAGATCGAGAAGAAGCAGTGGCAACCGGCGTAGATCACCGAGCCATCGGTCGAGATTGCCTGGAAGTCACCTCCCGCGCGGCCGATGTTGCTGCTCTTCTCCGCCATCGAGGCGCGGTCATAGCTGTACAACATGTGTTGCGCACCGCCGATCCAGACAACCCCGCCGACTTCCTTGACGGCTTGCTGGTAGTTGGCGGTCGGGCTGGAGAAGGCGATCGTCCAGGGAACGACCGAGGTGTCGGATGTCCTGACCACGGCGCCCTTGACGGCTGCGGTCGTCTTCGACGCGGTGAAGAAGCCGGCGAAGTAGACACGGTCGCCGAGTGCGGAGGCGTCGAGCGAGACCACCGTGCCGTTGAACTCGGGATTCCACGTGGAGTCCGGCGTGCCGTTACCGACCGAGACTCGACCTGCAGAGCGCAGGTAGACCTGTCCCGACGCCGTCCCGCCGGTCATATGGGTGAATTGGCCGCCGATGTAGAGCCAGTTGCCCTGCACGTCGAGTGCGCGAACGACCGGCACCCCGCTGCTGAGAGTATTGATCAGTTTCGTCGTGAACGCGGTATCCGTCGCTCCCGTTGTCGGGTTGAGCGCGACCAGTGCTGGTCGAGCAGCTCCGTTCACTTGGCTGAAGTACCCGCCGACGGCGAGCGTGCCATTCGGCAAGACGGCGAGTGCCTTCACCTGCTTGTCAAAGGTGGGCCTGAATGACGAAATCCATTCGCCGGTCTTCACGTCAAAGGCGGCCAAGTAGGCCTGTGCGACTTGGGAAGCGCCGGCTGCCGTCTTCTGAACCGTCAGGAAGTTGCCGCCGACGTAGACGACGCCGTTGCTCTCCGCGAATGCTGAAACCTCGTTGCTGCCCTCGACCGTGTTGGGTCCGGCGCCGAGTCCACTGACACCCCACACGGTCGGAACGGCGAAGCTCTCCGCGACGGCCGGCTGCTCGACTTTCACCGTTCCCGTGTCGGGAATAGCTGAGAAGATGGACGAGCTCATCAGCTTCGGACGCAAGAACACCTGGGTGAACGGCCGAGGGTACCCGGCGCTGGTGCTCGAAGCCCAGATGTAGCTGCCGGCATCGGGCGTCCCGCGAGCGTCGCTGCCGAACCCAAATCCCGAAGACCAGCCGGGGGTCGCCCCTGTCGCCGTTTCGATTCGGTTCTGGGCGGTGCCGAAACCGAACCCCTGGGTCATGCCGCCGATGCCTGACTCGGTTCCGATCGTCCACGAGTCGACTCGCTGCACGTTGCCGAACATCCACGACCACCGATCACGTGGCGATGAGAACGTGAATGTCGACTCCTGCCACTGTGTCCCGGCCGTGTCCGTCGCACGGCGCAGTCGGATGCCATCCGTCATCGACGAAACCGGCTGGCCGTTCAGAAGACCCGTGATCACTCGGCTGGACAGCTGCTTCGGCACAAACGCCGCCGTCCCGGTGACCGTGCCGCTCACGTCGCCCGGCGTGCCTGAGCCTTCATCGGACTGGGACCAGCCGTCGCGTCCGCGCCCGACAAGAACCCAACCGCCACCACTCGTGCTCTGATCGCAATAGAACTGCTGGGGGGCGCCAGAACGGGGTGTGCCGAGCCAATACACGCCGCTGGGGGCCGCGGGCGTCAGCTGCTTGACTTCCCAACACGACGCAGCCGCTGTGGCGGCGGTCAGCCCGTCGGGTGCCGGAAGAGCCGACACCGCGTTGGCGCTCTGGGGCACCAGCACCGACACCAACACGATTCCGGCCGCCAGCAGTGGCCCCAGACGGGAAACGGTCGAACGATCCGAAACGCTTCGGGTAAGCGCCATCTCAGTTCTCCTTGTTCTGTGTTGACGTTTCGAGGGACGGACGCTCACCGGAACCGGCGCTCAGCACGTCGTGTCGGCGGGGAAGGTGCGTGAGATCACGCGCCAGGTTGAACCGCTCTGCTGCAGCGTGAAGATGTTCAGTGCGCGGTGGGTCTGATCGTTTCCGGCACCGGCAAGCGACTTGCCGTCGGAATCGAGAGTGACAACGTCACTGGAGTCGATGCACGCCTCCGCAACGGTCGTCGGCGGAATCGCGGTGGCGTCCGCGCTCACAATCGTCAACGAGACGACAGTCGGTGTGCCCTCCTGTGTCCAGCCGTTGGCGACGAGTTCCTGTTGATCGTTCTCGATCTCGGCAATGATGGCGCCGGATGCCACCTTCGACAGCCTGTCGGACGTGTCGGTGGCGTCGGGTGCGATGGCCGCCGCGGCAGCAAGGAAATCGGCGACGTGGGTAGTGGCCGCAGCCGGAGGAAGCAGGTCGGGAACGGGCGATGCGCTCGGGGCGGCTGAAGGGCGAGCTGCTGCGGCGGCGGTCGGGATCGGAGTCGACACCACGGGCTGATCAGCCGCCTGGGTGGAGGCGGTGGTGCTCGTCCCGGTCGGCCAGACGGACCAGGTGAGGCCGATCACGGCGACTGTCGCGAGCATGCTCACTGTGACGATCGTGGTTCGACGCCGGGAATCGCGCCGCGCGGCCCGTGCAATTTGAGCAGAGTCGTCGATGGCGGCTTCGGGAGACGAGGACTCGACAGGGTTGCTCATCTGCTGGCTCCCGGACGTCTGGGGAGACGGCGAGGCGAGCGGTGGCGCGCTGCACGGCCCATGCGCAGCAACGATGCAGGTGTCGGGTCCACCAGTACTCTCCTGTATTTCGGGTTACAGGCTGATATGCGAAGTCGACCAGCTAGAAAAGCTGAATAAATTTCAACATAGGCCGCAGACTACGCCCGCGCTCAGTCGGGAAATACCCCCCATTCGGGTGACCTCGCACCTCACGCGGCTCAGTGGCGTCGGGCGAGCAGCCGGAAATCATGCAGATGCAGCCGCTTCCGATCGAGCATGCACCAGCCTGCGAACAGGATGCTGCCGCCGATGATCGCAAGGAACAGTGCCAGGACCGTCTCGCCCAGCGTCATCCGCAGCGTGATCGCCGGAACTCCAAAAGTGACGAGAGGAACAACGAGCGCATAGGTGATCGCTCCGACGCCCATCCGGATGCCGAGAAAACGTCGGACTTCGATGGTCGCCAGCGCTGCGTCAAGCAGCATGCAGAAGGCCCACGAGATCGCAGCTCCGGTGATTCCGATCAGTGGAATGAGCACGAGGTTTCCGGCCACGTTGACAAGAAGTACCACACCCTTGTTGATGGCCGCCCAGCCGCTTCGCCCGCTCATCAGGAGCACCGACTGAATATTTCCGGCGGTGAACGCGAGTGTGGCCCCGACGCAGAGGATGACGAGGGCCGTTGCACCCTGCTCGAATCCGGGCCCCAGCCAGCTGAGCACAACCGGGGCGAAGACGGCCAGGATGAGGTAGGCCGGCGTGCCGAACAACACGAGGAGTGTGGCCGTCAGCCGATACAGCGCTTCGACCTCGGTGTATTTCTTCTCAAAAAGGAGGGTGCTGAACCGCGTCGAAACGACGATCCGCAATGCGGTGTCGATGATCAGGCCGGCCGCGACGAATCGGCTCGCGCCGCCGTAGACTCCGGCTGCCGCCGAACCCGCGATCACTCCGACCATGATCACATCCAGCCAGATGAGGGTCTGTTCGAGGCCAGCCGAGGCCGTGCGTGGCAGCGCATAGTTCAGGATGCTGCGCCGCAACGCCGGGACCGGGCGCCACGAGCCGCGCACGTCAGCGGCGCGTTCGTGCCGGCCAACCTGGAACCTGACGATGATCAGGGCGGCGATGAGCGCAAACGGGAGCGGGGCGGCCCACGCGAGGGTGACTGCGACAAACGATCCACCCGCGGTGGCCACCAGCCACACGACGATCGGGCGCACGACAGGCAGACCGATGCTCCCCACGCTCACAAACGGAATGATGCCCCCGAGCCCCCGCGTCACGGCCAGGGCGACGAGGAGCAGTGCTCCGGCCGGCAGGAACCAGCCAGCGACGGTCACGGCGCGCACCACCTCGCTGGAATGGGCGTCGTCGCCGAGCATCAACGCGGGGGCCACGATGGCGATGGCGAGGGCGCACACGCTACTGCTGAGCGCCGTCACGAAGAACATCGTGCCGAGTGCGCTCCGGATCCGACCCGGATCGTGCGCGACAAGGCGCGGCATAATCCAGAGGGCGGCCGAGTCCATTCCGGCACGGGCGAGGCTCAACACGATGGTGAAGACGGCAATGGCTTGCAAAACGACACCTGAACCCGCGTCACCCAGTGTGCGCGCAAGAACGACTGTCAGGACGAAACCCATGATCGCGCTGGTCGCCGAGCCGACAAAGCTCGCAGCTCCCTGGCGCGCGATGAGTCGCGAATCCTGGGCCCGGGATTCGAGGTCTGACTTGCTCACCTCACTGGGCTGACCCACGTCGGAGGCTCACCACCTGCTTGCTGAGTCGGTAGAGAAACGTCGGGTTGCCGAGAAGGTACCGGGACCCGAGCCGTTTCGGTTCGATCATCAGGCGCCAGAGCCATTCGAGCCCCGACGAGATCATCCACGATGGTGCGCGCTTGTTATCACCGCTCACCCAGTCGAAGAGACCCCCACAGGTCAGAATGACGGGAACCGAGAGAAGATCTCGATGACGTGCGACCCAGTCCTGTTGCAGAGGGTCGCCCAGCCCCACAAACAGAATGTGAGCCCCTGACCCGTTGATGTCGGCAATCAACTTGTCCATTTGATCGGAAGGAATGTAGCCGTCTCTGGCCTCGATCAGCAGGTCGGGCTGCGCATCGCGAAGCCGGGCTGCGGCGCGCTCCGCAACACCGGGTCTACCGCCATAGAGGAAGATCTTCTTGCCTTCCAGAGCCGAGACCGACGCAAGCGGGTGGATGAGGTCTGTCGTTGCGACCCTCTCTGGTACTTCGCCCCCGAGAAGCCGGGCCGCCCAGACAACCGATCGGCCGTCGGCGTAGCTCAGGTCGGCCTCCAGTAGGTTCTTGTGGAACACTCTGTCCGTGGCCGCCAGATTGCAGACCGCGGCATTCACCCCGACGGCGACCCGGGTGTGCGGTGCGTTCGTCCAGGTCATGACCGTCTCGACGATTTGGTCTTGACGCATCCGGTCGACCGGGACCCCGACGACTATCGTGCGGGGCGCCGCCACATCGGCCTCGCTCATTTCGGTGCCGACGACGAGAGCGCGTACGAATCGGCGTCGGGCTCTTCACCGGCGACGACCCGCTCGCCGGGCGGCGCCGGCGTCGGGACCAGGGTTTGGGGGGAGGGAAGTGAGCGTTCGCGGGGCACGGCGATCGTGCCGAGGACGGCGATTCCGAGGCGCGCCGACTCGGTGACGACGTCGGCGATTCGGTCGGATCGGCTTGCCCGAAGCGCTGCGACAATCACGACGGCGTCGGAGTGGCGGAGCGCGGCAAGTTGGCTGGATCGGGGTGACGCGTGGTCGAGCACGACGAAGTGGAGTTCTCCTTGCCGATGTTGCGAGACTCTGTCGCGCACGTCTTTTGACATGTCAGGAGAAGAATTACCGGCCGGGTCCGCCTCCGCCGGAATGAAGACATCAAGGTGCTGGCTGAGGCCGGACCGGTAGAGGTTTCCCGACTCGTCGGCGCTCTGCGAGATCAGATCAAGACCCACCCGTATCTCTGCAGAGAAGGCGGGTGGCCCCGGCAGAATGAGATGCGTCGTGAGGTCCTGTTCAGCCATTACAACGGCCAGATTGACCGGAATGTCAGAGAGCACCTCACCAGGGGTGTCGTCGAAGATCGTGATGACGTGCGCGTCGACCGGGAGGTCGGTCAGGATGCGTTCGCGGGCGACGCGCAGCAGCTCAAGGGTGTCGTCGCTTGCGGGGATCGAGGCGTTCAGCGAACTGATGTCCGCAAGGATGGGTGCCCCGGTGATGCGACGCACTTCCTGGGCGTTCCGGAGCCGACGGTCAAATGGGTTGACGATGAAGGCGGCGATGAGGCCCAGAACGCCGCCGACCAGCAATCCGGCTCCCAGTGTTTGTGTCTTGCTCGGTTTCACCACGACGTCATTCTGGGAGGCCGTGGTGAGCACCGATCCTCCGGCAGTGTCGATCTGAGCCAGCACGCTCTTCTGGGTGAGAAGGGTGTTGAGCTCCATGGTGATGAGGTCGCGATCGCTTGCCGCCTGGTTCGCTTCGGTCGTTCCCGATTTCGATGAGCTGATCCGGGAATTCGCATTCGCGAGCTCCTCGCCCAGCTGGGTTCGGCGAGTTTCGACTCCTTTCAGGAGCGCGTCGAGTTTCGTTTGGGCTTGGGCAGTGCGATAGGCGAGGTAAGCGCCGGCGACGGCATCGGCACCGGCCTGCGCCTCGGCCGCGGTGGGAGCGGTGAACGCGATGTGCACGACCGAAGCGCCGGTGACCGCATCGACCGAAACGTTGCGTCGTACCTCGGCAGCCGACGCCCCCGTTCCCATCTCGTTCGCGGCATCCTTTGCAACCGAGTAAGACGTTGCGATCTGGGTCTCCGTCGTTCCGTCGAGAAGGCTGGATGCCTGCTTGGACGCATTGAACGGATCGGTCGAGATGATATTGATATTGACGTCGGCGGTGGCGGTGGCTCTAGTCGGAGTCAGCAGGAGAAAGAACCCAGCAATCAGGCCGCCGAGAAGCACTGATGCCACGATCACCAGCCACTGCCGTCGAAGTACGCGGACGTAATATTCCAGGCCCAGTGTCGATCCCTCTGCTGACTGCGACATGCTCTGCGTACCCCCACTGTCGGTCAGGCTCGAGCCGGCTGCTCAAATGCACCTAGTTGTGTCGGTTCGCCCGGAATTGACTCCCTCCGGGGTGTAGCTCCATATACTAATCTCCTCGAGAAGCAAAATCGGTGCCAGAGGGCGGTGTTCGTCCGCAGGAGGTGGCCACAAGCGTGCGAGACGGATTCGCAGGTCGGAGCGCTGTTCGAGCGTCAGAGTCCGAACTTTCCGCGCGCTTTGGCGGTACCGGGCGAGTCGATCAGCTTCCCCGCTGGCCGTTCACTGCGATGTTCGTGCTCTTCCCGCTCTGGTGGCTGCTGGGCCCGGGCGAAGCAGTCTGGATCGGGCTGGCCGCGGTGATGGTTTTCTATCTGGCGCGCCACGGGCATGTCGAAGTGCCTCGTGGTTTCGGGATCTGGCTGCTCTTTCTGGTCTGGATGGCCTGCTCGGTAGTCGGGATCGATACCGGTGGGCGTCTACTCGGTTTTCTCTACCGGGCGCTGCTCTATCTCACCGTCACCGTAGTGTTTGTCTACGTCTACAACGCCAGATCGAGATTGACCGTGCGCTATGTCGCGGGGGTGTTGACGGTGTTCTGGCTGATTGTCGTCGCCGGCGGGTATCTGGGAGTGCTCGTTCCGCTGTTCACCGTGCACACTCCGTTCGGCCTCCTCTTCTCGCCGACGATCAGCTCGAACGAGTTGGTGCAGGAAATGGTGGTGCGCCGCGTCTCTCAATACAATCCGACGGGTTGGCTCAAGCTCGACCCGCGACCGAGCGCGCCGTTTCTCTATACCAACGGCTGGGGCAATGCGTACTCGATGCTGACGCCGATCGTGGTCGGTTACCTGGTTCTCGTGCGGAGGGAACGACGGTTCTGGTGGTTACTCCTCGCCATCCCTGTGTCATTCGTTCCGGCATTTCTGACCTTGAACCGGGGGATGTTCATCGGGCTCGGGCTCGCCGTCGTCTACGTCAGTGTGCGGGCAATTGCCCGGGGCAGCCTCAAAGCGATTCTCATGGTGGCCGGGTTGGTGATGCTGGTGGCGGTGGCCTTCGCCGTGCTTCCGATCGAGCAGCGGCTGACCGACCGCGTCGAGATGAGTTCGTCGACGCAGGACCGGGCGAGTCTCTATGCGGAGACGTTCACGCGCACCCTGGATTCGCCCCTGTTCGGGTACGGAGCACCCCGGCCGTCGGCGTCACCGTACATACCGGCGGCCGGCACCCAGGGTCAAGTGTGGATGGTCATGTTCTCGCACGGATTTCCGGCGGTGATTCTCTTCATGGGGTGGCTGGTCTGGGCTTTCTGCGCGTCGTTTCGGGCACGGGATCCGGTGCGAGTGGCATGCAACACGGTCTTACTCGTCGTCATCGTGGAGTCGGCCTATTACGGAATCATGGCGACGGGCCTGTCGCTGGCGATGATCGCCGCAGCGCTCACCATGCGTCCCGGATCGGATCGAGCGCCGGAAACTCAAGCTGAGCTGTCCTCAGTTCGTCGGCTACACTAACGCCACGGTTGTCGAACCATGGTTGTCACACGTGTCGACTTTTCGACGCGCAGGAGGCGGGGACAGGGTGGCAGAGCAGCAGGGCGAGCAGATGCCTCGCGTCAGTGTCGTGATTGCGACTCGAGGCAGGCCCCAGATGCTGCGCAATGCAGTCCGAGCAGTGCTCGGCCAGGACTATGCCGGTGCGATCGACGTGACCGTGGTCTCTGACCGCATTGAAATCGATCCACTCGACGACGTCGAGGTTCCGCTCCTGCGACGCCGGTTGCGAACCGTGGCGAACACTCGTTCACCCGGCCTGGCCGGCGGCCGGAACACCGGAATCCTCGCCTCCGATGGCGAGCTTGTCGCCTTCTGCGACGATGACGACGAATGGTTGCCATCGAAACTCGCTCGTCAGATCGAGCTGTGGAGGGAGCATCCCGACGCGATTCTCATCGCGACGGGCATCCGGATCGCCACGTCGGGCCGACTCGTGGACCGGATTCCTCCGGAACGCACCGAGTTCGCCGACTTGATCAGATCCCGGCTGACGGAGCTTCACCCGTCGTCATTTCTGTTCCGGAGATCAGACGTGACCGGCCCGATCGGCCTGGTCGACGAGGAGCTGCCCGCTTCCTACGGGGAAGACTACGACTTCCTCCTGCGGGCGTCGCGCGTCGGGCTCATCCGGGCAGTGCCGGAGCCCCTGGTCGTTGTGCATTGGAACCGCACGTCATTCTTCGACGGCAAGTGGGAAGGGATCGTCGACGGTCTCACCTACCTGCTGAACAAACATCCCGAATTCACCCAGAGCGCGATCGGGTCAGCGCGGATCGAAGGCCAAATCGCGTTTGCGATGGCGGCGCTCGGGCGACGGCCGGAGGCGAAGCAGTGGGCCAGACGAACGATCGGACATGATCGATCTCAATTGAGGGCTTACGCGGCGTGGGCGATTGCAACAGGTCTTGTGCCGGCGGGCCCTCTGGTGTCGGCGGTCAACCGGCATGGTCGCGGGCTGTGAGATGAGCCGACAGAGTGGCCTCGGCGGAGGTGTTCCTCCATGCCACGGTTGAGCGTGATCGTTCCCGTGAAGAACGGCGAGCTGACGATCGCGAGGGCCCTCGACTCCACGCTGAGGGCGCTGCCCGCCGATTCCGAAATCGTGGTTTTCAACGACGGAAGCACCGACGCTACTCTCTCGCTCGTGCAGTCCTACGATTCCCGGGTGGTGCGCGTGATCACCGCACCTCAGTCGGTGGGGGTCGCGACCGCGTTGAACCTGCTGCTTGAACACACCGACAGCGAATTTGTCGCGCGCATGGATGCCGATGACATCACACTGCGGGGGAGATTTCACTATCAGCGCCGCGCGATATCTCCGGCGGCCGAGGTCAACTTCACGACGGTTCTCAATTGGCGACCGGATGCCCGCCGAATTGGTCTTGCGGCTCCGCTGGCGATCAGCGCGCGCGCGCTTCCATTTCACCTGTTGCTGACAAATCCGGTTTCACACCCCACCATGTTCGCGCGACGCGACGCGCTGACACGAGTGGGCGGATATCGGCCAGTGCCGGCGGAGGACTATGACCTGTGGCTGCGCCTAGCTGCAGCCGGTGTGGGGATACGGCGCCTGCCGCGGCCGACTCTGCTGTACCGCGTGCATCCGGGGCAGGTCACTGCCTCGCTGGCGTGGAGACATGCGTCGTGGACCGACCCTGACGTTGCGTCGGCGTTCGCCGACCTCAGCCAGTCGGTTCTTGGCCGTTCATTCAGAAGGCTGACCACGCTCGGCTTCAGCCCAGACATCACTCCGGCGGATTTCGAGCGTTCGCTTGCCGACTTCGCACGGGCGTTTCGAGCGTCGACGATGCGCTTGCCCCGATCGGAGCAGCTCATCGTCAATCGAAAACTCGGCCAACGAATCGAAACGGTGCGCGCAATGAGAGCGAATGTTGGTTAGGCCTGACCGTGCCGGGGCGCCGACCTCGCGAGCCGTGGAGGGAAGCCCCGGCGGCGGAGGAGTGTGGCGGAACCGAGGGTGTCGAGCGAGTCCAGGGCGCGCCGGAGGGTCGTGCTCGACGTCTCCATGGTGTACGGGAAGTAGACGACTTCGACACCGACCGCGGCGAATTCGCGCTCGAGCTTCCGACCGCGCTCTGTGCCCTTCCAGTCGTCGCCCTTGAAATAGACGTCGAAACGCACCTCGCGCCAGGTGTCGAGCTTGTTCGGGAGCCGCTCTTCCACCGCCTCATCGACGAACGAGATATGTCGCACGATCTCCAAGCGTTCCCCCAGGGGGACCACCGGTCCGCGGCCTTTCGTCTGCAGGAGCATTTCGTCGGAGACGACGCCGGCGATGAGGTGGTCGCACTGGCTTTTCGCATGCTTGAGAATGTTCAGGTGGCCGACATGGAACAGGTCGAAGGCCCCGCCGGCATATCCAACACGTGACACGTTCACTCCTCGTACAATTCGATTCAGGATGCCTTCGGCGCCGGTCAGTAGGCGCCAACGGGACGAATGACTGTCTTGACAGTGCGCCAGATGATCATCAAGTCGCCGGCAAGCGACCAGTTCTCGACGTAGTAGAGGTCGAGCCTGACGCTGTCTTCCCAGCTCAGGTTCGAACGACCATTCACCTGCCACATTCCGGTTAGTCCGGGCTTGATGTAGAGGCGGCGATGCACATGGGTCTCGTAGGACAGCACCTCGGCCGGCAGCGGCGGTCGCGGACCGACCACACTCATCTGGCCGACGAGGATGTTCCAGATCTGCGGAAGTTCATCGAGGGAGTACTTGCGGAGCACCCGGCCGACCCGCGTCACCCGGGGATCGTTGCGCAGTTTGAAGAGAACTCCGGAAGCCTCGTTCTGGTCGAGAAGGCCGGCCAGGTCGTCTTCGGCAGTGGCCACCATCGACCGGAACTTCAGAATGCGGAAGGTGCGACCGCCGCGTCCGCATCGCTCCTGCCGGAAGAGCACAGGGCCGGGGCTGTCGAGCTTAATCAGCAGCGCGATGAGGAGCAGCAAAGGCGCAAACACGAGGAGGGCTGTCGCGGACAGCACGACATCGACGAAGCGTTTCAACGCGTGCTTGGCGCCGTCGAAATGGGGGATTTCGACATGGATGAGGGGAAGTCCCTCAACCGGCCGAAAATGGATTCGTGGTCCGGCGATGTCGGTCAACCGGCTGGAGAGGACGAGTTCGGCCGACGTGGATTCGAGGTCCCAGCCGAGATTGCGGATGAATTGGCTGCCGCCTTGCGGTTGGCCCGCGACGACGACAGTGTCCACGCCCAGTGTCGCGGCCGCGGCCGCCACATGCTCAAAATCGGACACGATGGGAACGCAATGGCCGCCCACGGTGATGGTCTCTGGCTGATCCGACTCGAGGGCCACGCCGACGACGTAGTAGGCGGCACCGGATTTGTCATCGATCTGACCGACAACGTATTCGACGTCCTCGCGATTGCCCACGACGATGGCGCGGGCCAGGTAGTGGCCGAAGCGTCTCTGGCGAAGCAGCCATTTGCGCCAGAGCCACCGTTCGAGCAGCAATCCGACCATGCCGAGCGGAAGCGCAAGCATGAAGTAGCCGCGTGCGATCTCGACCTGGAAGACCAGGAAGCCGATGGCCAGCAGCCCGAAGGCGAGCGCGCTCGCATTCATCACCTGGCGGTACTCGGCAGCTCCGACGCCGATCACCCGGGAATCGCGGGTGTGAAACGCGCCGAGGGCGACAATCCACGCGGCAATGATGAGCACCGAGATCGACCAGTACTCGACGTGAAGTGAACTCGGGGTCACGGTGCTCGCGCCGCCGAAGCGCACGATCAACGCGAGGCTGACGGCGATCATGATGATGCTGATGTCGGTGAACTGGAGACGTGCGCGATAGCGCTTCGCCCAGACCAGCCCTGCCGAGAGGGCGTCGACAGGGGGAAAGAACACCGCCGGTGCCGGAGGTGGCGTCGGGATCAGACGAAGAACCGGCGGGGGTGCGCTCGCCGCGCTCGATGAGGCCTGATCGCGTGGCTTCGGGTCAGTCATCCGGCGCTCACCCCCCATGCAGCGCGGTGCCCCTGGGGGTGTCGCTGCGGAGGCGCTGACGCGCTCGTCCTGATGGATTCGGGCCTATTGGGTCGACAGAATCGTCGACACATTGTCGATGTTTTCACTAGCCATTCCCTGCAATTCGGGTGTACAGGTTATGTTTCAGGTTGCATCGGGCTCACGGCCTAGGGGACCGATCCGCCGACGATGAATAGCTGACAAATTCTCAGCTAGACACAGGCTGACATTAGCGTGAATCGCGCGCGGGGCGCTGTGCCCCAATCGGGGGGCGTGAAGTGAGCCCACGGTCATCGACGTGAATGAGGGCTGGATCCGGCGACGGCCTCGAGCGCTGCATCGGCTGGGCGGGCGGAAAAGTCACGCCTGATTCGAGCCGGCTTAAATGAATAATGGCCACCCGCGGTAGAAGCCCGCAGATGGCCAAGTGGCTCCGACCGGCATCGATCCGGTGACCTTTCGATTTTCAGTCGAACGCTCTACCAACTGAGCTACAGAGCCAGAAAACTGCTTCGAGAAGCCGCTTTCTAAGGCAAAAGCCCTTCCTCTCAGAAGGGCTTTCAGCCTGGCGACCCTGACGGGACTTGAACCCGCGACCTCCGCCGTGACAGGGCGGCACGCTAACCAACTGCGCTACAGGGCCTCGATGTAGACAAGTCTACATTTAGTTTTACAACTCGAGATTTACTGCTATTTGTTCACTTGCTTGATATTACTATACTGCGTATTTAATTGTGTGACCCCAACGGGATTCGAACCCGTGTTAACGCCGTGAAAGGGCGCCGTCCTAGGCCGCTAAACGATGGGGCCGAGAGGTCATAACGTGTATGACTTCCGACGCATAAGCATACGCAGAGTTCGGCCGAATGCCCAAATCGAAAACCGCCTGGCGTGTCGCGTGACACCTCGAGGTGGTCTCCGGCAGGCATGCGTTGATTTGGCGACCCTCGGCGAATGGTCGAAGGTTTTCGGTGCCTCCGAGATAGATTCGGGATTCTTGCTGGGCGAGAGTTGCCTGGAGTTGTTAGTGTGAAAAAAGACGACGCGAGTGACGGAAGTCAAGATCACACGCCCGAACGGGGAGTTATGTACCGGATGCCGACCGCACTGAGCACGAAGATGCGAGAAAAACGCGCACGCATCCTGTCGGTGGTCGGGCTGGCGACATCGCTTGTTCTCGCATTCAGTTTGATTGCGCCGTCGGTCAGCGCTCAGGCCGCCGCCTACCCCAGCTGGCAGGACCTCCAGGCCGCGAAGTCGAATACCGCCGCCGCCGCCGCGCAAGTTGAGTCGATCAAGGCGCTGCTCGTTGGGCTGCAAGCGGAGAAGGCACGGACCGAAGCCGAGGCGCTCGCTCGCAGTATCGAATTCCAAACGGCCCAAGACAAATTCGATGCGGCGGCGCGCCGGGCCACAGATCTGCAGGAACAAGCCGACTCAAGCAAGACCACCGCCGACACCGCGACGCGCCAAGCCGGTCAACTGGCCGCCCAGCTCTATCGCAGCGGAGGCACCGACCTCAGCGTCAATCTGCTTCTCGACGGAACTGGCGCCGGTGAAGGGGCCACTGAGCTTTTGTCGAAGCTGGGCAGCATGAGCAAACTCGTGCAGCGCAGCTCCGAGGTGTATGAACAGGCCCAGAGCGCCACAAATATTGCCCGGTCGCTGGGTGACCAAGCAACTGTCGCTCGCGCCGAGCGGGAAAAACTGCGGGTCGCTGCAGAAACGGCCATGGACGCAGCGCAGGCCGCGTCGGATGCGGCAGGGGTCGCACTTGCCGAGTCAGAAGCGAAGAGCATCGAACTAGACCAACAGCTCAAGTTCATGCAGGATGCACAGGCGACAACAGCCAATGCGTATGAGGCTGGTGTTGCGGAACGTGCCCGGCTCGCCGCGGAGGCGGCCGCCGCTGCGGCCGCGGCTGCAGGAGGTGCCGGAGGCGGTGGTGGCGGGAGCGGCAGCGCCGGGCCGGGCCTTGGCGGGGGTTACATCAGTTCACAGGGGTGGGCTGTTCCGGCCAGCGGGCGCATCACTGACGTCTTCGGTCAGCGACCAATCATTTGCGGTGGGGGCAGTTGCAGCAACCCTTATCATTCAGGCACCGACATCGGAACCGGCTGCTACTCACCGATCTATGCCGCGAACGGCGGCGAGGTGACATACTCGGGCCGCAATGGGACATACGGAAACTACATCCAGATCGACCACGGGGGTGGAGTGTCAACCGGATACGCGCACATTCGGGACGGAGGACTTTTTGTCAGTAAGGGACAGCGAGTCGACGTGGGGCAGAACATTGCGAGTTCCGGCACGACCGGTGCCTCCGACGGCTGCCACCTGCACTTCGAAGTACGAATCAACGGGCAACGTGTCGATGCCCAACCGTTCATGGCATCGATGGGAGCACCCCTTGGCTAGTAACAAGACTCGACCTCTGTCGCGTGTGAAACCGGCCACACTCTTCGCGGCAGTCGCCGTGGGCGCCGTCACGGCAACCGTCGGCATCTCTGCCCCGGCGGCGATCGCCGACCCGGGATACCCGAGCTGGGATGAGGTCGCGAAGGCCAAGCAGAACGAGGCCGCGAAGCGCGCACAGATCGACGCGATCTCCGGACTGCTCGACGGGCTGCGGGCATCCGCTGAAGCTGCCACCAAGACGTCGCTGATCGCCGCAGAGGCCTATCGAGTGACCCAGGACAAGCTCGACGCCGCGACGCTGCGTGAGGCGACGCTGAAAACACAGGCAAAGGATGCGCAGGCCGCTGCGGAAACCTCACGGATGCGCGCCGGGTTGATTGCCGCGCACCTGGCGAAGTCCGGTGCGCAGGATCTCTCGGTCAAGTTGTTTCTCAACGGCAGCTCCGCCGACGATCTGCTGCAGCAGCTCGGCACCGCCAGCAAACTCAGCGAGCAGTCAGCGACCATCTACCGCACGGCGATGCAGGACAAGAACGAGGCGACGTCGCTCGGTGAACAGGCGACTGCGGCCACCGCGGAGCGCACCCGGCTCGTCGGCGAATCCAAGTCGACGTTCGAAACGGCCAATGCAGCCTCGCAAGCCTCTAACGCCGCCTACGAAACCGAGCAGAAGAAGTCGAACGAGTTGTTCGAGCAGCTCGCGCTGTTGAACGACACGACGGCATCGGCCGAGCGCGAGTACCGTGCGGGGCTCGATGCCAAGAAGGCCGCCGATGCTCTGGCCGAAGCCGAAAAGAACAAGCCGGGGCCACCGCCCACGAACCCGAACCCGCCGACGAATCCCAACCCGCCCGTGAACCCGCCGGTCACGCCGCCGGTGAACCCGAACCCGCCCGTGACTCCGCCCGTGACTCCGCCCGTGACTCCGCCGGTGAGTCCGCCGGTTGTCGCACCCCCGAACGCGAGCGCGGTGGAGACGGCGATCGCCTTCGCCCGCAACCAGCTCGGCAAGCGGTACCAGCTCGGCGGTGCGGGCCCGGATGAATGGGACTGCTCCGGGCTGACGATGAAGGCCTACGGTGCCGCCGGTGTCTCCATCGGGAGTCACTCGGCGACGAATCAGTACTACACGATGATGAATCGGAACCGCCTGGTTCCGTTCTCGCAGGCTCAAGTTGGCGACCTGGTCTTCTGGGAAGGTCGCCCCGGCGACTTCTATCACGTCGCGATTTACATGGGCGGCGGTCAGATTCTTGAGGCCCCCGATGTCGGCAAGCCAGTGCGCATCCACTCGATCTGGAGCTGGAACGACGTCGCGGCGTACGTCGGTCGTCCGACCGGCTAGCCGATCGCGACATCCATTGAATTGAAGAAGGCCCCCTGGATCTCGATCCAGGGGGCCTTCTTCACGTGTGCAGGAGGCTAGTGGCCTTCGGTAGCCAGCTTCTCGATGCCGTCGCGGATGATCTGGTCGGCCTCAGCGGCGTCGCCCCAACCCTCGGTCTTGACCCACTTGCCGGGCTCGAGGTCCTTGTAGTGCTCGAAGAAGTGCTCGATTTCCTTGCGGGTGAACTCGGGGATGTCGTTGACGTCCTGGATGTGGTCCCAGCGCGGGTCGCCGGCCGGAACTGCGATGACCTTGGCGTCTGAGCCGCCATCGTCGGTCATGTTGAAGACGCCGACCGGGCGAGCCTTGACGCCCACGCCCGGGAACAGCGGGTAGTCGAGCAGCACGAGCACGTCGACGGGGTCGCCGTCGAGGCCGAGCGTGTTCTCGAAGTAGCCGTAGTCGGTCGGGTAGACGAATGCCGTGTAGAGCACGCGGTCGAGGTAGACGCGACCGGTCTCGTGGTCGACCTCGTACTTGTTGCGGCTTCCGCGGGGGATCTCAATGACTGCGGTGTATTCGGCCATGGCCGGTTCTCCTCTGATTCAAGGTTTCGGATCAACGTTTCGTGGTTCTACGTTGATGGTTCAACGCGCCTGAATGAGCACATCGATTGGACATCTGCGTGATCGACGGCCGGCTGCCTCGCGCGAGTGAATGCATCCGGATGCCGCAATGGCCGTCGAAGTCTGGGGATAACGTTACTGGATGGACTCTGAACGCCGCCCGCGATTGACCCCCGCCATCGCCGACGTACGCCGAGCCGTGCGTGAATCGCTCGCCGCGGCTGTGGCGGGTTTGCCGGATTCCGGTGATTCACGGGTGGTGCTCGTTGCGCTGTCGGGTGGAGCGGATTCGCTCGCGCTGGCCGCAGCGACGGCATTCGAAGCGCCCCGCGCCGGTCTTCGCGCGGGCGCGGTGATCGTCGACCACGGTCTGCAGTCCGGATCGGCCGAGGTCGCCGCCACGGCTGCCCAGCAGGCGCAAGCACTCGGACTCGACCCAGTTCTGGTGCGCCGGGTGCACATTGACGGCGGAGGGGGAGACGGGCCAGAAGCTTCGGCCCGTGCCGCCCGGTATGCGGCGCTCGATGCGGCGCGCACCGAGACCGGCGCCAGTCACGTCGTGCTCGGCCACACCCTCGACGACCAGGCCGAAACGGTGCTGCTCGGCTTGGCGCGCGGCTCCGGCGCGGGCAGTTTGCAGGGGATGGCCGCGATCGCCGGGCCGTATCTTCGACCGATGCTCGGCATCCGTCGTGCGATGACTCGACAATTCTGCATCGACGCGGGAATCGAGCCGTGGGACGACCCGCACAATCTCGACCCCCGCTATGCCCGGGTGCGGGTGCGGAACGTGGTACTGCCGACCTTGGAGGCTGAGCTCGGCCCCGGGATCGCGGAGGCACTCGCGCGCACCGCCGATCAGTTGCGGGAGGACTCCGCCGCGCTCGACGCGATGGTGGTCGAGATCATCGAGGAGATCTGCGAACCAGCCGAAGCCGGCATTGCCGTGTCGGTCGGGGTGCTGGCGGCGAATCCGCCGGCCTTGCGCCAACGCATTGTCAGGTACATGGTCGAAAGTGAGTTCGGCGTGTCGCTCGAACGAGTGCACACGCTCGCCGTACTCAGTCTCGTGACCGATTGGCACGGGCAGAAACCGCTCGACCTGCCAGGCGTTAGAGTTAATCGTCAGGACGGAATGCTGGTCTTTTCAGCACCGGGCACCCCACCGAGCAAAGGACTCTTTCGTTCCCATGGAACCTCGCGACATTGATGGCGACCTCACTGAAATCCTGATCGACCAGGAGCAGATTCGCGCTCGCCTGGCCGAGATGTGTCGCAGCATCGAAACCGACTACGCCGGCAAAGACGTGCTGCTCGTCGGTGTGCTGAAGGGCGCGGTCATGGTCATGGCCGACCTGGCCCGCGAACTCACGCTGCCGATCACCATGGACTGGATGGCCGTCAGCTCCTACGGCTCCGGCACCTCGTCCAGCGGAGTCGTGCGCATCCTGAAGGACCTCGACACCGACCTCATGGGGCGCCATGTTCTGATCGTCGAGGACATCATCGACTCAGGACTCACCCTGTCCTGGCTGCTGGCCAACCTCAAGTCGCGTGGCCCCGCATCCGTCGAGGTCTGCGCGCTGCTTCGCAAGCCCGAGGCGGCAACCGTGGAGATCGACGTCAAGTACATCGGCTTCGACATCCCCAACAAGTTCGTCGTCGGCTACGGCCTCGACTACGCGGAGAAGTACCGTAACCTGCGTTCGGTGGGGATCCTTGCTCCTCACGTCTATTCCTAACGTTTAGCCGCAACCTAGCCGCAACGCACCATACTTTCTAGAAACTGTTCCCCTCACGGCGAACATGCGGCATTCGTTCAGTGCTGGGGCGGTAGCCTGTGAGCACCATGAACGTCAAGAAGCTTCTTCGCGGCCCGCTCCTCTACATCGTGCTTGCAGTCATCGCTGTGTGGGTGGGCTCGAGCCTGCTCACCATGTCGGGATTCAAGGAAGTCACGACCCAGCAGGGTCTTGAGCTTCTGAAAGACGGCAAGGTGAGCGAGGCGACGATCATCGACGGTGATCAGCGCGTCGACCTCACCCTGGCTGAGGCCGACGGTGACCTCGGCAAGCAGGTGCAGTTCTACTACGTCGCGCCGCGAGGCACGGAGGTCGTCGAGGCTGTCACCAGCGCGAACCCGAAGGACGGCTTCACCGACGAGGTGCCGCAGGCCAACTGGTTCCTGTCGCTGCTCGGCATCCTGCTTCCCGTTCTGCTCATCGGCGTGTTCTTCTGGCTGATGCTCTCTGGCATGCAGGGCGGCGGAAACAAGGTCATGCAGTTCGGCAAGTCGAAGGCGAAACTTGTCACCAAGGAGACACCGCAGGTCACCTTCGCGGATGTCGCCGGTGCCGATGAGGCCATCGAAGAACTTCATGAGATCAAAGACTTCTTGAAGGACCCCGCCCGTTTCCAGGCGGTCGGTGCCCGCATCCCGAAGGGAGTGCTGCTGTACGGCCCTCCCGGAACCGGCAAGACGCTTCTCGCCCGCGCTGTGGCCGGCGAGGCCGGCGTGCCGTTCTACTCGATCTCCGGTTCTGACTTCGTCGAGATGTTCGTCGGTGTCGGTGCCAGTCGTGTGCGTGACCTGTTCCAGCAGGCGAAAGAAAACGCTCCGGCAATCATCTTCATCGACGAGATCGACGCCGTCGGCCGCCACCGTGGGGCCGGAATGGGCGGCGGTCACGATGAGCGTGAGCAGACCCTGAACCAGCTGCTCGTTGAGATGGACGGCTTCGACGTCAAGGCGAACGTCATCCTGATCGCCGCGACGAACCGTCCCGACATCCTCGACCCCGCGCTTCTTCGCCCCGGACGCTTCGACCGCCAGATCGGCGTCGACGCCCCCGACATGCTCGGCCGCAAGCACATTCTTGAGGTGCACGCCAAGGGCAAGCCGATGGCTCAGGGCGTCGACCTCGAGGTGCTCGCCCGCAAGACGCCGGGCTTCACCGGCGCCGACCTCGCCAACGTGCTCAACGAGGCTGCCCTGCTCACCGCGCGCTCCAACGCGCAGCTCATCGACAACCGGGCCCTCGACGAGGCCGTCGACCGCGTGATGGCCGGCCCGCAGCGTCGCACCCGCATCATGCGCGACAAAGAGAAGCTGATCACCGCCTATCACGAGGGCGGTCACGCCCTGGTGGCAACGGCGATGAACAACACCGACCCGGTGACCAAGATCACGATCCTCCCGCGTGGACGGGCCCTCGGCTACACGATGGTGATGCCTCTCGAAGACCGCTACTCGGTTTCGCGCAACGAGCTTCTCGACCAGCTCGCCTACTCAATGGGCGGCCGTGTCGCCGAAGAAATCATCTTCCACGACCCGACCACCGGTGCCTCGAACGACATCGAAAAGGCCACCTCCACGGCCCGCAAGATGGTCACCGAGTTCGGCATGAGCGCGGCCGTCGGCCCGCTCAAGTTGGGTCAGGCATCCGGCGAAATGTTCCTCGGCCGAGACATGGGTCACCAGCGCGACTATTCGGAGCGCCTCGCCGAGCGCGTGGACACCGAGGTACGCGAGCTGCTCGAAAACGCCCACGACGAGGCCTACCTGGTGCTGAACCAGAACCGGGAGATCCTCGACCGGCTGGCGCAGGCACTGCTCGAGCACGAAACGCTCGACCAGGTCGCACTCGCCCCGATCTTCGAAGGCGTCGTCAAGCTTCCTCCGCGCCCGCAGTGGCTCTCAAGCGACAAGCGTCCCGTCTCCGACGTTCCGCCCATCGCCATGCCGGAGCCGAAGGCGCCCATCGATGCGGGAGCAGTCGACGGGGGAGTTTCCAGCGGCGCGGCGGCAGACGCCAAGCCCAAGCGCGAGCCCAACCGGGCACCGCGTCCCGCTACCGCCTAGGCCGCCGTGGCAGTCGACAAGGCACGCGTTGAGGCCGCCGTCGCAGAGATTCTGGCCGCGATCGGGGAAGACCCGGGTCGCGCCGGCCTGGAATCGACGCCGCGGCGCGTGGCCGAGGCGTACCGCGAGTTCTTTGCCGGAATCGGGCAGAATCCGCTCGATCATCTGACCGACACGGTGGCGGTCGGCGAGCACACCGGCGAGCTGGTGCTGTTGCGCAACCTGGTTTTCCGGTCGATTTGCGAGCACCACCTGCTTCCGTTCCACGGCGTCGCCCACCTGGCCTATCTGCCCGGTGACCGCGTCGTCGGCCTCGGACGCCTTCCCGCCGTGCTTGAAACTCTGGCGGCTCGGCCGCAGATGCAGGAGCGTCTGACCGAGGAGATCGCCGACGCCCTGCAGACGGGGTTGGACCCTCAGGGGGTGCTCGTCGTGCTGGATGCCGTGCACGGATGTGTTTCAGCTCGTGGCCCGCGCCAGACCGGCAGCTCCACCGTCACGCTGGCCTCGCGGGGCGCACTGACCGACCCGGTTGCCCGCGCCGAGATCATGGCCCTGATCGGGGCCGGGGCGTGACACTGATCATGGGAGTGCTCAACGTCACTCCCGACTCGTTCAGTGACGGCGGCCTTTTTTCACACACGGATGCCGCACTCCGGCACGCTCACACACTCCTCGCCGAGGGCGCTGACCTGATCGACGTCGGCGGTGAGTCGACCCGGCCGGGCGCCGGCCGCGTTTCGCCCGCCGACGAGCAGCGTCGCGTGCTGCCGGTGATCACCGAGCTCGCGCGGCAGGGTGTCGTCGTGAGCGTCGACACCCTCAACTCGTCGACCGCCCGTGCTGCCGCCGCCGCCGGTGCCAGCATCATCAACGACGTCTCCGGTGGTTTAGCCGACCCGCTGATGGCATCCATCGCGGCCGAGACCGGCCTGACCTACGTGGCGATGCACTGGCGCGGCCACGCCGATGAAATGGATTCGCTCGCAGAGTACGGCGACGTGGTCGCCGAGGTCACCGGTGAGTTGGCGGCACGCGTCGATGCACTCACCGCGGCCGGCGTGGCCAGAGACAAGATCGTGCTCGACCCCGGGTTCGGCTTTGCCAAACGCGCGGAGCACAATTGGCGACTGCTCGCCCACCTGTCGGCACTCGATGAACTGGGGTTGCCGGTCTTGGTCGGTGTCTCGCGCAAACGCTTTCTGGCAGAGGTTCTGCCGGCCGACGCGTCGTTCGCCGATCGAGACCTGCCGACCGCGGTGCTCAGTGTGCATGCTGCGCAGGCCGGAGCCTGGGCGGTGCGGGTGCATGACGTGCGGGCGACGCGAACGGCGCTGAACGTGCTTGATCACCTCACGTCGGCCAGAATGGACCCATGAGCACCGACTCGATCACCCTCACCGGACTGCGCGTGAACGCACACCACGGCGTCTTCGACTTCGAGCGGGAGAACGGGCAAGATTTCATCATCGACGTCACCGTCTGGCTCGACCTGCGCAAGGCGGCGTCGGGAGACGACTTGGCCCAGACCGTGCACTACGGCGAACTGGCCGTTGCCGTGACCGATGCCGTCGCCGAGAATCCGGTCGATCTCATTGAAACCGTTGCCGAACGCGTGGCCGGGGTGGCCCTCGGCTTTGCAGCTGTCGAACGTGCGCGCGTGACGCTGCACAAGCCGCAGGCGCCGATCCCGGTGTTCTTCGAGGATGTCGCGGTGCAGATCGAGCGCACGCGCGCCGACTATCCGCACGCTGACGCGTCCTCGGGTGCCGAGGCGTCCGAATGACGCCGTCCCTGGGCCGTGAGGGGTCGCAGATCGACCTTCCCGAGCCCAACGAAGGTCGATTTGGCGACCGAGCGGCGACCCTGGCGGCGGCTGTGCGGGAGATCGCTGCGCTCGACGGTGCTGAGCTCGTGGCCGCCTCGCCGATCTATGAATCGGCAGCGGTCAAACTCCACGGCGTCGACGCCGATGCCCCCGAATATTTGAACGCGATGATCCGCATCCGTTACCGCGGCACGGCCGACGATCTGCTCGGTGCGGTCAACCGCATCGAAGCCGAGCACGGACGGGTGCGCGCTGAGCGGTGGGGAGACCGCACCCTTGACATCGACCTGATCACGTTCGGCACAGTGCAGCAAGACGACCCGCGCTTGACACTGCCGCACCCACGTGCGGCCGAGCGTGATTTCGTTCTCGCTCCGTGGCTCGACATCGATGCTGAGGCTGAGATTCCCGGGGTGGGCCGGGTTGCCGACCTGCTGGCAGCCATGCCGAACACTGTGCGGCGTCAGGCCGCTTCTGGTACGGATGATTCCGCTTCCGCTTCGGCACGCACCGGGGAGGCCGCCCGATGAAGCGCACTCATGCGACACCACTGATCGCGCTCGCCCTGGTCGGACTCGTGCTCGGTTTTCTCCTTGAGATCGCCGCTGCGGCATCCGGTTTTCCGCACATTGTTCCGCCGATCTCATTGCCGATCACCCTGGTTGCCGTCGGAAGCATCGTCGTGGCGCTCGCCTGGCCGATTCGCCAGGCCACGCGCGCGAACGGCACAGGAAAGGCCGTCAAGCCGGTTAACCCCTTCGTCGCGATGCGGGTGGCCGTGCTGGCGAAGGCATCAAGTTTGAGCGGAGCGCTGCTGCTCGGCGGCTCCAGCGGGATCGTGCTCTACATCCTGACCCGCTCGGTGGTGCCGGCGGTAACATCGTTATGGCTGGCAATTGCTGCGGCGGTCGGAGCGGCACTTCTGCTCGCCGGCGGACTCATCGCCGAACATTTCTGCACACTGCCGCCGTCGGATGATGACCAGAACGAGCATGGAGCGACACATGTCTGAGCAGGTCGAATCGAAGCAGGTCGAATCGGACCAGGTTGAAACGCAGGTCGAATCCGACCAGGTCGCCGCTGCGCGCGCCGCCGGGACCGACCGAAACGTGAGGATCGGTGCCGATGACGCATGGAAGCGTGTCGCACCGCGATACGTCGTCGTCGAAATCGTCAGCACACTGCTGTTCGGCGTCATCGTTTGCGCCATTGCCGCATTCGTATGGCTCGCCATGGACCTGCAGTGGGCGGTCTACGTGGGCGCTGCGGTGGCGTTGATCACCCTCGTCTCGTTGATCGTTCTGCCGCGGCGAGTGCGCTCAATCGGCTATCAGTTGCGCCAGGATGACCTGCTCTTTCGTCGCGGCATCATGTTCCAGCGTTTCGTGTCGGTTCCCTACGGCCGGATGCAGTTGGTCGACATCACCCGTGGCCCCGTCGCTCGGTGGCTCGGCCTGGCCGACCTCAAGTTCGTGACGGCCGCGGCATCCAGCGGGGTCGCAATCCCGGGGCTGGCTGAGGCCGACGCCGAGGCCCTCCGCGACCGGCTGGTCGAGCTGGCGGAAAGCCGCCGGGCCGGGCTGTGAGTTCGCCGGCTCGTACCGATTCGGCTCCGGCCTCGCTGGCCGACGGAGAGTGGCACCGTCTCTACCCGGCCAGCCCGTTGCTGCGTGGAGGAATTTTCGTCTTCGCGGTTCTCGGGTTCATCATCGCGAACCTCCGCGAGCGACTCATCGACCTGTTTTTCGGGGTGCCGAGCTACAGCGGTGATCCGATCGACGAGATCGTGCGCCGCGGGGCGGTCGGTTGGGCGCTCGGCGGCGTCGCCGTTGTCCTCATCGTCATCCTGATCGGGTTCTATCTCTCCTGGCGGATGCACACCTTTCGGGTCAGCGACGAGTCGGTCGAAGTGCGCAGCGGCATTCTCTTTCGCAGCCACCGCAAGGCGAGGCTCGACCGCATCCAGGGCGTGAACATTGTGCGCCCGCTGATCCCACGCTTGTTCGGAGCGGCAAAACTCGAGATCAGTGTCGCCGGCCAGGATGCGAATGTGCAACTGGCCTACCTCGGCTCGGCGCTGGCCGACGGGCTGCGGCGGGACATCCTGCGGCTCGCCTCCGGGGTGCGGCAGGGCGAGGCGCGTGCTGGTGCCGGGACCTCGGCGGGTGCAGGTGTGACCGACGCAGGTGCGGCCACTGCAACTGCGCTGCCGGCCGCGCCCCTCCTCGCCGCGGGACCGAATTCAGGAACGGAGTGGCGTGTCGCCCCCGAAACCGATGCTGGGAGTTCACAACACACCTCCGTTCCTGAATTCGGTCCCGGTGCAGACGCGGGCGTCGCACAGACCAGTCCTGGGGTGACTGGTCCGGCTGCGACGGGGGTTGGTGCCACGATCGGCAGCTTCGCCTCAGACCGCGTCGCCGAGTTTCTGGCCCCCGAGCTCGACCCCGATGCCGCACCGCCCGCATCCGTCGTGTCGATCCCGGTTGGGCGACTGATCGGCTCGATTATTTTCAGTGGCTTCACACTCTTTCTGCTTGCCGGGATCGTGGCGCTCATCGTGATCGTGAACACCGGAGCCTCGAACTGGATTCTGTTCGCGATTCTGCCCGGCCTGATCGGTAGCGCCACTTACTACTTCTCGCGGTTCACGAAGTCGCTGCGCTACAGCATTGCCGGAACACCCGACGGGGTACGTGTGGGATTCGGCCTCTTCACCACCAGCAACGAGACGCTGCCGCCCGGGCGCATCCACGCGATCAGCGTGAGTCAGCCACTGCTGTGGCGCCTGTTCGGATGGTGGGAGATCCGCGTCAACAAGGCCAGTCATTCTTCGAACTCGGGGGCCGCCGGCCAGGCCAATACCACGATCCTCCCGGTCGGTAGCTTGGCCGATGCTGCCCGCGTGCTCGAACTCATCCTGCCGAGTTTCACGGCCGAGGAGCAGCATTCGCTCGTGACCGCGGGCCTGCTCGGGACCGGTCGTGCCGATCGGACCGGCTCCGCCGGGTCCGCCGGCGATGACGGTTACAGGAACGCGCCCCGCCGGGCCGCGTGGCTCCGGCCCTTCTCCTGGCGCCGCACCGGCTATTCGGTGGCCGAGGATGTCGTGTTGATTCGGAGTGGTCAACTCTCGCGCCAACTCGTGCTGATTCCGCTCGCCCGCCTGCAGAGCGTCGCCATCGAGCAAGGACCGGTGCGACGGATGCTGCGCCTCGCCTCGGCCCGCCTGCACACCGTCACCGGCCCGGTCTTCGGCACTCTGAGCGTTGTCGATGTCGACGAGGCGTCGCGGTTGTTCGAGCACGTCGCCCGGGGCGCCATTGAGTCGGCCACCTCCGATACCAGTCATCGATGGAACGAACAGAGCGGAATGAACGCATGACACCCCGTCCCGGACGCCTCGGCATCGGAATCATCGGCGCCGGCCGTGTCGGTCCCATTCTCGGTGCCGCCCTCGCCGGCGCCGGCCACGCGGTCATCGGTATTACCGCCATCTCCCAGGCGAGCCGCGACCGGGCCGACGCCATCCTTCCCAACGTGCCGATTCTGACCGTGCCCGAGATCGTCGAGCGCAGCGAACTCGTCATCATCGCCGTGCCCGATTCCGAGCTGGCCGGTCTGGTCGCGGGACTTGCGGCAACCCAGACCTGGCGGCCCGGCCAGCTCGTGCTGCACACCTCGGCGCAGTTCGGCACCGCGATTCTCGCTCCCGCCCAGGCGGCCGGAGCGATCCCACTCGCGATTCACCCGGCGCTCACCTTCACCGGCACGAGCATCGACCTGGCCCGGCTCGCGGACAGCTATTTCGCGGTGACCGCCTCGAGCCCGGTTCTGCCGATCGGGCAGGCACTCGTCGTTGAAATGGGTGGGGAACCGGTGATCGTCGCCGAGGCCGACCGGCCCGGCTACGCGGAAGCGATCGAGACGGCCACTGCCTTTTCGAGCTCCATTATCGAGCAGGCCACCAGCCTGCTGGCGGGCATCGGGATCGAGCATCCGGGCGCAGTGATCGCGCCCCTGGTGCGCTCGGCCATGGAGAACGCCCTGGCGAGCACCGGGCCGGATCGGCGCACCTTGCGGATGCGGGGCCGTGACGAACTCGGCGACGGTCCGTTTCCGTTCGACCAGTTCAACCAATTCGACCAGGAGGACTGATGAGCGCAGAGAGTCAGGTCGAGCCGACCGCGCCGCAGGTGATCGGGTCGATCAGCGAACTGCGTCAGCGTCTGACCGAGGCGAGGCTGCAGGCATCCGCCGCCACGTCACGCCGCGCCGGCGACACGCGGCGATCCCCGCGCGTCGTACTCGTGCCGACCATGGGCGCCCTGCACGCCGGGCACCTCTCGTTGGTCGCCCGGGCACAGGAACTCGGCGACATCGTTGTCGTGTCGATCTTCGTGAACCCGCTGCAGTTCGGTGCCGGTGAAGACCTCGACAGCTACCCGCGCACGTTGCAGGCGGATGTCGCCGCACTGGCTCCGCTCGGCGTTCCGTTCGTGTTCGCTCCGACGGCGCTCGAGATGTACCCCAACGGTCCGACCGCGACCCGCGTCACGGCGGGGGACGCCGGGACGCTCTATGAGGGTGCCGCCCGCCCCGGACATTTCGACGGGATGCTCACCGTCGTCGCGAAACTGTTCAACATCGTCGGCTGCGATGCCGCGGTGTTCGGCCAGAAGGACGCACAACAGGTGTTCTTGGTTCGGCGCATGGTCGCCGATCTCAACCTTCCGGTCGAGATTGAGGTGGCCCCGACGGTGCGGGAGAGCACCGGACTCGCACTCTCGAGCCGCAACCAGTACCTCACCGAGGCCGAAAAGCTGGGCGCCGGGGCGATTTCGGCGGGGCTGCGCGCGGCGGAAGCTGCCGCGCCGAACGCACGCGCGGCGGTCGCGGCGGCGCACGGAATCATCGACACCCAGCCACTGGTTAAACTGGAGTACCTCGTTGTCGTGCATCCGCAGAGTTTTCTACCGGTCGACGACGGCTATCGCGGCGCGGCCAGGATGCTCGTCGCCGCGTATGTCGGAACGACCAGACTCATCGACAACGTCCCACTTGACCTCAACTCACCACCAGCACGGGTTTCGTAAGCCGGCCTAGCCGGCTTCAGACAGCCATCCGACGGAGAACCGCATGACCGAGAACATCGCAGCAGACGCCACCCCCGCTCAGTTGGAGCTGGCCGCAAAGCGCGCAGCAAAAGCGGAAGCGAAAGCTGCGGTGAAGGCCGCTGCCAAGGCCAAGGCGGCTGCCGCGGCAGCTCCCGAGGCCGACGCTATTGCTGAAGCCGAACTCGTCGACGGTGGGTTCACCGCCGCCGAGATGAACGAGCAGAAGGCCGTGCGCCTCGGCAAGCGGGAACGCCTGAACGCCCTGTCGACAACCCCCGGCGGCGGCGCGTACCCGGTCTCCGTGCCGATCACCGACACGATCCCCGCCGTGCGCGCGCGCTTCGGCAACCTCGAAGCGGATGCCACCACCGGCGTCACCGTCGGGCTCGCCGGCCGTGTGGTGCACCAGCGCAACACCGGCAAGCTCTGCTTCGCGAGCTTGCAGGCCGGAGACGGCAGTCGCATCCAGGCCATGGTCTCGCTCGCCGTCGTCGGCGAAGAGTCGCTCGCGAACTGGAAGGAACTCGTCGACCTCGGCGACCACCTCTTCGTTTCGGGTGAGGTCATTTCTTCTCGCAGCGGCGAGCTGTCGATCATGGTCGCCGAATGGCAGATCGCCACCAAGGCACTGCTGCCGTTGCCGAACCTGCACACCGAGCTCAGCGAAGAGACCCGCGTGCGCAGCCGCTACCTCGACCTGATCGCCCGCGAGCAGGCCCGCCGCAACGTGGTCAACCGCTCGAAGACCGTCGCCAGCCTGCGCAAGACCTTCACCGACCTCGACTTTCTTGAGATCGAGACGCCGATGCTGCAGACCATGCACGGCGGCGCATCCGCTCGCCCGTTCGTGACACACAGCAACGCGTTCGACACCGAACTGTTCCTGCGCATCGCGCCGGAACTCTTCTTGAAGCGCGCCGTCGTCGGCGGCATCGACCGGGTCTACGAGATTAACCGCAACTTCCGTAACGAAGGCGCCGACTCCACGCACTCGCCCGAGTTCGCGATGCTCGAGGCCTACCAGGCCTACGGCGACTACAACTCGATCGCCAATCTCACCCAGCTGCTCATCCAGAACGCGGCCGAAGCCATCTCGGGCGGCCATGTCGTCACCTGGGCCGACGGCACCGAGTACGACCTGGGCGGTGAATGGGATCGGATCAGCATGTACGACAGCCTGAACGCTGCCGCCGACACTGCGTTCACTCCGCAGACTCCGCTGGCCGAGCTCAAGGCGCTCGCTGACCGCGAGGGCATCGAAATCGATCACCCGATTCACGGCAAGTACATCGAAGAGCTCTGGGAGCACTTCGTGAAGGGCGACCTGGTTCGCCCCACCTTCGTGATGGACTTCCCGGTCGACACCAGCCCGCTCGTGCGCGGCCACCGTTCGATCGACGGCGTTGTCGAAAAGTGGGACCTCTACATTCGCGGCTTCGAACTGGCCACCGGCTACTCCGAGCTCGTCGACCCCGTCATCCAGCGGGATCGCTTCATCGAACAGGCCAGCCTGGCCGCCGGCGGAGACCCTGAGGCGATGCGCCTCGATGAGGAGTTCCTTCGTGCGCTCGAGTACGGCATGCCGCCGTCGGGCGGTATGGGCATGGGCATCGACCGCCTGCTGATGGCGCTGTCGGGCCTCGGCATCCGCGAGACCATCCTCTTCCCGTTGGTGAAGTAATGAGCTTCCTGCCGAAAGACGAGCTCGAGCCCAAGCGCGACGGCGCCGATGACAAGGGCAAGCGCCCCCGCCCGTCGATGAACCGGATCATTCTCTGGGTCGTCGTGGGCGGCGTCGGTGTCTACATGGTCGCCTCGGGCCTCATCGGGGTGCTGACGAAGTAGCGCCGCGCCGCTCGCCCGGGGCGACCTGCGGCAAGCAGTAGCAAATGACGCAAGGATTGCACGAGTGCCACCGGATGTCGCACAGATTGTGCGTCATCCGGTGACGGTTGCGTTTTCTGCGGCGGATGGGGCGTCGCGCGGGTTGCGCGCAGTACGCACGTTTCGCGCGGGGCCCGGCATCCCTCCACAGTAGAGCCGGAGCGCCTGCGTATACAGATTTCGGAACTTCCTTTCGCACCCGCCGATCCCGCGGCAGTGTCGGAGGATGAATCGTTCGCTCAGCGCCGACATGGCTCGGTTCGGCAACCTGGCCACGCGCTCACAGGTGCGTGAGCTCGGCTACTCAGACCGTGACATCCGTGGTGCCATCGCCGAGCGGCTGCTCTGGCCCGTTCGACAGAGCTGGATCGTGCATCGCGGTGCAGACGCGAAGGCGGTGCGCGCCGTTGCGCTCAAGGGACGATTGGCAGCGTCGTCGGCGCTGGCCAGCCATGGGGTCTGGGCAACGGACGTCACCGGATTGTGGATCGGAACTCGGCAGGGAGCCACTGCAATGCCACCAACCCGATACGGCGAACATCGGCTCTGGGTGCGCGAGCATTTTCCAAGCGAAGACGACCGCCGGTGGCGGATGTCGGTGGGTGATGCCCTCATACAAGTCATCAGCCGTGAATCGGCAGGCAACGCCATTGCGTCGATCGACAGTGCCCTCAATCAGCATCTGCTCACGCACCAGCAGCTTGACGAGGTTTTTGCCCGGCTGCCTCGTCGGCTACAGCGCCTCCGTCAGAGGGCCAACGCGAAGTCGCAGTCGGGGCTCGAGTCCATTTTTCGAATCGCTGCAGAGGATGCCGGTTGGCGAGTAGACATCCAGGTCAAGATTTCTCGCGTGGGGCACGTCGATATTCTCATCGACGGCTGGCTCGTCATCGAACTCGACGGCGCCGAATGGCACGACGAAGACTCTGCGCGGGACGAAGATGCCCGACGGGACGCGGAACTGATCCTTCTCGGCTACCGCTACCACCGTTTTCGCCACGGCCAGGTTCTCACACAGATGTCACTATGCCTGGAAGTCGTGCGCACGATCCTGGCTGGCGGTCGGCCGCGCGCAAGCTCTCGTAGCGCCGCCGCGGCGGGCCAGTGACCGCGGGCGGAAGCAAACGACGCAAGAATTGCACCGCTGTCACGAGATGGCGCACAGATTGTGCGTCATTCGGTGCCGGTTGCGTCTTCTGCGGTCGACTGGCGCCGACGCCTCCCGTGACGGATGCCGTGTGGCCGCGGCTCCACATCCGTCGCCCATCACCGCACCTGCGGGCGCGCCGCCGCTCCCAGCCGCGGCGGAACATTTTCGCGTATCCTGAGAGGGCTATGGATAATTTTTGGGCAAACGCCGCTTGGTCGCTCGCGCCGACTGTTCTCGTCGGTCTGATCTTCTGGCTGGTCATGCGCTCGATCATTCATGCTGACCGCACGGAGCGCCGCGTCTACTCGGAGATTGAAGCCGAAGAGCGCGCGCGACTCGGGCTCGATAAGCCCACGAGCTAGGCCGCAGGCTCAGCGACCATGGGGGGCATGGATATCGCGACCATTTCTGTTCTGGTCGCCTTGGTCATCGACTTCGTCATCCGTGTCGTCGCGGTAATTGTGGTGCCGCGTAACCGCCGGCCGACCTCGGGAATGGCCTGGTTGCTCGCCATTTTCTTCATCCCCTACCTCGGGGTGCTGCTCTTTCTGCTGATCGGCTATCGCACGCTGCCCAAGAAGCGCTTGGCCATGCAGGCCGAGATCAACCAGTTCATCCTCGACAACACCGAGGGAATGGAACGGCCACCGCGTGGTGAACAGTGGCCACCGTGGCTCGCCTCCGTCGTCGAACTCAACCGCACCTTGGGAGCACTTCCGCTCGTCGGCGACAACAGCGCCACCTTGCTCGGCGATTACAACGGCACGTTCGCGTCGATGATCGCCGACATCGACAGGGCCGAGCGGTATGTGCACGTCGAGTTCTACATCCTCTCTTTCGACACCACGACTGCACCCTTTTTCGACGCTCTCGAGCGTGCCGTGGCGCGAGGAGTGTCGGTGCGTGTGCTGATGGATCACATCCAGTCGATGCGCAAGCCCGGCTACCGGAAGACCAAGCGGCGGCTGACCACGGCGGGTGTGCGCTGGGAGCTGATGCTGCCGTTGCAGCCGTTCAAGGGCAAATGGCAGCGGCCCGACCTGCGCAACCACCGCAAGCTGCTCATCGTCGACGGAGCCGTCGGATACATGGGCTCGCAGAACGTGATTGATCGCACGTACAACGAGCGCAGCAACATCCGTCGCGGGCTGAAATGGAAAGACCTGATGACGCGGGTCGAGGGCCCCATCGTCGGCGAACTGAACGCGATCTTCTTGACTGACTGGTACAGCGAGACGCAGGAGCTGCTCTCCCGAGATCTCGACCCGGTGCATCCAGCAATCGTTTCGGACCCGCTTGACTGCCAGGTTGTTCCGAGCGGCCCCGGGTTCAAAGGGGAGAACAACCTCCGACTCTTCTTGGCGCTGCTCTACTACGCGCAGGAGCGCATCATCATTACGAGCCCGTACTTCGTGCCCGACGAGTCGATTCTCTACGCGATCACCACGGCGACCCAGCGCGGCATCCACGTGGAACTTTTCGTCTCGGAGATCGGTGACCAGGCGTTGGTCTACCACGCACAACGCTCGTATTACGAGGAACTGCTCCGCGCCGGGGTCATCATCTACATGTACAAGGCACCGTACATTCTGCACGCCAAGCACTTCACCATCGACGACGACGTGGCCGTGATCGGCTCGAGCAACATGGACATGCGCTCGTTCAGCCTCAACATGGAGGTATCGATGATGGTGCGCGGCAAGACGTTTGTCCAGCAGCTGCGCGCCGTCGAAGACTCTTATCGCAAGGACAGCCGCGAACTCACCCTCGACGAATGGATGAAGCAGCCGCTGCGTTCGACAATTCTCGACAACCTGGCCCGCCTGACCTCGGCGGTTCAGTAGGCGGATCTGGGCGGATCTAGGCGGATCTGCGCGGATCTAGCGCGGATCTAGCGCGAAAACGGATGCGCCGCGCGGGTCACTCGCGCGGCTTCAGGCGCACATTCGGCATCGGGGGTGCGGGCAGCGGCGGCCCGTCGAAGTTGGCGACGGTGCCGAACCGACCGTCGGCATCCGTGCCGTCAATCACATCTGACTGCCAGGCCGTGCGAAAAGCGGCGACCTCGTCGTGGCTGCGGCCGATGAAGTTCCACCACATCACGATCTGCTCGTGCAGCGGCGCCCCGCCGAGCAGCAGCACGCGGGCCGGTTCGTCGCCGGTCGCAAGCACGAGGACGTCGGCGCCCGGAGCCCGATAGCCGATCGCGTGAAGGGGGACCGGCTCGTCGTCGAGCGCCACCGCGCCGGTGTCAAGAAGCACCCCATGTTCGAAGCCGGCCTCGACGGGCAGCGCGATCTCGGTGTGCGGCGGCAGATCGATCTGCGCGCCGAGCAGGGGGCTGAAGGTGGTCGCTGTCGAAACCTGACCCAGCAGGCTGCCGAGAAACACCCGCACGACCGCGCCCTGATGGTGAACGGGCTGCGGCACGTACCGTTCGAAGAACGGAGCGGTGTGGCGGTGTGCGTCGGGAAGGGCCGTCCACAGCTGGGCGCCGTGCAGACTCGTCGTGGCCGGCGTCGACACTTCGGAGTGCGAGATGCCGGCTCCGGCCGTCATCAGATTGAGTTCGCCGGGGCGTACGAAGGCGTGGGAACCGGCGGAGTCGCGGTGTTCCACTTCCCCGGCGAAGAGCCAGCTCACGGTCTGCAGACCGGTGTGCGGGTGCGGCGGCACGTTCATCGACCGCTCGCCGAGGGCATCCGGTCCGTAGTGATCGACGAAACACCAGGCGCCGATGAACGAGCGTTCACGCTGTGGCAGCGTGCGCCGCACGGTCATCGCGCGCGGCCCGCCGAGCGGCACCAGTCGCGGTTCGAGAATCTGGATGCCGTTGGTCGTCCCGGGCAGGTCGTCGCAGATGCGCTCTTCCGGTTCGGTCTCGAGATTGCTCATAGGGGAAGCCTAATCCGAGGAGTGCCGAAACCCGGGGCCAGCCAAGGGTGATAACCGAGCATTCTTCTGGAAGGTGACCGGAGGCATGCCGCTGAATCGGCGCGGATTCCGTTCATCGAAAATTCGTACCCCGGTATGACGCGGTTCTGGCCTCCGTTGCACCATACTTGGGGGTTGTCGTTGGGGGGAACTGACACCTGTCTTCTCTCATCGCGCCTCGGCGGCATTGCCCGCCGGAACGATTTCTGCACCGCGCAGAATCAGTGAAAGGAATCACCGCATGAGCAACATCTGGGATGTCATCTGGACGTTCTTCTGGATCTTCGCCTTCGTGGCCTACCTGATGATCCTCTTCTCGATCATCGGAGACCTCTTCCGCGACCACAAGCTCAACGGCTGGTGGAAGGCACTCTGGGTGATCTTCCTGATCTGGGTTCCGTTCGTCACCGCACTCGTCTACCTGATCGCGCGTGGCCGCGGCATGGCTGAGCGCACGATTGAGGCCCAGAAGCGCGCCCAGCAGGCCGCTGAGTCCTACATCAAGGAGGTCGCCGGTTCGAGCACCGCCGACGAGATCGCCAAGGCGAAAGCCCTGCTCGACTCCGGTGCAATCACCGCCGACGAGTTCGCGGCGCTGAAGGCCAAGGCTCTCGTCTAGAGCTTCACCACTTTGAAGGGCCGGTCGCGATTCGCGACCGGCCCTTTTGCGCGTCGCGAGTGCGCCGAGTTTGTCAGTTGCGGTCGACTTTCCCCGTTCTGCCGGGCGAACTCGACCGCAACGCTCAAACTCGGCGGCTAAGCAGGCCGGTCAGAGACGAGCAGGTCGCCAACTTCGCAATTCAGCGCCGCACAGATTGCCGCGAGGGTTGAGAACCGGATGGCGCGGGCCCGGTCGTTCTTCAGAACCGACAGATTCACGACACTGACGCCCACCAACTCGCTCAGCCGGGTGAGTGTCATCTCGCGTTCGGCGAGCAGCTCGTCGAGCCGGCAGTGGATCCCGCTGGCCTCGTCGATCTCGGCGGGCGTCACTAGACGAGACCTTCGGTGTCGCGCTGCATCCGCTCGCCCGCGCGGAAGGCGAGCGCGAGAGCGCCGACCATCATCGCGAAGACGAAGGGCAGCCAATCGATCGTCATGACCACCTTGTCGAAGCTGTTGTCGCTCAGCGTCGCAACGGCTCCGTTCGTGCCCATGGTGTTGAGCAGAAGTCCGAGCAGCCAGCCGGTGGCGATCGTGACGCTTGACCCCCAGACGAGCCGGGAGTTCACCCGGCTGAACATCATTCCACTCAGCATGTTGCGGCACAGCAGGCAGATGAGAGCGGTCACGATGAGCACGGTGAGTGCGCCGCAGAGTGCGGACAGAACGAGTGATGCAACCACGACGGGTGGCATGTTTGACACCGTGACGGTGGCCTGGTCGATGGCAACCGTGACGTCGGCGCCGTCGGGGCCCAACGGCAGCGATGTGGTCGTATCGGCGAGGGGGACGAGTACAGAAACGTTGGTGTTGGGCAGCACGTGAACGATCCGGAGCGTTGCGGTGACGATGGTAATGACCGCGACGATGAGACCGACGGTGATCGTGGCATAGAGATCGGCACGGTTGCTTTTACTCATGGTGTGATCGCGGGTACGTGTCTTCATGGAGCATCCTAACGTTTATCGATACTAACGATAATCGTTACGGTAGCGACTTCAGGAGCTGAATGCAACCTGCCCTGATCGTTGTGCTCCCTCTCAGGCATCACGCTGGGGGCGAACAGAGGCATCTATCCCAGCTTCGGCTGGTTACTCTTTTTGTATCGGTGCCACTACTGCCCTGGTGCCAAGGGAGCAATCACATGTTTGAGAGATTTACCGACCGAGCTCGTCGCGTCGTCGTTTTGGCCCAGGAAGAGGCCAAGATGCTCAACCACAACTACATCGGTACCGAGCACATTCTGCTCGGCCTGATCCACGAGGGCGAGGGAGTCGCCGCCAAGGCGCTGGAGTCCCTCGGCATCTCGCTCGACGCCGTGCGCGAGCAGGTTCAAGACATCATCGGTCAAGGTCAGCAGCAGCCGACCGGCCACATTCCGTTCACCCCGCGCGCCAAAAAGGTGCTCGAGCTGAGCCTCCGCGAAGCGTTGCAGCTCGGCCACAACTACATCGGTACCGAGCACATCCTGCTCGGCCTGATCCGCGAGGGCGAAGGCGTTGCCGCTCAGGTGCTCGTCAAGCTCGGTGCTGACCTCAACCGGGTGCGCCAGCAGGTCATCCAGCTCCTCTCTGGTTACCAGGGCAAGGAGCAGGTGCAAGTCGGAGCCAACGAGCAGACGGGTACTCAGGCGGGCAGCCAGATCCTCGACCAGTTCGGACGCAACCTCACGCAGGCTGCGCGCGACAACAAGCTCGACCCGGTCATCGGCCGTGAGAAGGAAATCGAGCGGGTCATGCAGATCCTCTCGCGCCGCTCGAAGAACAACCCCGTGCTGATCGGTGAGCCCGGCGTCGGTAAGACCGCCGTCGTTGAGGGCCTCGCCCAGGCCATCGTCAAGGGCGATGTCCCTGAGACTCTGAAAGACAAGCAGCTCTACTCGCTCGACCTCGGTTCGCTCATCGCCGGCAGCCGCTACCGCGGTGACTTCGAAGAGCGTCTGAAGAAGGTCACCAAGGAGATCCGCGCTCGCGGCGACATCATCATCTTCATCGACGAGATCCACACTCTCGTCGGAGCCGGCGCGGCTGAGGGCGCGATCGATGCCGCCAGCATCCTGAAGCCTCTGCTCGCCCGCGGTGAACTGCAGACGATCGGTGCCACCACCCTCGACGAGTACCGCAAGCACTTCGAGAAGGATGCCGCGCTCGAGCGTCGCTTCCAGTCGATTCAGGTCGCTGAGCCGTCGCTGCCGCACACCATCAACATCCTCAAGGGCCTGCGCGACCGTTACGAAGCGCACCACAAGGTGTCCATCACCGATGGTGCCCTCGTGGCCGCGGCGAACCTCGCCGACCGGTACATCTCCGACCGCTTCCTGCCGGACAAGGCCATCGACCTGATCGACGAGGCCGGTGCTCGCCTGCGCCTGTCGATCCTCTCGAGCCCGCCCGAGCTGCGTGAGTTCGACGAGAAGATCGCTGTCGTGCGTTCCGCCAAGGAAACCGCGATCGAAGACCAGGACTTCGAGAAGGCCGCCAGCCTGCGCGACGAGGAGAAGAACCTCCTCGGCGAGCGTCTGCGCCTCGAGAAGAAGTGGAAGTCGGGCGATGTCAAGACCACTGCGGTCGTCGACGAAGGTCTGATCGCCGAGGTGCTCGCACAGGCCACCGGCATTCCCGTGTTCAAGCTCACCGAAGAGGAGTCCTCACGTCTCGTCTTCATGGAGAAGGCACTCCACCAGCGCGTCATCGGTCAGGAAGAGGCCATCTCGGCGCTCGCCCGCACCATCCGTCGCACCCGTGCCGGCCTGAAGGACCCGAAGCGTCCGAGCGGTTCATTCGTCTTCGCCGGCCCGACCGGTGTCGGAAAGACCGAGCTGGCCAAGGCGCTCGCCGAGTTCTTGTTCGACGACGAAGCCGCCATGATCTCGCTCGACATGAGCGAGTACGGCGAGAAGCACACCGTTTCGCGTCTGTTCGGTGCTCCTCCCGGATTCGTCGGCTTCGAAGAGGGCGGCCAGCTCACCGAGAAGGTGCGCCGCAAGCCGTTCAGCGTCGTGCTGTTCGACGAGATCGAGAAGGCTCACCCCGACATCTTCAACTCGCTGCTTCAGATTCTTGAAGAGGGCCGGTTGACGGATGGTCAGGGTCGCGTCGTCGACTTCAAGAACACCGTGATCATCATGACCACGAACCTCGGTACCAAGGACATCAGCGGCGGACCCGTCGGTTTCCAGATCGAGGGCGACACCTCGACCAGCTACGACCGGATGAGCGGCAAGGTGAAGGAGGAGCTGAAGAAGCACTTCAAGCCCGAGTTCCTCAACCGTGTTGACGAGATCATCGTCTTCCCGCAGCTGTCGAAGCCGGAACTCCTGCAGATCGTCGACCTGTTCATCAAGCGTCTGTCCGTGCGTATGCTCGACCGCGACATGACCGTCGAGCTCACCACCGCGGCGAAGGAACGCCTGATCGAGGTCGGCTTCGACCCCGCTCTCGGCGCCCGGCCGCTGCGTCGCGCGATCCAGCACGAGGTGGAAGACCGCCTGAGCGAGAAGATCCTGCAGGGCGAGCTGAACGCGGGCGACCACGTGCACGTGGACTTCTCCGGCACCGAGTTCGTCTTCACGACGACCGCGCGGGCCACGTCTGCTGCGATCGGGATCAATAGTTCCGCCGCGCTCGGCACCGGTTCGGTCACGCCGGACCTGGCCATCTCCGGCGAGTAGTTCGCAACACCAGCGCATTCAGCGTTCACGAAGGGCCCGGCAGTTTTCTGCCGGGCCTTTCGGCGTCCCAGCGGGCCTACCGGCACTCCCTTTCGACGGAGATTTCGGCCAATTCGGGCAGTTTCGGCCCGAAACACCTCGCTTTCGTGAAAATCTCCGTCGAATGGGATCTCTAGACTGAGTAGTTCATTTGAACTCAACACGAGAGAGGTGCCGGGCGTGAGCGAACAGAGGTTTACCGTGCGCCGTGCGCGCACCAGCGATGTGCCGGGGATCAGGGCGCTCGTCGAGCCTCTCGTGCAGGAGCGCATCCTGCTCGGCAAGGACATGGTTGTGTTCTACGAGGCCGTGCAGGAGTTTCGTGTGGCCGAGGATGCCGATGGCCGGCTGATCGGCTGCGGCGCCCTCCACGTGATGTGGGAGGATCTGGCCGAGGTGCGCACTCTCGCCGTCGACAAGGATTGGCTCGGCCACGGCGTCGGCCACGCGCTTCTCGATCGCCTTGAGGCCGACGCGCGCGAACTCGGGCTCAGCCGCCTCTTCTGCCTGACCTTCGAGGTGCCGTTCTTCACCCGGCACGGCTTCGAAGACATGGGGACCGAGACCGTTGACCCCTCGATCTACGCCGAACTCGTGCGTTCACCCGATGAAGGCGTCGCCGAGTTTCTCGACCTGGCCCGCGTGAAGCCGAACACCCTCGGCAACACCCGGATGGTCAAACGTCTGGTCTGAACCTGCGGAGGCGCCTTGTGCCTCGCGCGGTGAGCCGTGCTGCGGGTGAGCTTGAAGCGCACGCCCGCAGCAGGCAACCCGTATCGCGAGCTCGCAGCTGACACTCAGCGGGCGCGCCGCGACCGATCCCTGGTTTTCACCGGCCGCTCGCTAGCCTGGGGGCATGTCGACGATCAAGCATCCCGTCGGACCTCAGTCTGACAAGGTTTACCGCCGCCGGCGCGCCGTGGTGGGCCTCGGCCTGCTCGCCGTGATCATCATCGTCATCTTGATCATCGTGCGCCCCGGTGCGAGCGTCGGCGAGCCCGACGGCTCGCCCACGTCGAAGCAAGGCACGTCGACGGATGCGCCGTCCCAGTCAGCGAATCCGGCCGCGGCCGCCGGTGCGTGCGATCCGGCCGCGATCAACGTCGAGGCGCTGACCAACGCACCCGACTACAGTGCCGACCAGCTCCCGGAGCTGACGCTTAGCGTGACCAACACCGGAACGACCGCCTGCGTGATCGATGCGGGAACGTCGAAGCAGGTGTTCACCATCACGAGTGGCGATGACGTCTGGTGGAACTCGACCGATTGCCAGACCGGCGCCGTTGACGCCAAAGTGACGCTTGCGCCCGGGGCGACCGAGAAGTCGACGGCACCCCTCACCTGGGACCGCACACGGTCGGCGAAAGACACTTGCGAGTCCGACTCACGAGAGCTTGCCCCGGCCGAAGGCGCCTCGTACCACTTGAGTGTCACCGTCGACGGGATTGCGGCGAAGACACCCACCCAGTTCCTGCTCAACTAGCCTCCCGGTTCCCGCCCTCCTCCGAAAGCGACGTTCGGGAGAGCCTCGCTGCCGCTCGGGCTAGGCTTGAGGCATGGCGAAATCAGCGCGAAAGAAGTCCAAGAACGGGTCGAAAGCACCCGTCGAGTTTCGCTCTGAAGCGCTCGCCCAGGCGCTCGAACGCCAGGACATGGCTGCGATCGCCCTCGCGCTGAAGCACGGCAACACTGTTGTGCCGCTCACTACCCCTGGAAACCGGGACAGCCCGCTGAAGTCGGGCGAGGTGTGGACCTACCGCGACCCGAACACGCAAGAAGTCGCGCTGCTGCTGTTCAGCTCGGCCGACAACAAGCCCGACAATCTGCCGCCGACCGTTGGCCTGCAGAGTCCCGACTGGTTGCGCGCGTTTTTGACCCGCTACGTCGATGAAATCACGACAGTGTTCTTTGACATCGCCGGACCGCATCCGTTGCAGGCATCGCCAGCCGACTTGCTCGCGGCAATCGGCTCAGCGCCCGGCTCCGACCTGCCGGATGCCGATTAGCCTGCCGGATAGGCCGGCCGGGAGCGGGCGGGGCGCTCTGACCTCGCTCGCAGGGATCACACGCCCTAGAACGACCGGTCGAGCTCGACCTCACGCGGCGACGCCGCTGTTGACAGGGCGCGACCGATCGCGACGCGAATCGCTTCGCTGCTGGCGTCGATTCGGTCGGTGAAGCCCAATCGAGCGGCCTCGCTTGCGCGTTGCTTCGCCGCCGATGCCGGCCGGATCTCACCTGCCAAGCTGATCTCCCCGAAGGCGACGACATTGTGGGCGATGGGAACATCGCGAACCGCGGATGCGATGGCGAGGGCGATGGCGAGATCGGCGGCAGGTTCGATCAGCCTCACCCCGCCCACCGTCGAGACATACACGTCGTGGCCCGACAACGAGTAGTTGGCACGTTTCTCGAGCACCGCGAGCAGCATGGCCACGCGCGAGGAATCCACCCCATTGGTCACCCGCCGCGGGTTGGGCGCTTTCGTGTCGACCACCAGTGCCTGAATCTCGACCGGCATTGCGCGGCGTCCCTCGAGGGCCACAGTGACGCAGGTGCCCGAGACCGGGGCCGTGCCACGGCTCAGGAAGAGCCCACTCGGGTCGGGCACCTCGGCGATGCCGTCGCCGGTCATCTCGAAGCAGCCCACCTCATCCGTCGGTCCGAACCGGTTCTTCAGTGCGCGCACGAACCGCAGCGCCGTCTGCCGGTCGCCCTCGAACTGGCAGACGACGTCGACGATGTGCTCGAGCAGGCGCGGCCCGGCGATCGAGCCGTCTTTGGTGACGTGCCCGACGAGCAAAATGGGCAGATCGCGGTCTTTCGCGACCCGGATCAGAGTGGATGCGACCTCCCGCACCTGGCTGGGCTGGCCGGCGAGGCCGTCGGAGAGCGCACTCGACACCGTCTGAACGGAGTCGATGATGACCAGGTCGGGCTTGACCGCGTCGATCTGCCCGAGGATGGTGCCGAGGTCGGTCTCGGCGGCGAGGTAGAGCTCGGGCTGCAGAGCGCCCGTGCGCTCGGCGCGGAGGCGTACCTGGCTCACCGATTCCTCGGCGCTGACGTAGAGCACGCGAGACTTCGCCGCGGCGGCTTTCGACGCGACCTCGAGCAGCAGAGTCGACTTGCCCACACCCGGCTCGCCACTGAGCAGGATCACGGCGCCGGGAACGATGCCGCCGCCGAGAACTCGGTCGAACTCGCCGATGCCGCTTGGCCAGTGCTCGACGGCCGTGGTGTCGACGTGGGTGATCGGGCGGGCCACGCCGGCGCCGCTGACCGCCGACGCCTTGACCAGTCGTGAGAGGCCCGGCTTTTCGGTGGCATCGGCGACGGTGCCCCATTGCTGGCATTCGGCGCACCGGCCGGCCCACTTCGCGGTGGTCCAGCCACACTCGGTGCAACGAAAGGAGGAGACGGGTTTTGCCATGCTTGCGAGCCTAGCTCGCGCCGCTGACACCCTCCGGTTCGGTGGCGTTTGCCGGTGCAGAAGCGTCGCCGGTCTGCCCTTGTGCAAACCGCCCGGGCGGCGTGGGCGGAGCGGCCGGCACGCGCAGCCGAAGATCGGCGCCGAGCGCCGGGAGAAAGGCCTGTGCCCAGACCCGGTAGCCGCGATCATTCGGGTGGAACATGTCGTTGGCGAACTGGGTGGCGATGCTGCGCCACCCCTGTCGCTCGGTCGTCGCGTGCAGCGGCACGACCGTGAGGTGGTGTTCCGCGGCGACCTCCCGCAGAATCCGGTTGGCTTCAGCCACCTTGCGCTCATTGTGCGGAAAGTGGAAGCAGGGCAGATCGGCAACCAGCGCGTGCTCCGGCACCGCGGCCAGAATCTCGCGGATTCCCACTTCAAACACCGCCGCATCCCACAGTGCAATATCGTTGGCGCCGATCGCGACGGTGACGACATCCGGCTTCAGTTTGCGCAGTCGGGGGAGCTGGTCGCGCACCGCTAGGGCGACCGTCGCGCCAGACACGCTCAGATTGACCACGCGTACCGTGCGGCCGGTGGCCTGACGGATGTAGTCGGCCACGATTCCGACGTAGCCGCGGCTCGGCGCACTGGCTCCGATTCCCTGAGCCGCGCTGTCACCGATCGCGACATAGAGCAGCTGGCCGGCATCCTTTGCCTGGTCGCGCCACCATTTGGAGTTGATCGGCAGGGTTTCGTTGAGCACCGCGGCGTTTTCGGCGATGCGGTGGCGGAACCGCCGGTAGCCGGCGAAGGCTGCAGCGCTGACGGCGACCGACGCGGCGACGGTGCTGCCGGCGACGGCGATGGTGCGGAGTCCTGGGTTCGCGGATGTCACCCGCTGAGGGTACAACGCGGGGCCGGGTTTTCGCTGCCCCGTGGCGAGGAGATGTCGACGGTGCAGCGACGTGCAACCCCGCGCTCGGGTCACTGCGGCACGCCCGGCTGCCGCTCAATTGGCGTCGGGGTTGAAGTCTCGACTACAATCGTCCTCGGTACCGTGTCCGAGCGGCCGAAGGTGCAACTCTCGAAAAGTTGTGTGGGGGAGACTCCACCGTGGGTTCAAATCCCACCGGTACCGCCACAGAAAACCCCCTGATTCCCGGTGTGAGAACACCGAGGTCAGGGGTTTTTGTTTTCGAAAGCTGCGCGGCTGAAAACATCACACGTCAGGGAAAATGCCCTGAAACATGATGTTTTGGAGCGCAGGCTGCAAACGGTGATGTTTTGGCGTTTGCCGCCCGAACCGCGGCACCCGTCGCCTGTCCGGCCGACCTGCAGGCGAGACGTGACCGTCGGTTCGGTCTGCAAACTATCGCCGCGCTACGATCGACCGATGATCCTCCCGTCGCCAGCGAAGCACCCGACAGGCCCCTCCACGCCCGCGCGATTCACCCCGGTTCCCGATGCGCGTCCCGATGACACCGCGTGGCCCCCGCTCGCCTGGCCACCGGCATCCGACGTGCTGCTCGTCGGCGAGCACGTTCGTCTCATGACGCTGAACCCCGAGCGTCACGCCGCCGAACTCTTTCAGGCGCTCGACGACGATGCGACCTGGCAGCACCTCTCCCACCGGCCGCGCACGGCCGATGACTATGCCGCGTCACTCGCCGAGTCCCTGACCGGGCCGCTGGCGCCGGGGCCCCACGGCGGCCGATGGCGCTGGGCCGTGCAGCTGACCAAGCCGTTTGGGCCGTTTGCCGCCGACGCTCTCGTCGGCACGACATCCTTCCTCGACGTTTCGCCCTCAGGCGGCCGACTCGAGATCGGCTCGACCGCCTATGCGCGGCCGTGCTGGGGGAGCGCGGTCAATCCTGAAACCAAACTGCTGCTTCTGAGCTACGCCTTTGACGAGCTCGGCGCCGGCCGCGTGCAAATCAAGACAGACGCGAGAAACTCGCGATCCCAGCAGGCCATCGCTCGGTTGGGCGCCACCTACGAAGGCACATTGCGCCGCCACCAGCGCCGGGCCGACGGAAGTATCCGGGACACCGTGATGTTCTCGATCATCATCGAGGACTGGCCGGCCGTGCGCGACGGGCTGCAGCGGCGGCTCGACGCCTGACCGAGCGAGCGTTCTGCGAACGAGCGCGTCGCCTCGCGTCGAACGCAACAGGCAGGACGCGGGTCCAAAACCACCGCGCGCACTGAATTGATCGCGCGCCGCGGTTTTCGACCCGCGCAAGGCAGAAACGGCACCGGCCGTCAGCCGAGCCCCGGCCCGATGTAGTGGTGCTCGAACACCATGCTCGTGCGGGTCGAGGCGACCGCCGGGTTCGCCGAGAGGTTCGCGACGACGAAGTCGCGCACGTCGTCGGAGTCCTCGGCGAGCAGGTGAATGATGAAGTCCTCGGCGCCGCCGAGAAAGAACACCTGCACCACGCGCGGCATCGCCCGGATCTCGTCCCGAAAGGCGGGGATCTGTGTGCGAGCACCCGAGCGGATGTTCACGCTGATGAGCGCCTGCAGCCCGAGCCCCAGCGCCTTCGGGTTCACCTCCGCCGTGAACCGGGTGATCACTCCACGGCTCACCAGCGATCGCACCCGCACCACGCAGGTCGACTCGGCGATGCCGGCGGCCTGGGCCAAGCGGCTGTTCGTCATCCGCGCATCGGCCTGCAACTGGGCGACAAGAATACGGTCGACGTCGTCGAGCTCAGTCGTGGTCTGAATTCTCTTCAGCTCGGCCATCGATTTTCTCTCCAATTCCGCAATTTCCACTGCGTGAGTGCCAATTCTTGTAGATTCCGCGGAGTAACGCTATACCCAGCGAGTAAAACGCAAAATTAATGAATTGAAACCGGAGATTCCCGGGCACGACGATGAAGACGGAGCAGCAGATGCGGGTTGGCATTCCCACCGAGATCAAGAACAACGAGAACCGCGTTGCGATCACCCCAGCCGGAGTTCACGAGCTGGCCCGCCGCGGTCACGAGGTGTTCATCCAGGAAGGCGCCGGACTCGGCTCCAGCTTCAGCGACGACGAGTACCGCCTCGCCGGCGCGACGATTCTCGGATCGGCAGAAGAAGTCTGGGCAGCAGGCGACCTGCTGCTCAAGGTCAAAGAGCCGATCGCCTCTGAGTACAGCCTCATGCGCAAGGACCAGGTGCTCTTCACCTACCTGCACCTGGCCGCCTCCCGCCCCTGCACCGACGCGCTTCTCGCGGCCGGCACCACGGCGATCGCCTACGAAACCGTGCAGCTGGCCGACCGCAGCCTCCCGCTGCTGTCGCCGATGAGCGAGGTTGCCGGACGACTGTCAGTTCAGGTCGGCGCCTACCAGCTGATGAAGGCAGCCGGCGGAAAAGGCATCCTGCTCGGTGGCGTTCCCGGAACTCCGAAGGCCAAGGTCGTCGTCATCGGCGGCGGCGTCGCCGGCGAGCACGCCGCGGCAAACGCACTCGGCATGGGTGCCGATGTCACGATCATCGACCTCTCGATCCCGCGCCTGCGCCAGCTGGAGAACCGCTTCAACGGTGAGATCCAGACCAGGGCCTCTTCGCAGTACGAGATCGCCGAGCAGGTGCGCGACGCCGACCTCGTGATCGGTTCGGTGCTCATTCCCGGTGCGCAGGCGCCCAAGCTCGTCACCGACGCGATGGTGGCGTCGATGAAGCCGGGCAGCGTGCTCGTCGACATTGCGATCGACCAGGGCGGATGCTTCGAAGGCTCCCGTGCGACGACCCACGACGACCCGACCTTCGCCGTGCACGACAGCATCTACTACTGTGTCGCGAACATGCCGGGCGCCGTTCCGGCCACGTCGACGCGTGCGCTGACCAATGCGACCCTGCCCTACGTGGTCGCGCTGGCCGAGAAGGGCTGGCAGAAGGCGCTGGCCGACGACGCTGCTCTGGCGAAGGGGCTCAACACCCACGCCGGTCGCGTCACCAATGAGCACGTTGCAGCAGCACTCGATCTGCCGCTGCTGCCGCTCGCTGAGCTTGTCGCATAACGACTGACGCTCACACAGGAGATTCTGCGACACTCCGTCGCCGGCCGACCGTTGGCCTCGGGGTGTCGCAGAATCTCCTTCTTTGCGTTTCCGGTCCGATCGCCGGTCGGCCGATCAGCGAATGCGGGAGAGAACCGTCAGTGCGCGCCGCAGGTGTCGCCGACGATGAGCGATCCGGCGAGCACGTGGTGCTGCGCATCGCCCTGATCGAGCCAGGCGTCGAGCGTCTCGTAGGCGGTGACCGCCAGTTGCTGCAGCGGGAGCGCAACCGTCGTCATCCGGATGCTGCCGCGCAGCGTCTCCCGGATACCGTCGAACCCGACGACCGCGAGATCCTCCGGCACGCGCAGCCCGAGCACCGCTGCCGCGCGCATCGTCGCGAGGGCCTGTTCGTCGGTCGTCGCGAAGATAACGCGCGGGGCGTCGTCGCCATCGAGAATGTCCAGCACGGCTGATTCGGCGTCGAAACGATCGTAAGAAACGCGGCGTAGGCGCCCTTCGGTGGGCAGCCCCGCCTCGGTGAGAGCGCGCAGCCAGCCCAGTTCACGACGGCCGGCCGGCCCGACGTCGTTGGGCCCGGTCAGGCAGTGGATGTCTGTGTAGCCGTGTTCGATCAGGTGGTTGACCGCCGCGTAGGCCCCGCCGGCATCGTCAAAGAGTACGCGCGGCCCCTCGGAGCCGATGGGGGCGGAGTGCAGGTAGATGCGCGGGCAGTCGTCGGTATCGGCGCCGCCCTGGCCGACGCTCGTGACGAAGATTCCGCGGGCACGCAGGTCGGAGAACGCGTTCTCGTAGTCGATCTCGGTCTCGCGCTTGTAGGCGGTGTTGCCGAGCAGCGTGAGCAGCCCGCGGCGGCGGCCCTCGGCCTCCAGATGGCGGGAGAGTTCGCTGAAGAACGCGTTGGACGAGTCGGGCACGAGCAGACCGACGAGGTTGGAGCGCCCGGCGCTGAGCGCGCTGGCGAGCGGGTTGCGGCGGTAGCCGAGTGTAGCGATCGCGCTCTCGACTTTGGCCCGGGTCGTCGGCGATACCGTGCGTGGCCCGTCGTTGATGACGTAGCTGACCACCGCCGTTGAAATACCGGCCAGGCTGGCCACATCGGCCAGCGTCGGTCGTCGTGTCGGTGTGCTCACGCAGACCACTCTAGTCATCGCGAGCCCCCGAAAGCCGTCTTGACAATGGTGAATCTAAGCGCTTAGTATTTCGATCAGTTTCCCGAATCCTCCTGCTGTGCCGACGCGTTTGTGGCGCCTGGGAGTTTTTCTCACCGACGAGAAAGTCGAAAGATCGATGAACGAAGTAGCCGCGACGCTCAGTGAGTCGACGACGTCCCCCGTGGGAGACGCATCCGTCGGCCAAGCCAAGATCGAATGGGTACGCCGGCACTCGCCCGTGCTCAACGGATTCGTTCGCGAGACTCTCGCTGACGGAGCCCTGACCGGCGTGCGCATTGCCGTCGTCGTTCACCTCGAAGCCAAGACGGCGTTCCTCGCCACGGTGCTCGCCGACGCCGGAGCCGAGGTCATCGTGGCCGGCAGCAACCCGCGCACGACCAACGGCGACGTCGTCGAGGCACTGCGCGCACAGGGCCTGACCGTTGTCGCCGAGCCGGATGGCGACTACGACAGCTGGGAGCGCGAGCTTCTCGCCGCCGCCGACTACGCGCCCGATTACATCATCGATGACGGTGCAGAGCTGACGATGCGGATGGCGCAGTTCCGGCCCGAGCTGTACCAGCGTCTGCAGGGCGTCTCCGAAGAGACCACGACCGGCACCTCCCGCCTGCACGCTATGTCGGCGGCCGGCAAGCTGCCGTTCAAGACGCTCACCGCCAACGACGCGCGCTGCAAGCACCTCTTCGACAACAAGTTCGGCACCGGACAGACCACGCTCCAGGCGATGCTCAACCTGACCAACCGCCAGATCGCCGGCGCCCGCGTCGTCGTCGTCGGCTACGGCTACGTCGGCCGCGGCATCGCCCAGTACGCCCAGGCGATGGGCGCTCGCACCTTCGTGATGGAAACCGACCCGGTGCGCGCGCTCGAAGCGCACATGGACGGCCACACCATCGGCTCGGCCCGCGACGTGCTGCCAACCGCGACGATGGTCATCACCGCCACCGGCGGCATGCGCGCCATCGGCGAGGCCGACTTCCCCTACCTCCGCGACGACGTCGTGCTGGCCAACGCAGGTCACCATGACCTCGAGGTGGATGTCGACGCGCTCGCCGCCGCATCCAGCCTGACCACGGAGCCGCGCACGAACATCGTCACCTACCGACTCGGTGACCGCGACATCCACGTGCTGAGCGGCGGTGCCCTGGTCAACATCGCCGGCGGCAGCGGCCACCCGGTCGAGATCATGGACCTCACCTTTGCGGTGCAGGGCCTCGGCATTCACTACCTCGCCACCACCGACCTGGCCGACGGGGTGCACATCATTCCGAAGCACCTCGACGACGCGATTGCTGCGGCGAAGCTGGCCAGCCTCGGCGTGACCCTCGACGAGGTTCGCCCCGAGCAAGAAGACGACTCCGCTGACTGGCTCGAAGGGATTCCCAGCGCATGAACGCACTGCTGACCGAAACTGTCACCCCCTCTGCCGGAGCGGGGCGCATCGACTGGGCCCTGCGCGGCATGCCGGTGCTGAAGGCCATTGAGAAGCGCCTGACCGAGGCGGGCACGCTCGTCGGCCTCCGCGTCGGCGTGGCACTCGTCTTGGAGCCGAAGACCGCCAACCTGGCCCTGGCCCTGAACCGTGCCGGCGCCGATGTGAGTGTCTACTGCGTCGGTCGCAACACCGACGGCCGCGTCGCCTCTGCCCTGGCCGACGCCGGCCTGCAGGTCTTCGCCGAAGAGGGCGCCGGTGACGAGCGCGACCTGGAGCTCGCCCGCGACTTCCTGCGCACGAAGCCGGACATCCTGCTCGACGACGGCGCCGCGCTGATCCGTCTCGCACACCGCGAGTTCCCCGAACTCGTCGCCAGCATGCTCGGCGCCGCCGAAGAGACCACGAGCGGCGTGCGTCCGCTGCGCGCGATGAATGACGAGGGTGCCCTGCACATCCCAGTCATCGCCGTCAACGACGCCAAGACCAAGTACCTCTTCGACAACGTCTACGGCACCGGCCAGAGCTGCGTCATGGCCATGCTCGACATCACCAACCTGCAGTTGGCCGGTCGCAACGTCGTGGTCATCGGCTACGGCTGGGTCGGCACCGGGGTGGCCAAGCACGCCGCCGCGATGGGCGCCCGTGTGATCGTCACCGAGCTCGACCCGATCAAGGCTTTGCAGGCGCTCCACGACGGATACCGTGTGCTGAGCCTCGCCGACGCCGCGCCCCAGGCCGAAGTCATCTTCGCGGCCACCGGCATTGCCGGTGTCGTCACCGCCCTGCACCTGGCCGGCCTGCCGAGCGGCGCCATCCTCTGCACCGCCGGTGGCGGAGCGTTCGAACTGCCGATGGAATACCTCGACGCGCTCGGCACCGGCCGGATCGTGCGCGAGGCAGTGACCGAGTACACGCTCCCGTCGGGCAAGACGGTTCAGGTCATCAGCGAGGGCGACTGCCTCAACTGTGCCGACGCCGAGGGCAACCCCATCGAAGTGATGGACCTGTCACTGTCACTCCAGGCGCTGGCCGCCGAACAGATCGCCACCGAAGCCACGAGCATGAAGTCGGGCGTCTACCCGATCTCTGTCGACGCCGAAAACGCCGTCGCTGTGATCAGACTGCACCACGAGGGCGCCACCCTCGAACCAATGACCGATGAGCTCACCGCTGCCATGCGCAGCTGGTAACGAGAGGACACAGCACACATGTTCGGTTCGAAACTTCGAAAGCGTGGCGTTGCAGCAGCCGCTGCGATCGCGCTGTCCGGCCTGCTCCTGACCGCATGTTCCAGCGGTTCGGCAGCGCCCAAAGAACTCACCCCCGGCACTGTTCCCGACGCCAAGACCACGCTCACGGTGTGGTCGTTCCTGCCCGGCAACTACGACAAGGGCGTTGAAGCCTACGACGCCATCGCCGAGGGCTTCAACAAGAAGTACCCGCAGGTCACGGTCAAGGTCGTCGACATGCCGTACCCGACCTACTTCGACCAGGTGCGCAACGCCACCGTCGCCCAGAAGGGCCCCGACGTCATCACGATGTACGGCGGCGCGCAGGCGATGAGCTACAAGAACGGCTTGTTCCCGCTGCAGAACGCCATGGAACCCGACGTTAAAGAGAACCTGAAGTTCGTCGCCGACAACTTCTCCAAAGACGGCAACCTCTACATCCTGCCGACCGGAACCTACGGCTACGCGATGATGGTCGACCAGGCGAAGTTCGCTGAAGCCGGCGTCGACCCTGTTGCCGGAATGAAGGACTGGGACAGCCTGCTCGACACCTGCAAGACCCTGAGCGCGAAGGGCATCCAGCCGATCGCATCCGGTTGGAAGGACGGCTTCCTGTTCGAGACGTTCATGTACATGATCTCGAGCCAGATGATGGACACCGAAACGCTGAACGAGTGGATCGCCGGCAAAATCCCGCTGGACGACCCCATGTTCGCCGACGCGACGAGCTACATCACCGGTATGAACGACGCCGGCTGCTTCGGCGATGATGCGGCGCTCGGCCGCAACATGTACGACGACGCGTTCAACCAGTACTACGCCGGCGAAGCCGCGATGATGGTGACCGGCTCGCTGAACACCGCGCAGCAGGCCTACGACACGATCCCCACCACCACGGTGATGGCGCTGCCGCAGGTCCCGTCGTCGCAGCACGAAGCCCTGATCGACGCCGGTGCTGAAGCCGGCTGGTCGGTGACCAAGTGGACCAAGAGCCCCGAAGCATCCGTCGCCTTCGTCAACTACATGGCGGGCCCGGAAGCTCAGAAGATCCTCTGGGACAAGGCCGGCGTGCCGCCGAACCTGAAGAACGTGCAGGTTGAGCCGACGAGCCCGATGCAGCAGGCATTCTTCCCGCTGCTCGCGAACCCGGAGAACCACACCGGCTTCGCCGCCTTCCCGCTGCCCGTTCTGGCCACCTTCGAACGCAATGCAGCGCCCCTGATGGGCGGCACCATGACCGAGGAGAAGTTCCTCGAGCAGGCGCAGGCTGCCTTCGTCAAGGCCAAGTAACCGCCGCGACATCGATAGCAACTGACAGCAACAGGAACAGCCATGACACCTGCCCCACTCTCTGGAGGCACGCCCCGGCGGCCGCGGCGGTCGAGCACTTCGCTCGACCGCTCGCGGGTCATGGGCAGCGGACTCTTCCTGCTGCTGCCGGTCGTCATCCTCGAGGTCGCACTCTTCTTCGTGCCGCTCGTCTACATCTTCTTTCGGTCGACGTATGACTGGCAGCCCGGCGGAGAGTCGACCTTCATCGGGATCGACAACTACACGGCACTCTTCGCCGACCCCGAGTTCTGGGAAGTCGTCGGCAACCAGCTGTTCTACCTGCTCGGCCTGCCGCTCTGGGTGATCTCCCCGCTGATCGTGGCGTACCTCCTGCGGGAGAACGTGGCCAAGGCCGGCCTCTTCCGGTCGATCTACTTTCTGCCCGCGGTCATGTCGCCGGCGATCGTCGGCCTCGTCTTCCGTTCCTTGCTCTCCGGAGACGGCCCGGTCAACTCCTTCCTGAACAACATCGGCCTCGGCGAATTCGCGCTGCCGTGGCTGACGGATGCGGCGCTGGTCAAGCCCGTGATCATCGTCCTGGTGCTCTGGGCCGGGTTCGGCACCGGTGTGCTCATCTTCTCGTCGGCGTTCGCCGCGGTGCCGCAGAGCCAATTCGAGGCCGCGCGCCTCGACGGTGCCGGGTTCTGGCGTGAGTTCTGGTACATCGCGATTCCGAACATCCGCTCGACCATCGTGCTCTGGACGATGTTTCAGGTCATCTCGATCTTCTTGTTCATGTTCGCCTGGATCTACGTGCTCACCGGCGGCGGCCCCGGCCTCGCCAGCACGACGATGGACTACGCGATCTACCAGAACTTCATGCGCTTCGGCTATTTCGGAACTGCCGCCGCGCAATCGGTGGTGCTCGTCGTGATGATTCTGGTGGTCGCGAGCTTGACCGTCGTGATCCCCGCGCTGGTGAAGTTCGTCACTGGTCGGCTGCACCCCGGCGCCGCGGCCGGCGTCGGAGCGACGGCCATCGTCAGCGAGACGGACATCGCCGTGACGCCGCAGCCGGTGCTCGTGGCAGATCGCACGGCCGAGCTCGCAGATATCGCGGCAGGAGACGCCTCATGACGACAATTGCCACCGAACGCAAGGTGAAGACCGGCATCGCGGTGCTCATCGCGATTCCGTTCATCATTCCGTTCTTGTTTCTCGTCTCGACCACGGTGCGGAGCCCCGCCGACTACGCCGCCAACCCCGGCGGCTTGCCCCGCTCGTTCACCCTCGACAACCTCGTGAATGCCTGGAACGACGCCAATCTCGGGATGGCTCTGCTCGCGACGCTGTTCGTCTCGGTCATCGCCTGCCTGGTCTGCGCGTCGACCGCGCTGGCCGGTGCCTACTGGTTCCGGATCCATGAGGGGCGCTACATCGGAATGATGCGGGCCGTCTTGGTCGCCGGCTACGCGATCCCGATGATCGCCTGGTTGATCCCGGTCTTCGTGATCCTGGCGAACGGCAATATGACGGGCAACCTGCTGGTCGCCGGAATCGTCAACGGCGTGTCAAGCCTGCCGTTCGCGCTCTACCTGGTGCACACCTTCTACAAGCAGGTGCTCACCGCCGAAATTCTCGAAGCCGTGACCCTCGACGGGGCCGGAACCCTCAAGGCGTTCTGGCACGTCGCGATTCCGATGTCGCTGCCCGCCCTCGCATCCGTTGTCGCACTGGTTTTCGTCTGGAGCTTCGGCGACCTGCTCATCTCAGCAACGCTGCTGCAGTCCGATCCCGCCGTTTACACGGTGACCCTTGCCGCTACTTCGCTCTCCACGCGAGAAGAAGTCAATTTGCAGGGGCAGGCCGCGGCGGCCCTCGTCGCGCTCCTGCCGACAATCATTGTGTTCCTTTTCGCCCAGAAGTCTCTGGCGAAGGGTTTCGGAGGCGGAAGTGAAAAGTAAGGTTTTTGCGGCGGATTGGGTACTTCCCATTTCGGCGCAGCCGATTCGAAACGGCGTTGTCGTCGTCAGCAACGATCGGGTGCTGTGGCTCGGTGCGGCAGTGGATCTGCCGGCTGAATTTGCCGACAGCCCCACTGAGACACGTTCCGGCGTGCTCATGCCCGGGCTGGTCAACGCGCACACGCACCTGCAGTACACGCACTTCGATGAGGTCGGTCGCGGCAGTTACACCAGCTTCGAAGACTGGTCGGATGCCTTCGGGCTGGTCTACGACGAGGTCACCGACCCGTCGGACTGGCGTACCGCCGCGCTCGACGGAGCCCGCCAGGGCATCGCGACGGGCACCACGGTGTTCGCCGAAATCGTCACCAACGATGAGGCACGTGGCTCGCTCGACGCGTGCCAGGTCACCGGAATCGAATACCTCGAAGCGATCGGCGAGTTCGGGAACTCTTGGCGCGACGGCGGACGCGACACCTTCCTTGCGCGGTTGGAACAGACATCCGCTGTTCCGTTCGGGGTGTCGCCGCACGCTCCCTACAGCCTCGATGGCGCCGTGATCTCCGACCTGATGCAGATCGCGGCGGAGCGCAACCTGCGGGTGCACTCGCACGTCGGTGAGTCGGCCGTCGAAGCCGACCTGTACCGTTCCGGCGTCAACACCGTTCTGACCGCCTACGGCGACCTGCGCGACGAGTTCGAACTGGTGCGCAAGGGCGGCGTCGGCCACACCACTGCCGAGTACGCCGACTCGATCGGGCTGCTCGTTCCGACCACGCACCTCGCCCACGCCATCTATCTCGACCGCGCCGAGCGGGATCTGCTGCGTGCGCGCGGCACCCAGGTTGCCCTCTGCCCGCGCTCGAACAAAGTCATCGGTCTCGACGCCCCACCGGTCGCGGCGTACCTGGCCGAGGGCCACGAGATCGCCGTCGGCACCGACTCGCTCGCGTCGTCGCCGTCAATGGATCTGATGGCGGATGTCGCGCTGCTGGCCGTCTTGGCGCGCGAGCAGGGCTACACCGACGACGACCTCTACGAGCGCTTGGTGCGGGCGGTCACCCTCGGCGGCGCGCTGGCGATGGGGGTGGCTGACAGCCTGGGCTACGGTTCGCTGACCGTTGGCGGGCCGGCCGATCTCGCCGTGTTCGAGGTTCATGTGCAGGGCGACGACGTAGAACGGGCGGTCGTGGAGCAGGCCGCAGGACGCTGCACGCTCACCGTCTCGGCCGGACGAATCGTTCACGACTCGTCGTTGGCCCCGGCTGTGTTGAAGTCGACTGACGCGAAGCTTGCAGCCCATTCGTTAGCATGAGGGTGTGAACACCGCCTTCGACTACCTCGGAAACCTCGCTGAGCTTTTCAGCTGGATCGGGCTGGGCCTCGGAGTGGTGTTCTTGGTGTTGTGGCTCATTGTGCGCTCGGTCAGCGGTCGGTGGATCGAGACCGATGCGGAGGTCGTCACCGACTCCGGCGCCGTCTGCCTGCGCTGGATGTCGCGCGACGGCTTGCACGAGCGGCGGCTCAGTGCGGCCGACCACGACCAGCTTCATCAGGCCGACCGCGTGCGGCTGTTCTACAGTCAGCACGCGCCCGATCGCATCCGTTTTGACCGGATCGGGCACGGCGAGAACACCCTGCGGCTGCTGACCGGGCTGCTGCTGGGACTGGGCGCGGTGGCGTTCGTCGCCTCGATGGTGCTGCTGATCGTCGAGGCCTAGCCGGCCTCTGTCGGTCTCTGCCGGCCTCGCTCAGATCGGGAGGTTGGTGGAGGAGTTTCGTGCTTTCTGCACGCCCTTCTTGAGCATGATCATCGGCAGGAAGAAGGTGGCCAGAGCGGTCACCAGCCAGACGATGAGGGTCGCGAGAATCCAGGTCTGCCAGCCGGAGATGTGCAGCCCGCCGGTGAACAGGGTGGCGAGCAGCAGCGCGACAAATGTCGACAGCAGGCCGACGCCGCCGAGGAATGCGGGGGCATTCCGGGCGGTCACCTTCATGATGAACGGCGAGAGCACGTTCTGGGCCAGGGCGAACACGACGATCGTGATGATGAATCCGCTGACCGAGAGCACCACGTCCGGCAGCAGCCAGCTCGCGACCAGAAGGCCGAGCGTGGCGGAGAGCAGAAAGATCAGGGTTCGAAGCAGAAGGCGCACCATGTGCCGATGTTAACGTATGGCCAGTGGGCGGGCGGGGACCCGGGCGGGGAGTCGTTTCGACCGTTGCCTCCCGAGTGACGATTCGTTAAACTTGGTTTTTGCCGTGTCGCCCAGCTCCAGGGGGAGCACGTCGCTGACATGCACCCCGGCATCCGAATCGCGCACAACACAGGCGAGCCGGCGATCACTCATCGATAAGCACCTCTGGCAGGAGCTCACTCATGACAATCATCGAGGCGACAGGCCTCACCAAGACCTACCGCTCGAAGAGCGGCCCCGTTCATGCTCTGGCGGGACTCGACCTTTCGGTGCCGCGCGGCACGGTGAAGGCATTGCTCGGCCCGAACGGGGCCGGCAAGACGACAGTCGTCAAAGTGCTGACCACTTTGATCAGGCCGGATGCCGGCACCGCGTTCGTCGACGGAATCGACGTCGCGCAGAACCCGAAAGCCGTGCGCCGCATCATCGGAGTCTCCGGCCAATACGCGGCGGTCGATGAAAACCTGACCGGCCTCGAGAACCTGGAGATGGTCGGCCGGCTCTACCACCTGCGCTGGGCGGTGGCCAAGCGCCGAGCCCACGAACTCATCGACCTCTTCGATCTGACCGCCGCCGGAAACCGACCCGTCAAGGGCTTCTCCGGCGGGATGCGTCGCCGCATCGACCTCGCCGGCGCGCTTGTGATCAATCCCAAGGTGTTGTTTCTCGACGAACCGACGACCGGACTCGACCCGCGCAGCCGCCTCGCCATGTGGGACGTCATCACGAAACTCGTCGCCGGGGGCACCAGCGTGCTGCTGACCACTCAATACCTCGAAGAGGCAGACCAGCTGGCCGACAGCATCTCGGTGATCGACGACGGCGTCGTCATCGCCGAGGGCACCTCCGACCAGCTCAAGGCTCAGATCGGCGGGCACCGGGTGGTCGTGGCTCTCGTTGACGCCGCCGACGGTGAGGCAGCGCGCGAGATCCTCGCGCGCTACGGCTCCGGCGAGGCGGTGCTATCCGCCGACGGCCGCGGGGTCGAGGTGGCCGTGAACGATGGGCCCGGTGCCCTGCAAAGCGTGCTCGGTGACCTCGGTGAGGCGGGCATCCTGTTGCACGACGCCGGGATGCGCAGACCGACGCTCGACGACGTGTTCCTGAAACTGACCGGGCACGCCGCGGAGCAGGAGGCAGAGTCGCCCGACGACGCCCCGGATGCAGACGGCACCACCAAGAAGGGGCGGAAAGCTCAGAGAGACGCGCGCGACACGAAGCTGGAGTCGGTGCGATGAGCGGGGCAACGACGAGCGCGACGACGCAGTTGCCCACGCCGACGCAGCTGGACAATCCGAACACGAACCCACTCGCGCTCTGGTATTCCGACGGCTGGACGGTCACCAAGCGCAACCTGATCAAGATCAAGCGCTCGCCCGACATGATCGTCTTCGCGGTCATCCAGCCGATCATGTTCGTGCTGCTGTTCAGCCAGGTCTACGGCGGCGCCATTCAGGTGCAGGGCACCGACTACACCCAGTTTCTGATGGCCGGCATCTTCGCGCAGACCGTCGTCTTCGGTTCGACCTTCTCGGGCAGCGCGATGGCCCAAGACCTGAAATCGGGAATCATCGACCGATTTCGCAGTCTGCCGATGAGCTCCTCGTCGGTGCTGATCGGCCGCACGAACAGCGACCTCGCTTTGAACACCATTTCGATGGCAATCATGATGCTGACCGGTGTCGTCGTCGGCTGGCGGGTGAACTCGTCATTCCTCGACTTTCTCGCCGGAGTCGCCCTGCTGCTGCTGTTCAGCTACGCGTTCAGCTGGGTGATGGCGTTGCTCGGCATGAGTGTGCGCAGCCCGGAGGTCATCAACAATGCCTCGTTCCTCATCCTCTTCCCGCTGACGTTCATCTCCAACGCCTTCGTGCCCCTGGAGACGCTGCCGGAACCGCTCCGCACCTTCGCCGAACTGAACCCGGTGTCGTCACTGGTGCAAGCGGCCCGCGAGCTGTTCGGCAACACGGGCTCGGCACCGGTTCCGGATGTCTGGACGCTGCAGCACGCGACGCTCACCGTGCTGATCGGCGTGGTGGTCATGCTCGTCGTGTTCGTGCCGCTCTGCATCAGAAAGTTCGCTTCGATCAGCTCCCGCTGAGCCTGCGCTCGATCAACGAAAGAGCTAGCTGCGGCGCTTCTTCTTGGGAGCGCCCGAGGTGCGGATGCGCCCGCTGATCACTCCGGGCTTCTTCTTGGCCTGGGCCGGCTTCTTGCGCGCCGCCTCTTCGCGAGCGATCTTGGCCGCGGCTTTCGCCTTCGCCGTCGCCTTTTCCTTCTTCACCGGTTCGCCGCGCACGACGACCGTCGCGCTGCGGGAGCTGGCGGCGCTCCGGCCGCGCACGATCCCAATGAACTCTTCAACGTTCTCGGTCTTCGCGTCGACAGGCCACGCGAGCGCGATCTGCGTCTCGGCGACGCCGTCGACGGCCCGGGAGACGACATCCTTACGGCTGTGCAGGCGGGCGAGGGAGTGGGGGAGGATGGCGATTCCCACGCCGGCGGCGATCTGTTCCATCACCTCGTCGAGGTCGCGCATGATCGGCAGCGCGCGGCGACTGCCGTCGCTCACCTCGGTGGCAATGTCGCGCCATTCGGGCACCGTGTCGGGGTCCTGAAGCAGGTGATCGTCGGCCAGGAGGTCGAGCGACACCGTGCCGTTCTCGGCGATGGCGGCGATTGCGTGATCCTTCGCCGCGACGACGACGGCGATTTCGGAGTACAGCGTGATGGCGCCGAGACCCTCACGGTCGATCGGCAGACGCACCAGGCTGACGTCGGCGCGACCGTCGTGGAGCACCTCGATCTGCTCGCCCGGATCGGTGCGAAAGACCTCAAGGTCGCGGTCGGGAAAACGTTCGGCCCAGATGCGCGTCCACTTGGTGGGCGTGACGCCGGCGACGAAGGCGATTGAAAAGGTCACCGGCATCCTCTCTTCTTGGTGCGGTTCTGTGTGCGAGGCAGGCATTCAACCAGTTTCGCGGTGCTCCCAGGCTATACGCTTGGACTATGACGTCCGAAAAGAAGCCCCAGACCATGAAGTCCGCCACGGCGGCACAGAAACTCGGGATTCTGCTCGAGGCCGCGCCCGCCACGTTCCAGACCGCTGAAATCACCCGCACCGAGCTGGCCGAGTTCACCGCGAACCCGCCCGCGTGGTTGACCACGCTGCGTGCGGATGGCCCCCACCCGCGTCAGGTCGTCGCTGCGAAGCTCGGCGTGTCGATCTCGGGTCTCGCCCGCGCCGGCGTCGACGCGCCGCTGACCACGGTTGAGATCAAAGAACTGCTGCAGGCTCCGCCCGCATGGCTCATCACCGAGCGTGCGACCCAGGCCGAGGTGCGTGCCGAGCAGATCCGCGTGAAAGACGCGAAGATCGAGAAGGCCGCCAAGAAAGAGCGCGCCGACCGCGGAGCCGCTCAGCGCGCTGCGCACCGGAGCGCGTAGCCTTCACCGCTTTCCTGTCGCCGAGTTTGAGACTTGCGGTCGAGTTTGCCTGGTAGAACAGGGCAACTCGACCGCAACGCTCAAGCTCGGTGCAGTGCGTTAACGGCGCGCGTACTGCTCGCGCAGAAACGCCGAGACATCGGCGAGCTCGGCCTGCGAGATCGAGTGCGGCATGCCTTCGTAAATGCGCTCGACCGTCGTGGTGTGGTCGGCGAGCCAGAGCGCGGTGCGGTCGACCGCATCGGCCGGAATGACCGGGTCGATCGTGCCGCGGCCCCAAAACACCGGCGGGCGTACGGTGCGCAGCTCGGCATCGCCAGCTGACCCGCCGTCGGCCACGAATCCGGAGAGCTGCACGGCGAACGCGAACCGCTCGGGAGCGTGACGCAGCAGCTGCAGCGTCATTGCGCCGCCCTGAGAGAAGCCGAGCAGGCCCACGGATGTCGGCTGTTCCGGCAACGCGTCGAGCCAGGCGAGCACGGCCACCGTCGCCGCATCGACGGCCGAGGGATCGGGCCGGCCAGGCTGATTCGAGATCGGAAACCACGCCGCACCATCGCCGACCGGCAGCGGCGCACGGAGAGACGCGATCACCGGCTGCAGCGGCAGGTACGGCGAGAGCGAGAAGAGGTCGCCCTCATGCGAGCCGTAGCCGTGCAGGACGATGAGCAGCGGGCGTCCGACCCGATCTGCCGCGCTTGCAGACCAGAGCACGGCATCCGCGTCGATGCTCAGGATGTTGTCACTGTCGGGCATCTCACACCTCACGTTGGGGGAGTCGAAGCGAAGAACCCCGACAGCCTCAATCCTTTCATTCTCTGCCTCCCGTCAGCGCCGGCCGGCGAATTCGCGGCGCGCAGACGAGCGCGCGAACTCAGTTGCCAGCCTGCGGGTGCAGAATAAGCAGATGAGCGTGCGCACCCCCGACCCCGACTGGACCCCGGGCCCCGACGACAGTCCGCTGCCGTCGACGAATCCCGGCTGGCTGAGCGACATCGAGCTGGCCGAGGTGCGCGGGCGGCTGCCGCTGCTGTATGTGGAGGCTGTGCCGGTGCGGGTCGATGGACTCGGCCAGGTCGTCGAAGTCGGTGTGCTCCTGCGCGCGACGCCGACCGGCGAGATGACCAGGATGCTGGTGTCCGGCCGGGTGATGTACGGCGAGACGCTGCGCGAAGCCCTGTTTCGGCACCTCGAGAAAGATCTCGGGCCGATGGCGTTCCCCCAGCTTCCGGCCAGCCCGCTGCCGTTCACGGTGGCCGAATACTTTCCCATGCCCGGTGTCTCGGCATTCACCGACGAACGCCAGCATGCGGTGTCGCTCGCCTTCGTGGTACCGGTCACCGGCACCTGTGAACCGCGGCAGGATGCCCTCGAGCTGACCTGGATGACTCCGCAGGAAGCGGCAACCGATGCGGTGTCCGCTGAGATGGAAGGTGGCCGCGGCGCACTGCTGCGTACCGCACTGGCCACGCTCGGCTGCTTGCGCTGATCCGCCGGCGCCCGGTCGTGAGCCCGGTCGTGAGCATGGTTCGCCAGGCACACGACAACGGCGCCCGGCTCAGAGCCGGGCGCCGTTTCAGGAGGGGTACTTGTCGAAAAGTGGGTTAGGCGACGAGTGCCCGCACCGCGGCGGTCCCGTTCGACTCGGTCTTCGACTGCAGGTCGAACACGCGCACCGCGTGGCCTTCGGTGAAGCGCGGCCAGCCCGGGTCGCCGCTCTCGACGAACGACACGGCGTCGCCGTGGATTTCGTCGGCGAGTGACTGGGGCGGGTTGTCGCCGGCAATGACGGCAACGCGGTCAAGGCTCAGGCAGTCGAAGAAGAACGGCACGTCGAGGCAGTGCCCGGCGAAGCCGCTCACCGGGGAGCGCCAGGCGAAGCGGTAGAGCCAGGTCGGGGCAGTCCCACGCGCGTCGGCGACGTTCATCGCGGCCACGAGGAACATTTTGTCGGTGACGTACCGACCGAGCACAGCGGCCGTGCCCTTCACATCGCGGTTCGCGGCGCGGTAGGCCGAGCGTGCGCGTCCGCGCAGGCCAAGCTTGCCGAGCAGGAAGTTCGCGGGGATCCACTTGAGCTTGTCTTTGGCCTCGGCGAAGATCATCGAGAACTCGTCGTCGGTGGTGCCGAGCACGAGGGGCTTGTCTCCGCCCACGCCGCTGCGGATCGCCTCAATGGTCGACACCGGGATGAGCTCTCCGTCGATGACCGGTCCGAGCTTGAGGCCGTCGTTGATCATCCCGTTGAGCATGTCCATGGGGTTGCCGCCGGCGAGGCCGCCCTCCATGCCCGTCACCTTGTTCTGCACCTTCATGAGGCGCTCCTCAGAGAGAGTGCTGAGCCCAGCGCGCGTGGGTGCGACACCGGCTTCGGCGGCCAGGCTGCGCCCGAGCTGCTCGGCCGCTTCGAGGGTGAGCGCGCCGAGCGCGCCGGAGATCGAGTACGCGCTGTGGAACAGAGGCTGTGCCGCCGGCATCCCGAGCAGGGTGAACACGGCGCCGCCGCCGGCCGACTGGCCGACGATGGTGACCCGCGACGGGTCGCCGCCGAAGTTCGCGATGTTGTCGCGCACCCACTCGAGGGCCAGCAGCCAGTCGCGCACGCCACGGTTGTGCGGGGCGTCTTCGATCCAGCCGAAGCCGTCAAAGCCGAGGCGATAGGAGACGGACACCGTGACGACACCGTCACGGTTGAAGGAGGCGCCGTCGTACCACGGGCTGGCGGGGGATCCGGAGAAGTAGCCGCCGCCGTGGATGTAGACGAGAACGGGAAGACCGCCGGTGCCGCCAGGCGCCGGGGTGAAGACGTTGACGTTGAGCGTTGATTCGCCCTCGACGGACGGCTCGGGGATCAGAGTGATTTCGCCGTTGCCGCGCTGCGGAGTGGCCCCGTGCTCCAGCGCATCTCGGATTCCCTCCCACGGCTTGTGCGGCACCGGTGCAGCGAAGCGCAGTTCGCCGATCGGCGGTTCTGCAAACGGAATTCCCAGGAAGGCGGCGGATTCTCCCCGCCAGAATCCGCGCACGCGGCCGGCGGTGGTCTGTGCTTCGATGAAGTCTGTCATGCCCTAATCCTTGTCGATGGTGAGGCTGTGGCCGGGAGAAAAGCGGCGAACTCCAGGATCGGATGTGTGGCATCCTGGCTCATCGAAATGATGGCATGCACGTGCGCCTCCTCCCTGAGGGTTCCAAAACCGTACCTCATTCTGTTTTCGACTGCAAGAGGCTTGCGTCTGGCTAAGCTTGCTCCATGAAAGCTCGAGGTTCGTATGCGAAGGGTGTCGCCAAACGCGACGAGATACTGCAGACCGCTCTGGATGTGATCGCCCAGAACGGATACCGCAAGACATCCATTCGGGATCTCGCCGCCGCGGTCGGTCTCTCGCAGACCGGACTGCTCCACTATTTCGGCACCAAAGAAGAGCTGTTCGCCGCGGTACTCCGCAAGCGCGACGAGATCGACGGCGGTGGCTTCCTGGTGATCGACGACGCCAACGAGGTGAGCTTTCCGGATCGCGATGAGTCCGACTTGGGTGACGTCATCGAGGTCATTTCCCGGGTCGTCAAGCACAATGCCGAAGTGCCGGGACTGGTTCAGCTCTATGCACAGTTCTCCACCGAGGCCGCAGAATCGGGGCACCCGGCGCAGGCCTATTTCCAGAAGCGCTACGAGGCTTTCCGGAGCGCCGTCGCGGGGGCGATCCGGGCGAAGCAGGAAGCCAAGGAGCTGCCGGCCTCGCTCGACGCCGATCTCAGCGCGACCCTACTGGCGGCGGCGATCGACGGCCTGCAGACCCAGTGGATGCTGGACGATTCGATCGACATGGTCGCCAACGTTCAATACCTCTGGGAGCGTCTCACCGCGGCGTAGTCGGAAGCAGAGCGTCGCTTGATTTCGAAAACCGAGCGTCGCTTGATTTTGAAAACCGAGCGTTGTACTGTGTTCGGAGCCGCTCATCGGTGAGCGCTCCGAGAGGAACCCATGACAACGACGTCCCTAGACGCAACACAGACCACCGACGGTCTGGAAGAACCGCAGCCACTGGTCAAGGGCACCATCCGGCGCTTGCTCGGCTGGATCATCCCGACCAACATCAGCATCTTCATCATCTGGGGCGCCGTCCCCGGCATCCTGCTGCCCCTGCAGGTCGCGGGGATCGACCCGGCGAACAAGATCGCGAACATCGCTGTCATCATGACGGTCAGCGCCTTCGCCGCGATGCTCGCCCAGCCGATCGCTGGTCTCCTCTCCGACCGCACGCGCTCCCGCTTCGGCCGTCGCGCGCAGTGGATGGTCGGTGGAGTGCTCATCGGCGGCCTGGCACTCGTCGGCATGGCCATGGCCAACACCCTCGTGCAGATCACTATCGCCTGGGTGATCGTGCAGGTCGCTTACAACTTCACGCAGGGACCGCTCAGCGCTATCCTGCCCGACCGTGTGCCGCGCGCCGCACGCGGTACCTTCTCGGCAATGGCCGGTCTGGGCTCGATGCTCGGCGCCCTCGGCGGTCAGATCGTCGGCTCCATTTTCTTCTCCAAGAACATTCCCACCGGTTACATGTTCTTCGCCGGCCTCGCGCTCGTCGTGATCACCCTGTTCGTCGTCTTCAACCCCGACCACTCCAGTGTCGAGAACGAGCGCGAGCCCTTCTCGCTCAAGGTCTTCCTCGGAACCTTCTGGGTGAGTCCCACGAAGCACCCCGACTTCTTCTGGGCCTTCACCGGTCGACTGCTGCTCTACACGGGTTACTTCGCCGTCACCGGATTCCAGCTCTACATCCTCTCGGACTACATCGGCATGGGCCTGGAAGGCGCCGCTGCCGCCATCCCGATCTTCGGGCTGGCCAGCCTCGCCGGAATCATCATTTCGACCCTCGTCTCCGGACCGCTCTCCGACAAGCTCGGACGCCGCAAAATCTTCGTGTTCATCTCGTCGGTCGTCGTCGGCCTCGCCCTGCTCATCCCGGTCTTCATGCCCACGTTCGAGGGCTGGCTGATCTTCTCGATCGTTTCCGGTCTCGGATTCGGTTGCTTCTCCGCCGTCGACCAGGCGCTGATGAGCGAGGTGCTCCCGTCGAAGGACTCCTTCGCCAAGGACCTCGGCGTCGTGAACATCGCGGCGACCCTCCCGCAGACACTCGCTCCGGGCCTCGCCGGTGCGGTCGTCCTCACCTTCGGCTACGTCGGTCTGTTCCCGATCGGCATCATCCTCTCGATCCTCGGCGCTTTCGCCGTCTGGTTCATCAAGGCCGTGAAGTAGCAATTACCCCTCCCGTCTTACGATCCGGCGTATCGTCGGCCCACAAGACCCTCCTGCACACCCCACCCGCGGCATCCACCAAAGGAGCATCATGAGCAACACCCAAACCGACCCCATCCTCGACGGTCTGTCCCTCGAACAGAAGGCGAGCCTGACCAGCGGCGCCGACTTCTGGACGACCAAGGCCGTTTCCGGCGTTCCGTCGATCATGCTGACGGATGGCCCGCACGGTGTGCGCAAGCAGGAAGAAGGATCTGACCACCTCGGCCTCTCCGGCAGCATCCCGACGACCTGCTTCCCGCCCGCCGTCGGCCTCGGCTCGACCTTCGACGTCGAACTGCTCGAACGCGTCGGCGTCGCACTCGGCGAAGAGGCTCGTGCGGAGAGCGTCGGCGTGCTGCTCGGCCCGGGCATCAACATCAAGCGCTCACCGCTCTGCGGTCGCAACTTCGAGTACATCTCCGAGGACCCGCTCGTCTCCGGTGTGCTCGGTTCGGCACTCGTGCGCGGCCTGCAGTCGCAGGGCGTCGGAGCGTCGCTCAAGCACTTCGCGGCAAACAACCAGGAGGCCGACCGCATGCGCGTCTCGGCCGACATCGACGAGCGCCCGCTGCGCGAGATCTACCTGCGCGGCTTCCAGCGCGTCGTTGAGCAGGAGCAGCCGTGGACGGTCATGTGCTCCTACAACAAGATCAACGGCGTCTACGCCTCGCAGGACTCGTGGCTGCTCAACACTGTGCTGCGCGACGACTGGGGCTTCGACGGCCTCGTCGTCTCCGACTGGGGCGCCGTCTCCGACCGCGTTGCAGCCTTGGCCGCAGGTCTCGACCTGGAGATGCCGTCGACCAACGGGCGCACCGACGCCGAGATCGTCGCAGCGGTACGTGCCGGTGAGCTCGACGAGTCAGTGGTCGACACGGCCGCCGGCCGGGTCGCCGAGCTGGTGCGCAAGGCTGTCGCCGGTGCGAGCGACACTCCCTACGACCGCGACGCCCACCACGGGATCGCCCGCGAGGCGGCTGCGGCCAGCATCGTGCTGTTGAAGAACGACGACGCTGTACTCCCGCTCGCCACCGACGCGTCGGTCGTCGTGATCGGTGAGCTCGGGCAGAACGCTCGCTACCAGGGTGCCGGCAGCTCGCAGGTCAACCCCACCCGTCTCGACAACGCACTCGATTCGATCCGTGAACTGACCGGCGCCGAGGTTCCCTTCGCCGCGGGTTACACCACCGACGGCACCGACTCGGTCGAACTCGCGCAGGAAGCCGTGGCCCTGGCCGCGACGGCAGGCACCGTGCTGCTCTTCCTCGGCGTTCCCGCCGATCAGGAGTCAGAGGGCTTCGACCGCACCGACATCGAACTGCCGGCGACGCAGCTTACGCTGCTCGATGCCGTGGTCGCGGCCAACCCGCGCACGGTCGTCGTGCTGTCCAACGGTGGCGTCGTGCGCCTGTCCGGCTTCGCTGACCGCGTGCCCGCGATCGTCGAGGGCTGGCTGCTCGGCCAGGCCGGCGGAAGCGCCGTTGCCCAGATGCTCTACGGTGTGACCAACCCATCGGGTCGCCTCACCGAGACCATCCCGGTGCGTCTGCAGGACAGCCCCGCCTTCCTCGACTTCGGAGGAGAGAACGGCCACGCGCGCTACAGTGAGGGCCTGTTCGTCGGCTACCGCTGGTATGACGCCCGCGACATCGCGGTCTCGTACGCCTTCGGTCACGGCCTGTCGTACACGACGTTCGCGTACTCGGATGCGACGGCCACCGTCGACGCCGATGGCGTCACGGTCCGCGTCACAGTCACCAATACGGGTGCTCGCGATGGCGCCGAGGTCGTACAGGTTTACTCGTCGCTCGCCGCGTCGTCGGTTGTGCGGGCGCCGCGTTCGCTGGCCGGCTTCAGCAAGGTATTCCTGGTCGCCGGCGAGAGCCGCGAGGTTCAGGTAACGGTGCGTCGCGAGGATCTCGCCTACTGGGAGACGCGCATCGGCGGTTGGGTCGTTGAGGGCGGCGAGTACCTCTTCGAGGTCGGCGCCTCCAGCCGCGACTTCCGAGCCACCGCGCAGGTCGCCATCGAGGGTGACCTGGTGCTCAGCCCATTGAACGCCGAGTCCACGATGGGCGAGATTCTCGCAAACCCCATCGCCGGACCGATCGTCATGCAGACACTGGCCGGAGCCAGCGGTGAGGGCGCGGGCCTGATGGCCGACCCGTCGGTCTTCAAGATGATGGCGTCCATCCCGATCGCGCGCCTCGCGATGTTCCCCGGTGTCGACATCGATATGGAACAGCTCGACCAGCTCTTCGCTGCGGCCAACGCGGCGCAGGGCTAGCTGTACTGCCCAGGGACGTTGGTTGACTCGGTGTGACGACTCGCTGTAGTCATTGACGAACGGGTGAGGGTCTCCGGTTCACAGTGGTGTTGCTTAGACATTCACTAAAACCAGGAGACCCTCATGTCCCACGCTAATGC
>NZ_JBFRCS010000014.1:0-114086 GCF_052113185.1 Leifsonia sp. YAF41
AGTCAGCGCAGCATTAGCGTGGGACATGAGGGTCTCCTGGTTTTAGTGAATGTCTAAGCAACACCACTGTGAACCGGAGACCCTCACCCTTTCGTCAATGACTACAGCGAGTCGTCACACCGAGTCAACCAACGTCCCTGGGCAGTACACCTAGCCAGCCCGCCAACTAACTGGCCAGCCAGCCCGCCAGCCTCTCCGGGTTCGGCGCGGTCTATCCCGGTGGGCGCGCGCTGTACCCGCGCCCACCGGGATACACCGCGCCGAGGCTGTCGACGTTGTCCGAGACATCGCACTCGCCCTCGTTGCCCGAGCCGCGACATCCGTTCGCTGATCCTCAGGGGTTGTCACAAATGGCCCCTTCAATTCGATTGAAGGGGCCATCTCTGACAACTCGCGGCGTGCGCTACGGCGTCGTCAGCCGCTTGAGGTAGCCGGCGAAGGTCAGCAGGTCTTCCTCCGGCCAGGAGTTCATGTGAGTGAAGATCACCAGTTTGTCGCTCTCGCGCGTGGCGGTCAGCCGGGTGATCGCTTCGTCGGTGGCGGCCACATAGCGGGCGCGACCGTCTTCCGGGTCGGGGCGCGTTTCGGCCAAGCCGAGTTCTTGCAGCTGTTTGACCTGGCGGCTGATGATGCTGCGGTCGACGAACATCCGGTCGGCGAGAACGCTGGAGTGCAGCGGCCCCATTTTCACGAGGATGCGCAGCACCTTGAGCCCGAACGGCTGCAGTGCGGGATCGACCGCGAGGGCCGCCGCCCGCACATTCGCCTGAATGAATCCGAAGAGCACGCTCATCTGCTCTTCGACCTCGGCAATGGCCGCGGCGTTGTCCATCCGCCCGGCACTCGGAGCAGCAGTCGATGCACTCAGCCCAGCGCTGGCCGACGTGTTCAGCCCGGCAGCCGCTGCCGCGTCCGCCGCAGCCGAGGGAATCTCCTCGGCCGCGGCATCCGCCTTGGTGTTGTCAGTCATGGTCACAGGTTATCGACTCGAACCGGGTGTGCTCTCTGAAGCCAGCTCGATGACCTCGATCGACCCGGTCGGGTGGGATTCACCGACGGGCGGCAAGGCAACGGATGCCGCGCTCACCTCGATCAGAGCGTCTTCGGCATTCTCGAGCTCACGCTTGCGCTCGGCGGCAGCGCCCTCTGCCGTCTTGATGGAACCGGTCTTGCGGGCGACCGCATCCTTGAGCTGGATCGCAGTCTTCGTGCCGAGCGACGCATTGGGCATGAAGATCACCGCGATCAGCGTGACCAGCGCCAGGGGAGCGCTGACCAGGAACACCGTTCCGACACCAGACCCATACGCACTCTCCACGAGTGAGCGGATGGCGTCGGGAAGCAACGAAACGTGGGGGATCGTTCCGGTGCCCAGGGTCTTGACCGCGGTCATCTGGTCAGCAGGGCTCAGGTGCGGGATGCCGTCCTTGATCTGCTGGGCGACGATGGTGCCGAGCACCGAACCGAGCACCGAGACGCCGATCGTGCCACCGAGGCTGCGGAAGAAGGTCACCGCGCTGGTTGCGACACCGAGGTTCTTGACCTCGATCGAGTTCTGCACGACGAGCACGAGGTTCTGCATGACCATGCCGACGCCGGCGCCGAGAATGAACATGTAGATGCCGACGAGCACGAGGTCGGTGTCGTACTTGAGGGTTCCGAGAAGCACAGAGCCGGCGACGACGAGCACGCTGCCGGAGACCATGATGGCCTTCCACTTGCCGCGACGGCTGACCAGGCTTCCGAAGAAGGTCGACGAGATGAGCAGACCGCCCATCATCGGGATGGTGAGCAGACCCGACTGGGTCGGGGTCGCGCCACGGGCAAGCTGCATGTACTGGCTGAGGAACACCGAGGTGCCGAACATGGCGACACCCACCGAGATGCTCGCGATCACCGAGAGGGTGAACGTGCGGTTCTTGAACATCGTGAGCGGGATGATCGGCTCCGGCACCTTGAACTCGACGATGACGGCGGCGATCAGCAGTACAGCGGCTCCGCCGACCATGGCAAACGACGTTCCGGAAGCCCAGTCGAACTCGTGTCCGGCCATGGTCACCCAGATGAGCAGGAGCGAAACGCCACCGGCGATCAGCACGGCACCGAGGTAGTCGATGTGCACCTTGCGCTTCGGGTGCTTCGGTAGGTGCAGGGTGAGCTGCAGCATGATGATGGCCAGGATGGCGACCGGCAGGGCGATGAAGAAGTTCCAGCGCCAGCCGAAGGCATCGGTCACCACGCCGCCGAGCAGCGGGCCGCCGACGGTTCCGAGGGCCATCACGCCACCGAACAGGCCGGCGTACTTTCCGCGGTCACGCGGGCTGATGATGTCGGCCATGATGATCTGGCTGAGCGCGGCCAGGCCACCGGCGCCGAGGCCTTGCAGCACACGGAACATGATCAGGGTGCCGGTGTCCTGCGAGAATCCGGCGAGGGCCGAGCCGAGCACGAAGATCACCAGGGCGAGCTGGATGAGCAGCTTGCGGTTGAACAGGTCGGCGAACTTGCCCCAGAGCGGGGTGCTGACGGTGGTCGCGAGCAGCGTCGCGGTGATCACCCAGGTGTAGGCGGACTGATCGCCCTTGAGATCGGAGATGATGAGCGGCATCGAGGTGCTGACCACCGTGCCGGCCAGGATCGAGACGAACATGCCGAGAAGGAGCCCGGAAAGGGACTCGAGAACCTGGCGCTTCGACATGTTTGCGTCGATGGGGCGGCCGGCGGGTGGAGAGGTGGGGGGTGAATCGGTGGTGCTCTGCGTGCGTGACATCGGACTCCTGCTACTAATTGACAACAGTCAACTATATAAATCTAGTGGACCGATGTCAACTACTTATCGCCGGGCACGGAGCGCTTCGGCGGTAACTCGGACCGAAGAACTAAGCTCGGCACATGACATCCGCTCGACACCTTTCTGTAGCTCGGCGGGTTTCGTGACCACGACAGACGCCACGCGCTACCTGGAGCAGCCGCTGCTCACGTCGCCCGGCCAGCCGTTGCGGGTTGCCGTCTACGAACGCATCTCCCAGGGCATCCGCTCCGGCCTCCTCGTCTCGGGTGCGCTGCTTCCCCGCGAGACCGAGCTCGGCCTCGCGCTCGGCGTGAGTCGCACAGTCGTGAGAGAAGCGTTGATGCTTCTCGAGGAAGACGGCCTGATCGTCACCAAGCGCGGCGTCGGCAGGTTCGTCGCTGATTCGATTCCGCACGAGGGTCCCGATGAGTTTCAGCCGCTTGAGCAACTACTCGCCGAGCCGGGCACCCTGATCGACGTGCGGGTGATCGAGTTCAGCCTGCAGAAAGTCACGGATTTCGTCGTTGAGCATCTGCATCTGGATGCCGGCGCCGAGTTCTGGTTCCGCGAGTGCGTCGTGAGCCGAGACGGCCAGCCGGTCGCGCTCGTGCAGGAATACCTTCCCGATAATGCGCGGCTGGCCACGTTCAACAGCGCAGTTGCGGCGCAGCTGCAGGATGCCGCGGCCGACCCGGCGACGATCCTCCAGGCGCTCACTGATCGGGTTGGTCCGGTTTTTTCTGCCGGGGCCTGCCGGATCGCGGCGACAATTGCGGGGCCGACCCGAGCGAGCCTGCTCGGAATCAAGGCTCCCGACCCGCTGCTCGTGCTGACCCAAACAGCGGAGCTCGACGGTGCACCCGCCTACGTGGCAAAGTACGCGCTGCCGCCCGCCTTCGGGCACCTCGCGGTGCCGCAGTGGAAGCGGGCCTAAGCCTCCTGCGGCAGGGCGATTTGGGCGAAGCGCCAGTGATACAGCCCCGCCAGCGCCACCAGCCCGACGGCGAGGCCGGCGGTGATCCCGTAGCCGGCCGTGGCGCCGAACGTCTGAGCGACGAACCCGCCGACCGCGGTGGCCAGGGCCTGTCCGACGACGAGGGTGCTCTGCAGCGTCGTGAGCACGGTGGTCGAACGTCCGGCCGGCGCCGCCTCTGTTCCGAGGCTGAACAGCACGACGAGCACCGCGCCGATCCCGCATCCGCTGAGAAACAGGGCAACGAGCGTGGCGAGCAGAGTGTCGGCCAGCAGCAGTGCGAACGCCCCGATCAGGCCGAGGGCGGCGAAGGTGAGCCATCGCGCCGGGAGTGAGAACCGCGGGGGCAGGGCGGCGACAGAGACGGCGACCACGATCGCTCCGGCACTCATCGCGCCGTAGGCGATGCCGGTCTGCTCGCCGAGGCCCCGGGCGGTCATGAATGCGGTCAACGCGGTCAGGATCGAGCCGAAGACGCCCCCGACCAGCAACATGCCCGCCGCCAGGGTGAGGATGCGCGGAGAGAACACCGACCCCGCGGCGGTCTTCTCACTCACGGGGCCCGGGTCACTCGTTCGACCGGAGTGATGCAGCGCGAAGGCGACAACGATTGTGGCGGTGAGGATGGCACCGATGACGAGCGGCGCCCACGGCGCGATGAAGGTGGTCAGAACGCCGACCAGCACCGGGCCGAGAACGAACGACGCCTCGTCCATCACCGATTCGTAGCTCATCACCATCGAGACGGCGCGCCCGCGTTTCACCGTGGATCGCGCCGTTCCGGCGAAGACGACGAGGCGTGAGCGGGAGAACGGTGCGACCTGGGGGGTCGCGCCCCCGGTCACGAAGGCGAGGGCGAGAATCGCGAGGAGCGGGGCCCCGAAGCCGACGAGAACGAGGAACAGCGTGGTGGCGAGGATGCTCACCATGCTGCAGACGAGCAGCACTGCGCGCTGGCTCACCCGGTCGGCGAACGAGCCGACCAGCGGCCCGCAGACCGCCGTTCCGATTCCGGCGCAGGCCGCGGCAAGACCCGCCTCCGCGACCGATCCGCGCACCGTGGTGACGAAGGTCAGGATGCCGACGATCATCATCGCGAACGGCAACCGGCCGATGAAAGCGATCGGAAAGTACTCCCAGCCGGTCAGGCGGGCGAAGGTGGCGATGTCGGTCCGCAGGGGAGCCTGATCGTTCATGGTGTGCTCCCCTGCGGCCGGGTTTTGTCGGTTACTTCGGTGATGACGGCGACGTCACGACGAAGGCGCCGGAAATGATGTCTGCCTGAAGCTGCTTCACTTCATCGAGCAGCTTCGGGTCGAGCTGGGATTCCCAGTCGTGGGTCGGGGCAATGCCGACGCCACCGTTCTCCAAGGTTCCGATGTACGGAGCGTTGTCGAAGTCGCCGGTGGCCGCTGCTGTCGTCACCTCTTCCGACGCCTTGGTCAGGTTCTTGAGCACGGAGGTCAGATAGTACTTCTGAAACTCGGGAGTGGGTGTGCTCACGAATGCATCGGAGTTGACGCCGATCACCGCGCCGGCCGTGCCGCGGTCGATCATTTCTTGAACGGATGCGGTGAAGAGGGTTCCGGCGACAGGCATGAGGATGTCGACGCCCTGGTCGAGCAGGCCGGCGGTGAGGGTCTTGGCCTTCACCTGGTCGTCGAAGCTGCCGACGAACTGGCCGTTCTGCGCGGACTTGTCCCAGCCGACCAGCTTCACTGTCGTGCCGTGCACCGCGTTGTAGCGCTCGATGCCGTCGGCGAAGCCGTCCATGAACACGGTGACGGACGGGAACGGCATGCCGCCGTAAGTTCCGACCGTGCCGGTCTTGGTGGCGCCGGCCGCGAGGTAGCCGGCGAGGGCCGCGCCCTGAGCGGTGTCGAAGAGCACCGGCTTCACGTTGTCGAGCTCGAGCGGGCTGAAGTCGTCGTTGGCGACGGTGCTGTCGATGAGTGCGAAGTTGACGTCGGTGTTCGCCTTCGCTGCTTCGCGGGTCGCCGTGGCAAGTGCGAAGCCGACCGTCACGACAAGATTGCAGCCCTGGCTGATCAGGGCGTCGATGTTTCCGGCGTACTGGTCTTCCGATGTCGACTCCGACGACTTCGGCGTCACTCCGATCTTCTTTGCGGCCGCCTTCACCCCGTCGAGCGTGAGCTCGTTGAAGTCGTTGTCGTTGAACCCGGTCAGATCAGAAACCGCGCAGGGCAGAAAGTCGCTCGTGGCGGCATCCGTCGAGGCGGGTGTGGCGGGGGCTGACGCACATCCGCTCAGCACGAGAGCGGCGAGCGCTCCCATCGAGAGCAAGGAGGTGACTGTTCTGCTTCGTTGCATTGTTGTCTCCATTTCAGGTGGCGCTGCGAGGGAAAAGCGGGTGGTTCGTGGAAAAGTCGGTGAATGCGGCGCCGACGCTGTTCTCGTCGATCGCCGCAAGATCCTCGGCGGTGAAGTTGAGGGCCGTGACGAGGATGTCCCGCTCGTCACGCAGATCGGTCCCGGTTTGCATCGGGTTGTCGTCGCCCAGCACGAGGCGCACGCCGGCGTCCCTGAACCGGCCTGCCGGATGGTCGGCAATCGAGGCTATCGCCCCGGTGTACCAGTTCGAGGTCGGGCAAATCTCGATGACCACTCCCGTCTCGGCGCACCAGCGCAGAACATCCGGGTCATCGACGATGTGCGCCCCATGCCCGATCCGGGTGGCGCCGAGCAGTTCGACGGCGTCGCGCGCCGCGCGGGCGGGCCCCGCCTCGGCCGCATGGCAGGTCAGGCCGAGCCCGGCGGCCCGGGCGATGTCGAAGGCTGGCCGATGGGGCTCGAGCGCCGGAAAGAGCAACTCGTCACCGGCCAGGTCGAAACCGACCACGCCGGTGCCCGCGAATCGAGCTGCCGCCCGCGCTACCGCCTCGTTGGTCTCGGGGAAGTGGTGGCGCAGGGCGGCGACGACCGCGCCGCTCGGCATGCCGGTTGCGAGGCTCCCCTCCCGCATCCCCTCGGTCACCGCGGCGATGACGTCGGTGAGGCCCCGCTCGTCGTCGGCATGGGTGGCCGGGCCGAATCTCAGCTCGAGATAGTCGAGACCGGATGCCGCGCCATCCTCGACGGCCTCCCGCGCAATACGGCGGGCGGCGTCCAGTGAGCGAAAGAAGGGGTAGGTGGAGGCCACCTTGGCGAGGTAGACGGTCAGGTCCGCCGGACCGTCGAGGCGGATGGCGTTCTCCCAGCCGCCGGCCGGGGTGGGCAGTCCGGCCGACGCCGCCAACTCTGCGGCGGTCGCCGGCCGCACCCGCCCCTCGAGGTGGCTGTGCAGGTTGACGAGCATGTTAGAGCTCCAGACGAACAGCAACCTCGAGCGCCGCTTCGATGCTGAGCATCCAGCCGTCTTTGAGCGCGGTGTCGACTCCGGAGTAGAGGCTGGTTCCGTCGTAGAGGTTGCTGGAGGTCGAGCAAATCATGCCGGCACGCACGCCGCGCAACCGGGAGACGACGTAGAGGGCCGCGCTCTCCATCTCGACGTTGAGCACGCCGAGCCGGTTCAGCTCGGCGATCCACTCGGGGGTTTCGGCGTAGAACGCGTCGTCGCTGGCGTTGATGCCGGTGTGCACCGTGGAGTCGCGGCCGGCGACCAGTTCGCGGGCGACCGAGGCGAGTTCGAGCGTGATCGCGAGGTCGGGCACCGCGGGGAATCCGTGGTGGGCGTAGGCCGCCGTGGTTCCGTCGTTGCGCAGGGCGCCCTCGCTGATCAGGAGGTCGCCCGGCTTGACCCCGGGCTGCAGGCCGGCGGAGGAGCCGACCCGGATGAAGGAGGTGACCCCGACGCGGATGAGCTCCTCGACGGCGATCGCGGTCGACGGGCATCCCATGCCGGTCGACGTCGCCGTGATCTTCCGGCCCTTGTACAAGCCGGTCATGGTCAGGTGCTCGCGATTGTGGGCGACGGTCTGCACGTCGGTGAGGAACTCCGCGATGAGCGGCACCCGGAACGGGTCGCCGGGCAGAAGAGCAACGGTGGACACCTCCCCGGGAGCAATTCCGATGTGGAACTGGCGTTCGCCGATGCCTGATGCGCTCTTGTCGACCGGTGAGGGGTTGTTCATTGTCTGCTCCGCAACTCTGGGGATGTGATCGGTACGATGTTATACCTCTCGGACCGGATGCCGCCAGGCCGTGCGCAAATCGTGATCTTTGTGCGGCTATCGCTGCCGTGTGGCCGGGCCAAAATCAGGAGCGGAGTGCGTGTCGCGGTGCGGGTGTCCCGTCATTCCGCGGGCCCGACTCGGCCGACACGCCTCCACTCCTGAATTCGGTACCGGGTAGGGTCGTCACGCTCCGGACGTCGAGGCGCCGGATGTCGAGGTTGAGCTGGTGTGAGCGGGGGCATCCGTCTCGATTTGCGACGGCGAGGCGCATCACGTAGTGTGGGGCAAAGCCAAAGACCGCCGGTTATTGCTGTGCACATGTAAGTGTGTTTCGCAATCGAAGGTTCATTCACATGAACGGCCCGCGCAGGATTCGAAGTTTAGATTCGGTTTCGTGAGAAACTGCCTCCCAGCTCCGGCCCTTGCGCCGGAGCTTTTTTCATGTCTGCACCAGGGGCTACCGGCACATGAATATTAAGAGGAGCACCATGGCGAACAAGGAAGCATCGGTCGCCGAGCTTACGGAGAAATTCCAGAGCTCGACCGCCGTTCTGCTCACCGAGTACCGCGGTCTCACTGTTGCGAAGCTCAAGGAGCTGCGCACGTCCATCAGTGAGGACGCCACGTACGCCGTGGTAAAGAACACGCTGACCAAGATTGCGGCGAACAACGCCGGCATCACGTCGTTTGACGACGAGCTTGTCGGTCCGTCGGCAATCGCATTCGTGCACGGTGACCCTGTCGCCGTTGCGAAGGCCATGCGTGCCTTTGCCAAGGCAAACCCTCTCCTGGTGGTTAAGGGCGGTTACTTCGACGGTAACCCGCTCACCGCAGCAGAGGTAGGCAAGCTCGCCGACCTCGAGTCCCGCGAAGTTCTGCTCGGCAAGCTTGCCGGCGTCTTCAAGGCCTCGCTGTTCGGAGCCGCATATCTCTTCAACGCACCGCTGTCGAAGGCCGTTCGCACGGTCGACGCGCTGCGTGAGAAGCAGGAGTCCGCGAACTAGGCATCAGCCTGGTATCGCGGTGAGTAATTTAAGAAAACTAAGGAGAAAATCATGGCAAAGCTTTCAACTGAAGAGCTGCTCGAGCAGTTCAAGGGCCTGACCCTCATCGAGCTCAGCGAGTTCGTCAAGGCATTCGAGGAGACCTTCGAGGTCACCGCCGCTGCTCCGGTTGCTGTTGCAGCCGCTGGTGGCCCCGCCGCCGCCGCAGAAGAGGTCGAAGAGAAGTCTGACTTCGACGTCATCCTCGAGTCGGTTGGCGACAAGAAGATCCAGGTCATCAAGGTTGTGCGCGAGCTCACCAGCCTGGGCCTCGGCGAAGCCAAGGCAGTCGTCGACGGTGCACCCAAGGCCGTTCTCGAAGGCGCAAGCAAGGAAGCTGCCGAGAAGGCAAAGGCTGCTCTCGAAGAAGCCGGCGCAACCGTTACCCTCAAGTAACTTCGCGTTTCCTTTTCAAGGCGCCACCCCCTCGGGGGTGGCGCCTTGTTCTTGTTTAACGGATGTCAGTCGGCGCGCTCTGTGTCTGCAGCGAGGCTCCGGTGACTCTCGAATGCGCGGCGGCTGGTGTCGAGGTGGGTGAGCGCGAGCGCGGCGGCTGCCTCCTCGTCGTGTGCCGCGATCGCGGCGTAAAGCTGAGCGTGCTCCAGATGCATCTCGGTCGGCTGGTCGTGCTGGCCGAGTAGCCAGCGCATCCGCCCACTCAGCGTGCGCCACAGTTCGGCGAGCAAGGAATTGCCGGAGACCTCGATGACGAGTTCGTGAAATGAGGCCGACGCCGCACGGGAGTCATGTGGGTCGCCCAACGCTGCCGAATCCGACTCGGCCGAGAGCACGAGCGCGAGTCGGGCGAGGTCGTGCGGGCTCGCGGTGCGCGCCGCCAACCGGAACGCGAGTGAGTCAAACGCGGCGCGTACCTGGAAGAGTTCCTCGATGTCGCGCTCGTTGAATCGCCGCACCGTCATCCAACTGTTCGGCCGCGGGAGAACGAGGCCCTCGGCGACCAGTGCGCGAAGTGCCTCGCGCACGGGGACTCGGCTGACGTCAAGTGATGTCGCGATCTCGCGCTCGACGAGCCTCGCGTCCGGCTCCCGCTCGCCGTCGATTATCTGTTCGCGCAGGATTCGGGTGACGCGTGCCGTTTCCCCCTCGCTGTGCGGCGTGGTAGTCATCCCGTCAGTTTACTGAGCGAGGGAATCAATTTGGTATACCATTCGAGGATGCTGATTCGTAATGTTCGCCCCTGGGGCGCCGCCGCCGTCGATCTGCTCATCGAGGGCGGACGCATCGCCGCCATCACGCCGCATCTCGCCGACTCCACTGCGCCGGTTCTGCAGGGCATGCCTGGTGGTCCGGATGCCGGTCGCGAGGTGGTCGACGGACGGGGGCGTCTCGTCGTGCCTGCGTTCAGCGACGTACACGTGCACCTCGACTCCAGCCGCATCGGCCTGCCCTTCCGGCCGCACACCGGTGCGCCGGGCGTCTGGGGGATGATGCTCAACGATCGCAACAACTGGCGCACGGCCGAGATCGGACTGCCGGAGCGCACCGCCGGAACCCTCGAACAGATGATTGCGCGGGGCACAACCCGGGTGCGCTCGTACGCCCAGGTCGACGTCGACTGCAAGCTCGAGAAGTTCGACGCGGTGATGGCGGCGAAGCAGAAGTTCTCCGCGCACGCCGACGTGCAGATCATGACGTTTCCGCAGGCCGGCATCCTGCGTGAAGAAGGAACAATCGAGTTGCTCGAAGAGTCACTCAAGCAGGGTGCCGATGTGATGGGCGGCATCGACCCGAGCCAGCTCGACCGCGACCCGGCCAAACACCTCGACATCGTCTTCGGTCTCGCCGAGAAGTACCAGGTTGAGATCGACATCCACCTGCACGAACCCGGCGAACTCGGCGTGTTCAGCACCGAACTCGTGCTCGAACGCACGCGCGCACTCGGGATGCAGGGCAAGGTGACCCTGTCGCATGCCTATGAACTCGGCTCGGTCTCCGAGGCCGTGAGTCGTCGGCTGATTGAACAGTTCGCCGAGCTCGACGTGTCGATGGCGACGGTTGCCCCGTCGGCGAGCAACCAACTCTCGTTGGTCGAGCTGACCGAGGCCGGAGTGCGCGTCGGGCTCGGCGAAGACGGCCAACGCGACTATTGGAGCCCCTACGGCAACTGCGACATGCTCGACCGCACCTGGCAGCTGGCGTTCACGAACAATTTTCGGCGGGACGAACTCATCGAGCACGCGCTGGCGGTGGCGACGATGGGCGGTGCGAGCATCATGAGTCACGAGGTGCCCCGGTTGCGTGGTGTTCTCGACCGGCCGGGTGTTGCCGTCGGAGACCGTGCCGATCTGCTCATCGTCGATGGAGAAACCGTCGCCAGCACAGTCATGGATCGCGGCAGTGACCGCACGGTTCTGCACGACGGCCGGGTCGTCGCCGAGGGGCTCAGTGTTCTCGACTCCTGAGCGGCACGCTGTCCGGCAGCGCTCCGCCCGCGCTCTCGGTCTCACGGCAGCGCTTCTCGTCGGCCTCAACCTGCGACCCGCCGTCACGACAGTCGCGGCGACCCTCGAGGAGGCGCGCCTCGCGCTTGAGCTGAGCGCCGTTGAGACGACGGTGCTGGCCACTTTGCCGGTCATCGCCTTCGGCCTCAGCGCTCCGCTCGGGCCCTGGCTGGCCCGCCGGTACGGCGTCGGGGCCGTGCTGCTGTGGTCGATGTGGGCACTCGCTGCCGGCTTGCTGATCAGGGTTCTCTGGCCCGCGCTTCTGTTGCCGGGAACCTTCCTGGTGGGGGCCGCGATCATGGCGGCGGGAACTCTGCTGCCGCAGTTCTTGAAGTCGCTCGACGCGTCGGGGCTGTGGGTGGGGCTCAGCAGCATGAGCTTCGGCGTCGGGGCGGCACTCGGGGCATCGCTCGTCTCTCCGATCTATGCGGCATCCGGCCAGCGCATCGATGTTGCCTGGGGGGTGTGGGCGTTGCCCGCCCTCGTCGCCGGCATCCCGCTGCTCGTCGGGGTGATTCGGATGCGCAGCGAGGGCGGCGCCCCGCCGCCGCAGCGCCCAGCGCTCGACTTCGCTCCGCGCGCAACGCGCACCATGGCGCTGCTGACGCTCGTGTTCGGGTTGCAGGCGCTGCTCTACTTCGCGATGACCGCCTGGATGCCATTGCTGTTGCTCGACCGCGGGCACGACTCGGCCCAGACCGGTTGGTTGCTCGCCTGGTTCAGCATCGCCGGCTTCGTGCCGACCCTGATCACCCCGATTCTGGCCCGGCGCCGTGCGGTGCTGGTTTGGGTCGGGCCGGGTCTCGGGATCGCCATCGCAGTAGGGATGTTGGCGCTGTACTTCTCGTCGAACGAGCAGGTCTTCTGGGTTGTCGGCGGCCTCGGCGCCGTGCAAAGCGCCGCCTTCGGGCTGTCGATCAGCCTGATCGTCACGATGTCGGCGAATCCGAGCACAGCCGGAGTCGTCTCCGCGGTCGGGCAGGGTGTCGGCTACGCCTTTGCGGGCGTTGGCTCCCTCGGCATCGGGCTCCTACACACTCTGACGGGCGGCTGGATGCTGAGCTTTGCGGTGATGGCTGTGCTGGGACTCGTGCTCAGTGTGGTGGTGGCAGCGGCCATCCGTCGCCCGGTCGTCGATGTGGCAGTCAAGCCCGCCCTGAGCCAACTCCAGTCAGATCGCTGAAATCTGCTCAGCACCGGTCGAACTGCCTGACGTGTCGGGGAGATTCCAGCTCGGCTGCGGGATCGAATCGAGCAGCAAACGCGTATAGGGGTGTTGTGGGTTTCGAAGCAGGCGTTCCGTGTCACCTGATTCGACGACGACCCCATGACGCATCACGATGGCGTTCTCACAGACTCGACGAACGACGGCGAGGTCGTGGCTGATGAAAACCAGCGTCAGCCCTCGTTCGGCTCGAATGTCATCGATGACGTCGAGAACCTGAGCCTGGACGGAGACATCGAGCGCGCTTGTTGCTTCATCGAGGATAAGGATGCCGGGGGCCGCGGCCAAAGCACGCGCGATCGCAACTCGCTGTCGTTGCCCTCCCGAGAGAGTGCGGGGCTTGGCTTGCGCATGTTTCTCGGTCAGCCCGACCTGATCGAGAAGTTCAATGACGCGTGCCCGGGCGTCATCGTTGCGAAGCGGACTGAGCAGTCGGAGCGCATCCTCGATTGCAGCACCCGCCGTGATGCGCGGATCCAACGACAGATAGGGGTCTTGGAAGACGATCTGAACAGCTTGAGCGCGTTCCCGTCGTTCGCTGCGGCCTCGCGGCCGGGTGGAACGTGAGACGCCATCGACGAGGATGCCGCCGGTGTCAGGCTTCTCCAAGCCGACAAGCATCCGTGCGACCGTCGACTTTCCTGATCCAGATTCTCCAACCAATGCCAGAGCTGTGCCGGGGGCGACCGAGAAAGAAACGTTGTCGACTGCACGAAGTGTTGTTCGGCCTCTGATCGAGTAGGTCTTGCTGAGCCCCTGAACGTCGAGGGCCGGAGTCGAGCTCTCGCGGCTGGTCGCCGGAGCGTGAGGTTTCTCGTCGACGAGAGTGGAATTCGGTTCATCGTCAGAGAACGTGATGCTCGGCGTGGCCGCAATCAGGCGTTTCGTGTAGTCCGCGTGTGGGCTGGTGAACACAGAGAGCGCACTGCCGTGCTCGACGATTCGCCCGGAGTGGATGACGTAGACCCGATCGCACAACACCGACGCGAGATTGAGATCATGGGTGATGAAGAGCATCCCCATAGTGCGGGTCATCTGTTGGTGCTTCAGCACCTCCACGATTTCGGCTTGGGTGGTGACATCGAGAGCCGATGTGGGTTCGTCGCACACCAGAAGGCGCGGCGAAGTGGAGAGCGCACCCGCGATCATGACCCGTTGAAGCATTCCTCCCGAGAGCTCATGCGGAAACTGGGAGAGGTGCGACTCTGCCCGAGGGAGTCCGACTGACCGCAAAAGCTCAAGCGCACGGGTGTCTGCTCTGTCTTGTGACCAGCCGTGGTTGAGTCGAAGTGACTCGGTGAGGAAATCTCCAATGCGACGCATTGGGTTGATGCCGGATCTGGGGTCCTGGAAAACCATTGAGACGGTTTCGCGCCGCCGTGCGAGAGCCTCAGCCGGAGCGCAGGTGATCATGTCGGTTCCGTCAAGAAGCACTGACCCGCTGGTGCGGGAACGTGCGGGGAGCAGACCGAGCGCCGTGCGGGCGGTCAGAGACTTGCCCGAACCTGATTCGCCCACCAGCCCCACGGTCTCACCCGGTTCGACGCTGAGCGTGATGCCGTCGAGGAGACGGAGAGAACGTCCGGATGGGAGATCGAGTGTGAGATTCGAGATGTCGAGCAAACTCATGACGAAAGCCTCCCGCCGATTCGGTCGGAGAATTCTTCTCCAATGACGTTGACGGCCACGACGACGAGAACCACAGCGAGCGATGGAATGAGCGCCGGCAATGCTTGGCCACTCAGCAATGCGCCTCTGCTTTCGTTGATCATCGAACCCCAATCTGCGGTCGGCGCCTGCACGCCGAGTCCCAGAAAGGAGAGCGCGGCAAGATCTGCGAGCACATATCCAAAGCTCAAGGTCGACTGTGCGCCAACCGTGGGCATCACATTGGGCAGTACCCGCCGAACGGCAATCCAGGCCGGAGAGAACCCTTGAACGCGGTAGGCCGCCACATACGGACGAGTGCGTTCCGAGACGATGAGCGTGCGTACGAGACGCGCGACAAATGGCGTGTAAGCAATGACCATTGCCGCGACGGGGGCTGTGAGACCCTTTCCGAAGAGTGCTACAGCGAGGATGGCAAGCAGCAGCGCAGGGAAGGCGAAAAGGAGATCAAAAACGCGCCCCAGCAACGCATCGATCCACCCGCCGAACCAGCCGGCAAGGAGCCCGAGGACAATGCCAAAAACCGTGGACACAGTAACGACAAGGAGTGGCCCCAGAAGTGATGTTCGAGCTCCGAAAAGCATGCGGCTGAAAGTATCCCGACCAGCGGCGTCTGTCCCTAACCAGTGAGCGGTGGTCGGCCCGGACAGCACATTGTTGAGGTCGACGAAATCAGGATCGTACGGTGCGATGAGAGGTGCGAGAACGGCGAGAGCAACCAGGGTGCCGAGCACGACGACGCTGGTTGCAAAGAGAGCATTGCCGGCAGTCAACCGGAAGGAGCGGAGCCCGGAGTGGGCGGTGAGGGGAACGGTCATCGGGCTGATGCACCTGCCTTAGTGCGGGGGTCGAGTGCGCCGATAAGAAGATCAACGCCGGTGTTGACGACCACGAAAATCACGACGATGAGAAGCACGATTGCCTGCACAACCGGGAAGTCGAGCCGGTCGACAGCCTGTACGAGAAGGGAACCGATTCCTGAAAGCCCAAAAGCCGCCTCGATGATCGAGCTCGCAACCAGAAGGCCGGCAACGAGCACGCCACTCACCGTGAGGATCGGCCCGAGAGCGTTTCGGAGAACGTGGCGTCGGATGACGCGGGGTCGCGAGAGACCGCGGCTTGTGGCGACTTCGACATGCTCTCGATCCAGCTGTTCGAGCATCGACGAGCGAGTGACCCTGGCGACGAGCGCGACGAACACAAGAGCGAGCGCCAAAGCCGGAAGGACCAGGTGATAGAGCGAATCCACGAAGCCCTTTCCATCGCCGAACGAGGGGAACCAGCCAAGCTGCACGGCGAAGACGGTGATCAGCACGATGGCACCGACGAACGAGGGGATGGCAGCGAGAGAAGTGAGGAACACAAGCACGACTTTGTCTGCCACTCTCCCTTGGTTGAGAGCCGCGATGATCCCTGCTGCAAGTCCGACGATTGCGATGAAAAGCCCGGCGAGAACTACGAGTCCGAGCGTCGTCGGTGCTCGCGACGCGAGCACAGAACTGACATCCTCTCGATACTGAAAAGACCGACCAAAATCGCCGTGGAGCACGTTGATCAACCAGTCGAAGTACTGAATGACAACGGGTTTATCGAGTCCGTACTGCGCGGTCACCGCCGCGATGGCTTCCGGGCTCGGGGTCCGGCCCCGGAAGAGGAATCCGAGCGGGTCGCCCGGAACAAGGTACATCGAGAAGAAGACCAGGACGGATGCGACGAAAACCGTCAGTACCAGCGTTCCGAGTTTTCTCAGAATGAAAAGAATGGACATCAAATCACCGGCGCCGTTGACTACTTGCCGCCGATTGTGGCGGCCCACGGATAGTAGAGGTAGTTGACCGACGGCGCGACCCCGGTGATCCGAGAGCTCAGCCACAGTGTCGTCGGCGAAGTGAACAAGGGCAGCCAGGGCAGCTCTTCATTGACGATGTGCTGTGCTTTGGCGGACTCTACTGCTCGCTCGGCAGGGTCTGCGACGCTAATTGCGTGCGTGACGATGTCGTCAAACTCGGGATTCGACCATCCGCCATAGTTGCTGTAGTCGTCAGTTTGCAGGATAGAGAACATTTCAAGTGGATCAGCCTTTGACAGGTTCCAGAACACCAGGAACATGTCGATTCCCTTGCGGGCATCCGCATCGGTGAACAACGTCGAGTATTTGTCGTTCGAGAGCGTATTGATCGTCGGTTTGAGGCCGATCGACGTTGCAGCGGCAGCAACTGCCTGTGCGATCACTGTCTCGCCGGCAGAAACCGAAGCGGTCGCGATCACGATCTCTTTGCCGGTCGCTCCCGCGTCGGTGACAAGCTTCTTCGCGGCTGTGAGATCGAGGGGATAGGGGTTCAACCCGTCGAACGCTTGATCGGTCGCTGTTTGACCGGATCCGCTCCAGACTGAGCGGTTGGTGAGCGCGGTCGTTGGCGTCGCATAGCCGTGTTCGGCCGCGGCGACCAGGCCATTGCGGTCGATCGCCATCATCATCGCTTTGCGCACACGAACGTCGCCGAGCGGCCCGGTCAGGTCGCTGACGACTTCACTGGTCACCGACGAGTTGACGCCGAAATAGAACTTTCCAGTTTTCGACGCTGCGAGTGACTCGACCGCATTGGTCGGGACCATCCAGCCGCCGTCAACTTCGCCGGAGTTGAATGCGTTGATGCGCGCGTTGGGGTCTGAGAGGAAGACGAACTCGACGTGCGCTGATTTCGCGAGGAGGTCTTTATCCCAATAGGCGTCATATCGGTCAAGGGTGATGCTCGACCCCGAATCCCATTTTGCGAACGAGAAGGGGCCGGTGCAATTGACACCCGTTTTCGCATTTCCGTAGTCGGCGCCGTCGGCGGCGAGAGTCGCGGCCGACTCCACTGTGCCGGGACCGGACGCCATGGCGAGATTGAACTGTGAGTCGTGCACGCTCGTCGTCACCGTGACCTGCAGGTCACCGGTTTGCTCGATCGACAGCACATTCTTGAACGTGCCAGACCAGGGCGAGCCGACTTCGGGGTCGAGATGCCGGTTGAGTGATGCCACGACATCGGCGGCAGTCAGAGGGGAGCCGTCGTGGAAGGTCACTCCCGGCCGGATCGTGTACACCCACGTCGTCGGTGTGGGGTTCTCCCATTTTTCGGCGAGCCCGGGTGAAACACTGAGGTCGGCGTTCCAGCGAAGAAGCGACTCGCACACGTTGCTGAGCACCTGATTGTCGGGGTAGTCAAAGGCGCGGGCGTAGTCAAGGGTTGACGGTTCGGCGTAGATCGACCAGGTGAAGGAATCGATCTGTGTGGTTGCCGCTGGCGTGGCCGCGGTCAGCTCAAAATCTACGGCCTTGGGCGGAGGCGTCGTGGCAGGAGTACATGCTGCAAATGTCAGGGTGGTCACCACGGCCACGGTCAGGACTGCAGTGGCGCGGGGGATACGACGCCGGTGGGAGCGGATCTTTCGATGAGTGGGGAGCTGCTGCTGTGTGAGTGACATGAGTTCTCCTTGACTAGTGGGTCCGGGCGCTGGCTGCGGCATAAACCTGTTCGCCTCGCACCCAGGTTGATTGGACCGTCGTGGTGTGGATGTCGGTCGGCGCGAGTTCGAAAGGGTTCGGGTGAAGCACGACCAGGTTGGCTAGGTAGCCGGCGGCGAGGGCGCCGGTGTCGTGGTCGCGGTGGTTCGCGTAGGCGCTTCCTGCCGTGTAGGCGGTGAGTGCGGTGGCGAGGTCGAGTTTCTGGACGTCCCCTCCCAACGGTTCCTGTGGGCCATGCGGGGAAGCCCGGTTCACCGCGATATGGATTGCCGCGATCGGGTCTGCGCTCGATACCGGCCAGTCGCTTCCTGCGACGAGTCGAGTGCCCAGGGTGTGAAGTTCGCCGAAGGGGAAGGTGCGCGATTCTGCATCAGAGGGCATGAACGGCAAGGCAAGATCATCCATCTGAGGCTCGTGGCACGCCCACAGCATCTGCATGTTTGCAGCGACATCGAGTTCAGCGAACCGGTGCATATCGGCATCTGCGACGAGTTGGAGGTGCGCGAGATGGTGACGATTCGCGCTCGGGCCGTTGGCCTCGCGAGCAGCTTCCACCGCGTCGAGAGTCTCCTGCACGGCGCGGTCTCCGAGCGCGTGAAAGTGCACCTGGAATCCGGCCGCGTCGAGCGCGGTGACGTAGGTCTTGAGGAGCTCGGGGTCCATGTAGGAGAAACCCGAGTTGTCGGTGCGGTGTCCGTGTTCGTCTAGGTAGGGCGCATTCATCGCCGCGGTGAAATTCTCGGCAACCCCGTCAACCATGATCTTGATCGTGTTGACGACAAACTGCGCATTGGGCGATTCGTCTGCAACTTGTGCGCGGAGTTCGATGAACGCCTGCACCTGCTCGATGCCTTGGCTCTTCTCCCACCACTGCGCTCCAACCACCTGCATGCGGAGCGTTCCTTCCTCGACCGCGCGTCGGTAGCTCTCGACGGTGTCAGGCGAGCCGAACAGCTCTCCAATATGGGCGTCCTGCCACCCGGTCACCCCGAGGCGAAACATTTCTTCTTGGGCGCGAAGTAGGCCTGCATAAGCAAGCTCCGCGCTAATCGGCGGACGAGCCTCCTCGAACAGGTCCATTGCATACTCGTGAACGGTGCCGGCCGGGTAGCCGTCGCTTTCCCGCTCGAGACGGCCGCCATCGGGATCGGGCGTGGTTGCGTCAATGCCCGCGAGCTCAAACGCACGGGTATTTGCCCACATGCCGTGGTGGTCGCGATTGGTCAGGAGTACCGGGCGGTCGGGCACGATCACGTCGAGGGCTTGGCGAGTGGGGGTGCCTCCCGGGAATTGATCCATCGACCAGCCAGCGCCGAGAATCCATTCGACATCGGGATGCGATGCGGCATACGCGGCTACCCTTCCGAGGGATTCCTCGGCTGTTTCAGTATTTGTCAGATCGCACTGGAGCAATTCGATGCCGGCACTGACCGGGTGGTTGTGGGCATCCTGAAAGCTGGGGATCACGAGTGCACCGTCAAGGTTGACGACCTCTGTGTTCTCGTCGGCGAGAGCGAGGATTTCGATATCTGAGCCAATTGCACTGATGCGCTCGCCGGTCACAGCGACCGCCTGGCGTTCAGGAAATTCTGATCGGGCAGTGAAGACCCATCCATCTACAAAAATCACATCTGCTGGTCGTGTCACTTGGACTCCTCGGGTTAGCTCGTCTTCGAGCGGCGGAACGTTGCTGCAATAGGTGTTGCCAACACTGTTTAGCCTGGTGAGAAATTGACACCCACCGGGCAGCGGGCCGAAGCCCGGTCTGAGAGAGCGAGGTCTAACCGGGCTGGCCGGCCAAGCCGGCCGACGCGTCGTCATCCGCACCTGGCACATGCATCTCGAACGTCTCGCTGACAACCGTGTAGTCGTGGTATCCCATCCGGGCGATCGGGCGCACCTTCGCGATGTCAATTCGACCATCAGCGGTCACCGAGTTCTCGTCGATATGGATGCGCTCGACGGTGGCATAGACCACGTCGATCCCACCGACCGTCGAGTTGCCCGACAGCCGGTGGGTCGAGAGGTACTTGCATTCGAAATGGAACGGGCTCTCTGCGACCATTGGCGTGTCCGACAGGTCGGCGCGTCGTGTCGTGACATTCATTCTGTCGAACTCGTTCTCACCGGCCGGCAGGGCCATGGCACTGATGTTGACCGCATTCCTGAGGTCCCAGGTCGCCATATTCCAGACAAACCAGCCCGTCTGTTCGGCGTTGATGACCGTGTCTTTGCGACGACCGTCGGGGTACTGATTGGCCGCGAACATCACCATCGGCGGGTCAAATGTCAGGTTTTGCCACTGGCTGTATGGGGCGATGTTGTCGACGCCATCGACGCTGGTACTCGACAGCCAGCCGATCGGCCGGGGCACAGTCAGACTCTTGAACGGCGAGTAAGGCAGCGGACTCTTCTGAGTGTTCGGGTCGTACTTCACTTCATGACTCCAGTTCGATGGTGTGGATGTTGGGGGCGCGCACCCAGGCAGGCCGCGCGCCCGACAGCAGGGAAACTCTTAGCTGGCGCGCGCCTTGTCGGACGGGAGTAGCGCTGGGCCACCACGGGCCAGCCGGGCGGGCGCGAACGCCCAATAAATCGCCCCCGACACGAGGAGGCCGATGATCCAAGCCACCTCGGCTCCACCGAGCCAGTTCGCGATCGGACCGACGTAGAGCGGGCTGTTCATGAACGGCACCTGAATCAGCACTCCGGCGAAGTAGGCGATGAATGCCACGGCGTTCACCCGCCCGTACTCGCCGTCAGCTCGGAACAGCGCTTCAACGTTGTACTTTTCGCGGCGCACGAGGTAGAAGTCGACAAGGTTGATCGCCGACCACGGGGTCATGAAATAGAGAAGAAAGAGAAGGAAGTTCGTGAACGAGGAAAGGAAGTTGTCGCTCGCCGCCAGTGCGATGGCGAGTGCGGCCGCGGAGATCAGCACGATGTAGATGGTGCGCGCTCGCAGACCGACCAGCGGGCGATTGGTCAGCGACGTCACGATGGTGGCCATCGACATGAACCCGCCATAGGCGCTCAGAGTGTCCCCGGTGAGCTTGCCGCAAATGACGGCGAGCAGAACGAGCCATCCGAGCTGACCCCCGAGCGTGGCGAGGTAGCCCACCTGGTTGCCACTGAAGCTTGGGCCGCCGACCGCCGCCGCTACGGCTCCCACGATCATCGCTAGAGACCCGCCGAGCACGCTGCCTGCGAAGGTCCAGCCCATAATCGCCTTCTGCGAAGTAGCCCGGGGCAGATACCGCGAATAGTCGGCGATATACGGGCCGAAGGTCAGCTGCCAGGATGCCGCGAGCGAGATCCCGAGTACAAACGGCGCCATCGCAAAGTCGGTGCCTCGAATTAGTTGCGAAGCATCCGGTGTCGTCAGCGCGCTCAGCAAGAGAACGATGAAGACCACACCGCTGAGCACTGCGGCGAACTTCGAGAATCGGTGAATGTAGCGATACCCGAAAATCGCCAGCGCCGTCGAAAGCAGCGCAAAGATGGCCGCACCGAACTGGGTCGACACGTGGAAGAGATCCCCAATGGCTTGGCCGCCGAGCACCAGGCCAGTGGCATAGAACCCGAGGTAGATCATCAGCGCGAGAACGAGCGGCAGGATCGCCCCGTAGTACCCGAACTGTGCCCGACTCTGAATCATCTGCGGAACACCGAGCTTCGGCCCCTGCGCCGAGTGGAGCGAGGTGACAAAACCGCCCAGGATGTTGCCGATGATGATTGCCGGGATCGCCCAGAGTGCAGAGTTTCCGAGGATTACAAAGAGCGCACCCGTGACGACCGCCGTGATCGAGGTATTCGCAGCGAACCAAACGAAGAAGAGGCTTCGCGGATTGCCGTGTCTCTCTGACTCAGGGATGTAGTCGATCGAGCGCTGCTCGATCTGGCGGGGCATTGTCATGGCTGCACTCCGATGGATTCACTGACCACACACCGTTATGCAGCCGATATATTGGTAACATATTAATGAAGGTATGTAAAGATTGCACGGCTGGAAGGTGGGCAATGGCGATTCAAGGCAAATCAGAACAGGCGTATCAGGCGATCGAGAAAATGATCGTCTTTCAGGAGCTCGAGCCGGGATCGCTCGTCTCGGAGTCAATGCTCACTGAGCGCACCGGCTTCGGCAGAACTCCGGTGCGCGAGGCCCTTCAACGGCTCTCTCGAGACAGGATGGTGCAGATCCACCCCAATCAAGGGGTGCTCATTCCTGCCACCTCCGCGGAGGCGCAGCTGCGATTGCTCGAGCTGCGCCGCGTACTTGAGGCACTTGCCGTGCAGCTGGCCTGCCAACGGGCACGCCCGGAGCACCGGGCGGCAATGGCTGATCTGACCCAGCGCCTCGCCACCGAGACCTTCACGATGCACGAGTATGCCGACACGGTCAAAGCGACACACGGCTTGATTGTGGCAGCTGCCAACAACGACTTCTTGACCGATGCGATGCTGCCCCTCCAAGGACTATCCCGAAGGTTTTGGTTCGCTCACATCTCGGACGAATCGAAAGAGATCGCGATCGGCGCCCGACTTCACGGCGCGCTGCTCAGCGCAATTCTGGACGCCGATGAGGATGCCGCCCAGGCCGCGTCACGCGATCTCAACGACTACCTGGTGCAGTTTGCCTTTGCGAGCATGGGCGCGCAGCCGCGAGCCGACTGAATCCTGCTGCGCCGCAACACCGATATTCGAGGCCACAATTCCACGCGGGCCCAACTTCCTTGAGGAAACCAAATGGTGATCCTCATGAAGTGTTGCCAATATTGCATAGGCATCCTATGTATAATCGAAGTATGGAATCCGATCTGCATCAGGTACTCGGCGATCTCGTCGTGGTCAACCACCGTCTCACCCGCGTGGCGGCGCGCGCGGCGGGCGGCACGGAATCACCGGCGCTGTGGCGAACGCTCAGTGTGTTGCGTAGCAGCGGGCCGATGCGGCTCGGTGCGCTGGCCGAGAACAGCCGGGTCTCGCAGCCGACGGCCACGAACCTGGTCACCACTCTCGACGAGCGCGGCTGGGTGAGCCGTCGGCCCGATCCGACGGATGCCCGCGCGAGCCTGATCGAGGTCAGTGACGCGGGCTTCGCGGCGCTGATGGCCTGGCGGGACGAACTCACCACCGCACTGATGCCGCTCTTCGGCGACCTGGATGCAGACGAAGTCGCGACACTTCGGCGTGCGGTCGAGATCGTGGCGGCTCGTGTTGACGCCGTCGACAAGGCAGGACACATCGACAAAGCAGCATCCGCAGGAATCTCAGACGACGCGGACGCACGGTCATGACCGCCGTGTCGACGACGGTCCCGGCGAAGGCGCCCAGCATCCTCCACCAACCGCGGGCGGTCTGGGCAGTCGCCTTCGCCTGCGTGATCGCGTTCATGGGAATCGGCCTCGTCGACCCGATTCTGCCGGCCATCGCCCATGATCTGCAGGCCACCCCCACCGAAACCGAGATGCTCTTCACGAGCTATCTCGTCATCACCGGCATCGCGATGTTCTTCACCAGCTGGCTCTCGACCCGCATCGGAGCCAAGCGCACGCTGCTGATCGGCCTGGCGCTCATCGTGGTGTTCGCGCTCGCCGCCGGTTTCTCGCAGGATGTCGAGTCGATCATCGGCTTCCGCGCCGGCTGGGGGCTCGGCAACGCACTGTTCATCTCGACGGCGCTGGCGACCATCGTCGGGGCGGCGTCCGGCGGCACGTCGTCGGCCATCATTCTCTATGAGGCGGCGCTCGGCCTCGGAATCGCGATCGGTCCACTCGTCGGCGGGCTGCTCGGCAGCATCAGCTGGCGTGGCCCGTTCTTCGGCACCGCCACCCTGATGGCAATCGGTTTCATCGCCATCGTCGTTCTCCTGAAGAAAGAAACGGTCGCGCCCACCCCGACTCGGCTGTCGGCGCCGTTCCGCGCGCTCGCCAATCCGGCACTCGGCGTGTTGGCCTCCGCCGCACTCTTCTACAACATCGGCTTCTTCGTGCTGCTCGCCTACACGCCGTTCGCGCTCATCCCGTTGGGCCTGTCAAGCGCCATCACCCTCGGATTCATCTTCTTCGGCTGGGGTCTCTCGCTGGCGATCACCTCGGTCTGGGTGGCGCCGCTGCTCACCAAGCGGATGCCGCGCACCCGGGTGCTCGCCACCGTGCTGCCCCTCCTCGCGCTCGACCTCGTGGCCGCCGCCCTGCTGATCGACTCAGAGGTCGGTTTGATCGGGTGCGTCATCGTCGGCGGCATGCTGCTCGGAATTCTGAACACCGTGCTCACCGAGTGCGTGATGGAGGCGACGGATCTGCCGCGCACCGTGGCGTCGTCGGCCTACTCGGGGGTGCGCTTTCTCGGTGGGGCAATCGCGCCGCCGGCGGCGACGTTGTTGGCCGTCGCGCTCACTCCGGCCGCGCCGTTCTACGCGGCGGCCGCATCCGTGCTCATCGCAGCCCTGATCGTGGTGATCGGGCGGGGCCGGCTCCGTCGCGCCGACGGTTTCGAGGTCGACGCACTCGCCGAAGCCGAAGCGATCGGGGCGGGCGACAGCTAGCCGCTCGGCCCGATAACGATTCGGGCGCCAGATCGGTCCAACACCCTTGCCGGGGGCGGCTGGCGCGCCTACATTGGCCGACGAAACGCCTGCCCTCAGGCATCCGATCTTTCTTCTGACCCTCTGGGCTGCGCTTTGATCTGCAGCCAGCACATGGTTGCATGTCGGCCCGAACGGTCGACTCGCTCAGGTTGAGGAGAAGGCAATGAGCTTCATGCGCCAACACCGATTCATCGCTCCGACCGCGATCCTCGCTGTCGCGGCATTCGCGCTCGTCGGCTGCACGTCGGGCGGCACCACGTCGTCGACGACAGAGGGCGCGACGGCCGATCTGTCGGGGGTGACCTTGAATGTGGCTGCCGACTGGTCGGGGTCTGAACAGACCAACTTCGAGAAGGTTCTCGCGCAGTTCGAAAGCGAAACCGGCGCCAAGGTCAACTACACGAGCTACGGCTCCGATGTGGCCACCACGCTGAACACCAAGGTCGAGGGCGGTGACCCGCCAGACGTTGCGGTGATTCCGCAGCCCGGTCTCTTGGACTCCCTCGCCAAGGCGGGAAGCCTCATCCCACTCGATTCGGCGACGCAGTCGATCGTTGAGGCCAACTACTCGCCCGATTGGATCACCCTGGCAACCTCAGGCGGCAAGGACTACGGAGTCTGGTTCAAGGGCGCCAACAAGTCGACCGTCTGGTACAACACCGACGTCTATGACGCCGCAGGAGCGCAAGTGCCAAAGACCTGGGACGACTTCCTCACCCAGTTGGGTCTGGTCTCCACCTCCGGTGTCTACGGGCTCTCCATCGGTGCGGATGCCGGCTGGCCGTTGACCGACTGGTTTGAGAATGTGTACCTGCGCACTGCTGGCGGCGAGATGTACGACAAGCTGGCGGCGCATGAAATTCCGTGGACCGATCCTTCGGTGACCAAGGCACTGACGGTGCTTGCCAACCTCTGGTCGAGCACGGTTCTGGTGCAACCCGGCACTGCACAGCGCACCTTCGGTGATTCGGTCATCGCGGTGTTCGGAACGCCGCCGGCGGCCGGCACCGTCTACGAAGGAGACTTCGTCGCCGGGAACATCACGAGCGACACCAAGTCGGTGGTGGGGGAGAACGCAAAGTTCTACGACTTCCCCTCGATCGACAACTCGCCGTCGTCAGTCGTCGGCGGTGGAAACGTCGCGGTGCAGCTGAAAGACAATAAGGGAGCTGCGGCGTTGATGCAGTACCTGGCCACACCCGAAGCCGCGACGATCTGGGTGAAGGCGGGCGGATTCACCTCGCCGAACAAGAAGGTCGACTTGTCGGCCTACCCCGACGCGACAAGCAAGCAGATCGCCGAAGCATTGGTGAACGCGGATGTCTTCCGCTTCGATATGTCTGACCTGTCACCAAGCGCGTTCGGCGGAACAAAGGGCGCCGGTGAGTGGCAGATCCTGATCGATTTCTTCAACAACCCGTCAGATATTGCCGGCACGCAGCAGAAGCTTGAAGACGCTGCCGCCGCTGCGTATGCACAATAATCGACCAGCGGGCTAGGAGCGGTCATGACGACCTCGGCCGGTGTGGGAACGGTTGCGGGTGGGGCAGGAGACCACCCGCAACGAAACCACAGTGCCGCCGCAAAGCGGCGACGGATGTGGGCGGCCGGCTTGTTTCTCGCGCCGGCGCTCGTGCTGCTCGGGGCGTTGGTGGCCTATCCAGTGATCTACTCGCTCTGGCGGTCGCTCTACGACGCGGCGGGCACCAGCTTTCTCGGCCTGGGCAACTATGTCGAAATGTTCACCGATCCGGCGACCTTCACCGCGATTCGGAACAACGTCATCTGGGTCGCGGTGGTTCCCGTCACCGTGACGATCCTTGGTCTGATCTTCGCGGTGCTGATGGAACGCATCAAATGGTCGATCGCATTCAAACTGATCGTGTTCATGCCGATGGCCATCTCGATGGTCGCCGCCGGGGTCATCTTTCGAACCACATTTCAGGAGAACCCGCAGCTGGGCTCCGTGAACGCTGCGCTCGTCGGCGTGCAGCAGGCTTTCGGTGGCGGGGCCGCCTACCCGAACGCTCGCCCTCGCGAGGGCACGGGCACAACGGTCAGGGGCGGCGCCGTCTTCGCCAACGAGGCGGTCAGCGCCGGCTCGATGCAGGACTTCGCCCTGATCGGAGTCGCTCCAGACACCCTTCCGGATTCGGCGACGACCGCCGTCGCGGCACCGACACCCGCCGACGACGCCATTGGCGGAACAGTGTGGCTCGACTTCGTGAAGGGCGGACTGGGCACCCCCGGTCAGCTCGGTGACGGCAAGAAGGGCATGCCAGGGATCGAGGTCGTCGCTCAAGACGTGTCGGGAAAGGTACTCGGCACCGCCCATACGGCCAATGACGGAACCTATCTGATCACCGGGCTGGCATCGGGTTCGTATTCGATGGTGCTCCCGGCCAGCAACTTCAGTGCTCCCTATCAAGGAGTGTCCTGGCTCGGACCGACCCTGGTCACTGCGGTCGTGATTCTCAGCTACATCTGGATCTGGGCGGGCTTCGCCATGGTGATGATCGCATCCGGCTTGTCGACGATGGACCGTTCGCTGCAAGATGCGGCGCGCATTGATGGCGCCAATGAATGGCAGGTGTTCCGGCGAATCACTGCGCCGTTGCTCTCACCGGTGCTGGTCGTCGTGTTCATCACCCTGATCGTCAACGTGCTCAAGATCTTTGACTTGGTTTATGTCATCCCTCCGCCGTCATCGCTGCCGGCTGCCACGGTGATCGCAGTTCAAATGTGGACGGTGTCGTTCGGTGGCGGCAATAATCAAGGGCTCGGTAGCGCGCTCTCGGTGCTGCTGCTGATTCTGGTGCTGCCCTTCATGATCATCAATGTGCGGCGATTCAGGATGGAGCGGGAACGATGACCGTTCCACTCGAGTCAGTCCTCACCACGGATGCCTCCGCCGAAGTCGGGCGACCGGTCACGGGAAAACGCAGCGTCGGTGCCCGGATCGTCGCCTTCTTCGGTCATGCCGTCGTCAACCTGGTTCTCGCGATCATCGCGATCTTCTGGCTGGTGCCGACGGTCGGGCTGTTCATCTCGTCGCTCCGCAACAGCACGGACAACAGCCAGACCGGATGGTGGACGGTGCTCTCCGCGCCGGCTCAGCTCACCTTCAACAACTACTCAGATCTGCTCAACAACTCTCAGTTCGTCGGTTCGTTCGTCAACACCATCGCCATCACGCTGCCGGCGACGCTGCTGGTGATCACCATCGGGTCGTTGGCCGGCTACGCGTTCGCCTGGATCGACTTTCCGGGCCGTGACTGGCTGCTGATCGCCGTGATCGTGATGCTGGCGGTGCCCGTGCAGATCGCGCTGATTCCGATCGCCAGACTCTATGGGACCGTCGGATTGTTCGGCTCCATCGCCGGCGTGGTGATCTTTCACGTGGCGTTCGGGTTGCCTTTTGCGATCTTCTTGCTGCGCAACTTCTTCACGCAGGTGCCGGGGGAGTTGATGGAGGCCGCGCGCCTCGACGGCGCGAGCGAGTGGCGCATCTTCACCCGCATCATCCTGCCGCTCGGGATGCCCGCGATCGCGTCGCTCGGCATCTTCCAGTTTCTCTGGGTCTGGAACGACCTGCTCGTGGCCCTGATCTTCACCAATGCGTCGTCGCAACCGGTGACCGTGGCGATTCAAGGCCAGCTGCGTCAGTTCGGGGCGAATGTGGATGTGCTCTCGGCCGGCGCGTTTCTCTCGATGATCATTCCGCTGATCGTGTTCTTCGCCTTCCAGCGCTATTTCGTGACGGCGTTGCTCGCTGGTTCCCAGCGCTGACGGGCGCGGGGAGTGCCCTTCGAGCGTGGCTGCATCGCCGGGTGGCCGCATCGCCGAGTGCCCGAGACGATGTAACGATTCGGCATCAGAGCATTCAATCGCGGCCCATTGCTTGCCCGCGCTTCTCTTGCCCCCCTAAGTTGGGCCTTGCAAGCGCTTACCATGGCTTCGGAGCCGCGTGAGAGCGCTTTCAGACACTCAATGAGGAGGAACCGAATGAGCGTGAAACAATTCCGCAGATTCACTATCCCCACCGCCGTCGCGGCCGTCATCGGGCTCGCGCTCACCGGCTGCGGAAACGGACCGGGAGCAGGGACCGACTCGTCGGGCGCAGCGGGTGACGGAGAAGTCACCGTCTATGGCACCATCGCCGACACTGAAGCAGAGCTGCTTGAAGAGTCGTGGGCGCAATGGGAAAAAGACAACAACATCAACATCAAGTACGAGTCGTCGAAAGAGTTCGAGGCTCAGATCGCAATCAGGGCTCAGGGCGGTAACGCTCCCGATCTCGCAATCTTCCCGCAGCCGGGTCTGATGGCCGATCTGGCGACGCGCGGATACCTGAAGCCGGCGCCCGCCGAGGTCGAGGCGAACACCGACTCAGGTTGGTCGCCGGACTGGAAGGCGTACGGCACCGTCGACGACACCTTCTACGGAGCCCCGCTGATGGCCAGCGTCAAGGGCTTCATCTGGTACTCACCGAAGAACTTCACTGACTGGGGCGTCGAAGTTCCGACGACCTGGGACGAGCTGCTCGCCGTCACCAAGACCATCCAAGAGAAGACCGGTAAGGCACCCTGGTGCGCCGGCTTCGGTTCGGGCGACGCCACCGGGTGGCCGGGCACCGACTGGGTCGAAGACCTCGTGCTGCGCCAGTCCGGCGCGGAGACCTATGACAAGTGGGTGAAGAACGAGGTTCCGTTCACCGATCCGGCAATCGCCAGCGCTTTCGATTCCGTTGGTGAGCTGCTGCTCAACCCGAGCTATGTCAACGCCGGATTCGGCGATGTCGCCTCGATCAACAGCACCGCGTTCGGCGATGTGGCCACTCCGATCTCAGACGGTACCTGCGCAATGACGCACCAGGCATCCTTCTTCGACGGCTTCATCACGGATGCCGGCGGCACCGTCGGCCCCGACGGCGACGTCTGGGCATTCATCACGCCTGGCCAGGAAGCCGGCGCCTCGGCCGTGACCGGTGGCGGCGAAATCGTTGGTGCATTCGCTGACGACGCCGACACGCAGAAGGTGCAGGCCTACCTCTCGAGTGCAGACTGGGCGAACAGCCGGGTTGCACTCGGCGGTGTGATCAGCGCCAACAAGGGTCTCGACCCGGCGAACGCGAAGAGCCCGATTCTGCAGCAGGCCATCACGATTCTGCAGGACCCGAAAACGACGTTCCGCTTCGACGCGTCAGACCTGATGCCGGGCGCGGTCGGGGCCGGCACGTTCTGGAAGGGAATGGTCAACTGGGTCAACGGCGCACCGACCGGTGAGGTGCTCACCAGCATCGAAGCCGGCTGGCCGTCGAGCTAGTAGTTTCACCGAATTTTCGGAACTCTCAGCCGTGGGCCGGTTTCACTTTGTGAAAACGGCCCACGGTTGTACCCGGTAGACGGAGTCGCTGCCGGCGTTTGACTGCTGATTCGCAGACGTGAAGTCTGCTCTCGAGAGGTGTCCATGTCAGAATTCTTCGCTTGGCTCGGGCACATGCCGCCGCTCGTGCAGGTGCCCATCATCATCCTGACGTTCGTGCTCGTCGTCGCGGCGATCCTCTTCTTCGTCGAGATCGCTCCGCGCAGCGGCAAACTCTACACCGGCATCCGGTTGGCCGTGTGCATCGCCGCACCGGCTCTGATTCTCATCCTGGTCGGCTCCTACGACTGGGCAGTCATCATCGCCGCGGTACTCGGGGGGCTGTTCTTCATCCTCGATTACCGGTCGCGAAAGGGGGCTGGTTATCTCTTCCAGCTGGTGGGTTTTCTCTCGCCGGCCATCCTGCTGTTGACGATCGGTTTGGTGATTCCGACACTTCAAACCACCGTGCAGGCCTTTCAGAATTCGCGGGGCACTGAGTTCATCGGCTTCGACAATTTCGTCTGGGTGTTCACCCAGCCCGAGGCGGTTCGCACCGTCGGAAACACCATTGTTTGGGTTCTGATCGCTCCGCTGGTCTCAACGATCGCCGGTCTGGCTTACGCCATGTTCATCGACAAGAGCCGCGGCGAGAAGTACTTCAAGATCCTGGTGTTCATGCCGATGGCGATCTCGTTCGTCGGCGCATCCATTATTTGGCGCTTCGTCTACACGGCCCGGCCGGCCGACCAGAACCAGATCGGATTGCTCAACCAGATCGTCGTGTGGCTGGGCGGAACGCCGGTCGACTTCTTGGCGGTGGAACCCTGGAACACGTTGTTCCTGATCGTCGTGCTGATCTGGGTTCAGACCGGGTTCGCCATGGTCGTACTCTCGGCGGCGATCAAGGGCGTCCCGACCGAACAACTCGAGGCGGCGGAGCTGGACGGAACCAGCCCGTGGCAGAGGTTCGTCAATGTGATCGTTCCCGGCATCCGCGGTTCACTCATCGTGGTGCTGACGACGATCTCGATCGCCTCGCTGAAGGTGTTCGACATTGTGCGCACCATGACGGCCGGCGCCAACAACACCAGTGTCATCGCCAACGAGATGTACACCCAGTTCAAGAACTTCGAGCAGGGCCGTTCGGCGGCCTTCGCTGTCGTGCTGTTTCTGCTGGTGATGCCGATCGTCGTCTACAACGCCAGACAGATTAAGAAGCAGAGGGAGATCCGATGAGCGCGATCCTGCCGATCGAGTTGCCGGTCGAGCCCGAGCTTGAGGAGCAGCTCCGTCGGGGAGAGAGAAAGTCGGAGGGCGGCGCGGCCAAACGCGTGAAGCGGCGCCTGACCAGTCGCGGCGCCACGATTGCGGCGCTCCTGATCGCCGTGTTGTGGACGGTGCCGACCTTTGGCCTCTTCGTCTCCTCATTCCGCCCGGCGCAGGAGGTGCGCACCACCGGCTGGTGGACGATGTTCTCCAACTGGGGTTTCACGCTCGACAACTATTCGGAGGTGCTCGCCGCCGGAAACAGTCAGCTGAACCTGGCCGGGGCGTTCATCAACTCGATCGCGATCACCCTCCCCGCCACCATCCTGCCGCTGATCATTGCGAGCCTGGCCGCCTACGCGTTTGCGTGGATCGATTTTCGTGGCAAGAACATCCTGTTCATCGCGGTGTTCGCGCTGCAGATCGTGCCGCTGCAGATGGCGCTGGTGCCGCTGTTGCAGCTGTTCTCGAAGGGAACGATCTTCGGTTTCCCGGTTGTGTCAGCGCTGAACGCCGGCGGCGGCTATGCGCAGGTGTGGATTGCGCACACTATGTTCGCGCTCCCGCTCGCCATCTTCTTGCTGTACAACTTCGTGTCGGAGATTCCGTCGGAGGTCATCGAAGCGGCGAAAGTGGATGGCGCCGGGCATGGTCAGATCTTCTTCCGGATCATCCTGCCGTTGACGATGCCGGCGTTGGCGTCGTTCGCCATCTTCCAGTTTCTGTGGGTCTGGAACGACCTGCTGGTGGCGCTGATCTTCGCCGATGGCGCGGTGGCGCCGATGACGAAGCTGCTGGCAGAGATCACCGGAAGCCGGGGCCAGGATTGGCACCTGCTCACGGCGGGAGCGTTTATCTCGATCCTGGTGCCGCTTCTGGTGTTCTTCGCGCTGCAGCGTTTCTTCGTGCGGGGCTTGCTCGCGGGTTCGACGAAGGGGTAGTGCGCCGGCCGGCTGTCTGCTATTGGCCGTGCGGTCGGGTCCAAAATTAGGAGCGGAGCGGCGAGCCGCGCGTTTTCGGGCCAGAAAACGGCTGCGACACACCTCCGCTCCTAATTTTGGTGCGGGACGGGAAGCGGGCAAGCGGAACGGGAGCTGGAGACCGGGGCGGGTTTGCGGGGCACTGGCTGGGCCCCGGAACGGTTATCAGCGCGCGGGACGACCACCTGCGAGCGTCGCGCGGATTGCCGCGATGACGAGGTGCCACTCATACATCACCATCGAATAGGTGAATCGAAGTGTGCGATAGCCAAGCGTCGCGAGCACTGCATCACGACGGCAATCCTCGTCGTGGGCGGGACCATTGTCGTGGTGTTCCAGACCGTCCCATTCGATGACCAGCCATCCGTCAACCAGGAGATCGACCCGACCAACACCCGCAAAGCGCACTTGATGCTCACCACGGATGCCGTCACCCGCGAGCCGGATCCGACCGATGCTTTCGAGAAAACTCTCGCAGAGCGCGCTGCACGATTCGAACTGGTCGAGGATGTGCCGGGGAAGCTCGGCGAGCCAGTCAGGAAGCTGTGCACTGCCCACCGGATCGACGTGGAGAAATGAGTCGTACGCGGCGACGGCAAGCTCGGGGCTTTGGCAGGTCGCCAGCTGGAGGACTGTGTCGCGCCGGGAGGTGACCGGGTGTGCTGCTTCCAGACGTTGCTCGTTCTCCCAATGGAGGGTGACTCCGGGGGATGCGTGGGCAGACATCCGTTCTGTTGGTTCGTCGGGTGAGTGAAGTTTCGAAGTGTGGGTCGACACGCAGACGTGGAGACCGACATTCTCGCCGACTGCCCAGCCATAGTGGCGTGCGGCGGAGACGCAGGCCAGGCGTCCACCGACCCTGACTGCCCTGATCACGTCTGTGTCCAGGCCGGGCAATGCGTACCAACCCTGTCGCACCCGAACGATCAGGCCGAGATGAACCGCGGAGGTCACCTGGTTGCGGCTGACGCCGGCGGCGAGGAGTTCGCGTCGAGGGGCGACTCCGTGATGGTCGTTGAGTGCTGTCGTCACTGAAATCATGGTTGAACAATTGCGCCCTCGAGGTGGGGCCGCCGCCGCGATGCGCAGAATATGGACACTCACTCGATTCCCTCGCCTGTGGAGGGCCGCGAAGCATCCCTGGCGAGAGCCAAAGGAAGGAGCGGAGGTGTGTCGGCCACTCCCTCAGCGCGGGTTTGGCCCGAAAAGCAGGTGCGACACACCTCCACTCCTACTTTTGGATGGGGTGGGTGCGGGCTTTCGGGGGTGGGTGCGGGAAGAGCTCAGCGGCACGAATCCGACGAGCAACGTGCGCAAAGTGAGCCAGGAGCCACGGTCAGTGAGGATAGTGCGAGCAACCCGACCTAGGGTGATCGTATGAGCGGAATGCATGGCGGTGGCGGTGGCGGCGGGCGACGAGCAGGCGGCGGCACAGGCGGCGGCGGTGGCGGCGGCGGCCGGATCAGCGGCGGCGACGTCAAGGCACAGCGGGAGGCGAACGCGCAGGCCCCGCGCATCCCGCATCTGCTTGGCCGCATCTCGACCCTCTTCGCCCCGCACAAGGTCGCGCTCGCCGTCACGATCGTGCTCGTGCTGGTCGGCGCGGCACTCTCGGTCGTACCGCCGCTGCTGACTCAGCGGGCATTCGACGACGGACTTTTTCCGCCGAGCGGCACGCCCAACATGCAGGTTCTCGGCACGCTCGTCGGCATCATGCTCGGCGTCTACATTGTCGGAGCGCTGCTCGGCGTCTGGCAGACCTGGCTGACCGCGACCGTCGGCAACCAGGTGATGGGTGCCCTGCGGGTGCGGCTGTTCACCCACCTCCAGGCGATGGAACTGAGCTTCTTCACGAAGACCAAGACGGGGGTGATCCAGTCCCGGCTGCAGAACGACGTCGGCGGGGTCGCCAGCGTGCTGACCAACACCATCTCCAGCGTGCTCGGCAACACCGTCACCGTGATCGCCGCGTTCGTTGCGATGCTGCTGCTCAACTGGCAGCTCACGATCGTGGCCGTCATCCTGATGCCGATCCTTGTGATCGCGCAGCGCCGCGTCGGGCAGGTGCGCGCTCGCATCGCCACCCAGACGCAGGAATCGCTCTCAGACATGACCGCGATCACGCAGGAGACGCTGAGCGTGTCCGGCATCCTCTTGGCCAAGAGCTTCACCCGCCAGCAGACCGAGATCGGCCGCTACTCCGACGAGAACAACAACCAGATTCACCTGCAGGTGCGCCAGCAGATGAGCGGCCAATGGTTCTTCGCCATGGTCAGCATCTTCTTGTCGAGCATCCCGGCGATCGTCTATCTGGTCTCGGGCCTGCTGATTCAGAACGGGGCAACGGATGTCACCGCCGGCACCATCGTGGCGTTCACCACGGTGCAGGCCCGGCTGATGTTCCCGTTGCTGGGGCTGATGCGCGTCGCGCTCGATCTGCAGACATCCGGTGCACTGTTCGCGCGGATCTTCGAGTACCTTGACCTGAAACCCGCGATCGTCGACGCTCCGGATGCCCGCCCGGTTCCGGCGCGGAGCGAGGCAAAGGGCAAGGTCGAGTTCGACGCCGTCACCTTCACCTACCCCGATGCCGGCCCCGACTCCCGGCCCACGCTCGACGCCGTTTCGTTCAGCATCGAGCCCGGAGAATTCGCGGCGTTCGTCGGCCCGTCGGGCGCCGGCAAGACCACCGTGTCCTACCTGATCCCGCGGTTCTACGAGGCGACGGCCGGCCGGGTGCTGTTCTCCGGCATCGACGTGCGCGAGCTGGAGCAGAAGTCGCTCGTCTCCCATATCGGCATCGTCAGCCAGGAAACCTATCTCTTCCACGCGACCATCGCCGAGAACCTGCGCTACGCCAAGCCGGATGCGAGCGACGCCGAACTCGAGGCGGCGGCACGTGCCGCGAACATCCACGACACGATCGCCTCCTTCCCCGATCGCTACGACACGCTCGTCGGGGAACGCGGTTACCGGCTCTCCGGAGGGGAGAAGCAGCGCATCGCGATCGCGCGGGTGCTGCTCAAAGACCCGGAAGTGCTCATTCTCGATGAGGCGACGAGCGCACTCGACTCGATCTCCGAGCGCGTCGTGCAGGCCGCACTCGACACGGCGTCGCGCGGGCGCACGACGATCGCGATTGCGCATCGGCTGTCGACGATTGTGTCGGCGGACGTGATCTTCGTCGTCGACGGCGGAAAGATCGTCGAGCGGGGGCGTCATTCCGAGCTGCTGGCGCAGAACGGCGTGTATGCGCGGCTCTACTCCGAGCAGGGCGCCTCGGTGGTGCCGGCCGTCGATTGAACCGCCCGTGATCGGATCGGGCATCGGTCGGATCGGGGATTGTTCGGATCTGGCATCGATCGGATCTGGGATGAGCCGGATTGGGCAGTGCGCGGGTCGAAAGCCGCGGCGCGCGCTGAGTTCAGCCCGCGTGGCGGCGCCCGACCCGCGCGACGGCAGGTGCCGCCCGCGCGAGCGAGCTAGGCCCGCTCGGCCAACATGTCCTGCATCAGCTTGATCTCTGACGCCTGACTGAGCATGACGGAGTTCGCAAAGCCCAGCACCGAGGTGTTGTCGGCCCGATCGAGCACCGCTTCGGCCATCTCGATCGCGCCCTGGTGGTGCGCGATCATCAGGGTGAGAAAGATACGTTCGGCTTCAACACCCGAGGCGGCCTTCAGCTCCTTGATCTGAGCATCCGTCGCGAGTCCCGGCATCGGAGCGCCGGGCACATGGGCTGACGCGTGCTCGTGACCGGTATCGGATCGGCCGGGGCGTGTCATCCAGGTCATCGACGGTTCGCTGCCCAGCTGGGAGAGCTGCCATTCGGTGAGCCAGCCGTAGAGCTGGCCGGACTGCTGGCCCTGGGTCGTGGCGATGTCGTAGGCGAGCAGGCGCACGGCGGGATCGTCGGTGAGATCGCGAACGATCATCGACAATTCGACTCCCTGAATGTGGTGGGTCTGCATGTCACGTGCGAATCCGGCCTCGGCGCTGTTAGCGCTCGGCGTGGGATTGTCGAGCGTGCTCAGGCGCCCGACCGCGAAGGCGCCGACGGCGACCACGGCGAGAACAAGCAGAGCCGCGACAAGCACCGCGGCACGGCTGAACCGACGCGGCGGCGTCTCGGCGGACATCTCGGCGGACATCTCGGCGGATGTCTCCTCAGCGTCGTCGAGCGCGTCGGAGTCGTCTGTGTCAGCGGGAATCGTCGCGGGGGGAGTCACTGCCAACGGCTAGCTGACCTTTCCGGGGGCGTCGAACGCACCGGTGCAGGCCGAACCGGGTTCCGGAACGTTCGGGCTCTTCCAGTACTCCTCGAAGAACTTCGCGATGCGCGGGTCATCGGCCTTGTCGACCGTGAGCTGCGCGTTCCAGGCGCTCAGGACGATGGGGGCGGGGATGTCTTCGAAGGGCGACAGCACGGCATACGTCGTGGGAATCTTGAGCTTCAGTGCAGAGAGTTCCGACTCGCTGATCGACGGGTCGTAGGTGACCCAGACAGCACCGTGCTCCAGGGAGTGCACGGCGTTTTCGTTGGGGACCGGCTCGGTGTAGACGCCACAGTTCAACCACATCGGGTTGTGTTCGCCGCCGGCCGGGGGAGTCTGCGGATAGGTGACCGCGGTCTCGACGTGACCGGCGCCATTCTCAAATGTCTTCACGCCGTCGATCTTCGCGCCACTGCCGGCGGTGTCGGCCTCGTAGCTAGCCCGCTGCGGCGTCAGGACCACGGAGGCGACAACCAAACCGACCACTGCAACAGACGCAACGATCGCGATTGAGATTCCGATTTTGCGGTTGCGCGCCGTGCGCTTCTGCTCCTTGCGGAATGCTTCGAGCTTCTTGTCTCGCTGCACCTGACGCTGTTGCTTGACGGTCAAATTCTGGGGATCAAGCTGTGAGCCTGACTGTGGCGCGGGGGTCATTAGAGGCCTCTCGTGGTTGTCCTTCAACAATACGAACGTATGGAACCCCTGCAGTGCTTCCCACACGGCCTGTCTCACAGGTTCTTCACAGTCGCCGGTCGTGCGGTCAGAGTTACGTCATGAGGTGATTCTGAGCAGGTGCGCGCACTAGCATGGAGTCGTGTTCGCCCAGACGTTGTCTCCCTGTTGTCGCTGTCGCTAGCCGACCCCGCACATCCTGCACGACCCATCGTCGCCGTCTCGCCGCTTGCACGCAGAGCCGGGCCCCGTCGAGCGCGACAGTCAACGAAGGACCTTCCATGAAGATTGCCCAGACGATTCTTGATCTGATCGGCGACACTCCGCTGGTCAAACTCAACTCAGTCACCGATGGCATCGCCGCCACGATTCTGGTGAAGCTTGAGTATTTGAACCCCGGCGGTTCGTCGAAAGACCGCATCGCCACCCGCATCATCGACGCCGCCGAGCGCGACGGGCTGCTGTTGCCCGGCGGAACCATCGTCGAACCCACCTCCGGCAACACCGGTGTGGGTCTCGCGCTCGTCGCCCAACAGCGCGGCTACAACTGCGTCTTCGTGCTGCCCGACAAGGTCGGCGAAGACAAACGCAATGTGCTCACCGCGTATGGCGCGAAGATCGTCGTGACCCCGACATCCGTGGCCCCCGACGACCCGGAGTCGTACTACAGCGTCTCCGACCGGCTCGTTCGCGAAATTCCGGGCGCGTTCAAACCCAACCAGTACGCCAACCCGAACGGGCCGCTCAGCCACTACGAGACGACCGGTCCTGAAATCTGGCGTGACACCGACGGCACCGTCACTCATTTCGTGGCCGGCGTCGGCACCGGCGGCACCATCTCCGGAACCGGACGCTACCTGCGCGAGGTGTCCGGCGACACGGTCACCATCATCGGCGCCGATCCGGAAGGCTCGGTCTACTCGGGCGGCACCGGTCGGCCGTACCTCGTCGAAGGCGTCGGCGAAGACTTCTGGCCGGCCGCCTACGACCCCTCGGTCGTGCACGAGATCATCGCCGTCTCCGACGCCGACTCCTTCGCGATGACCCGCCGGCTTGCCCTCGAAGAAGGAATCCTGGTCGGCGGTTCCAGCGGGATGGCGGTGGTCGCGGCCCTCCGCGCGGCCGAGAAGCTGACCGCGAGTGACACCGTCGTCGTGCTGCTGCCCGACGGTGGTCGCGGCTACCTCGGAAAGATCTTCAACGACGGCTGGATGCGCAGCTACGGATTCAGCAATGCGCCGAGCGGTCACACGGTCGGCAACCTGCTCTCGGCGAAAACGGGCGCACTGCCGGCGTTCGTCTACGTGCACCCGAGCGACACCGTGCACGATGCGCTCGAGACGATGACGAGCGCGAATGTGTCGCAACTGCTGGTGCTGAACGCCAAGCCACCGGTGGTGATGGGCGAAGTCGTCGGGGCGCTCGATGAGCGCGCGTTGATGGACCTCGTCTTTGAGGGCACAGCGAAGCTGGCCGATCGGGTCGGTGATTTCCTCGGCGTCCCCCTGCCGCTGATCGGCGTGAACGAACCCGTCGCGTCGGCGCGTGCCGCATTCGCCAAGCACGACGCGCTGCTGGTGACCGACGGGGGCAAGCCGCTCGGCGTCGTCACCCGGCACGACCTGCTCAACTACCTCAGCGCCTGAATCGCGCTGAGACTTCTCATCGCCGAACACGCGTAGAACTCGCAAGACTCGTAAGAACAAAGGAACAGACTCACCATGGCCAGGAAGCAGCACTTCAACACCGTCGCCATTCATGCCGGGCAGGAGTTCGACCCGACCACGGGCGCGGTCATCCCGCCGATCTACCAGACCAGCACCTTCGTGCAGAAGAGCATCGGCGAACTGCGCGGCGGCTACGAATACAGCCGCGGCGGCAACCCCACGCGTGATTCGCTGCAGACCCTGCTCGCCGCGCTCGAGGGCGGCAAGCACGGCCTGTCATTCGCCAGCGGACTGGCTGCCGAAGACACTCTGCTGCGTGCAGCGCTGAGTCCGGGCGATCACATCGTGATGGGCAACGACGTCTACGGGGGAACCCACCGGCTGATCGAGCGCGTGCACGGTCCCTGGGGCATCCGCAACACGGTCGTCGACATGTCCGACCTGCGCGCGGTCGAGAAAGCGATCATTCCCGGCGAAACGAAGATGCTCTGGATCGAGACCCCGAGCAACCCGCTCATGAAGATCAGCGACATCGCCGAGTTGGCCGAGATCGGTCATCGTGCCGGTCTCATCGTGGTCGTCGACAACACCTTTGCGTCGCCGGCGCTGCAGCGGCCGCTGCTGCACGGTGCCGATGTCGTGGTGCATTCGACCACCAAATATCTGGGCGGGCACTCCGATGTGCTCGGCGGCGCGCTGATCATCAACGACGACGCGCTCGCCGAAAAGGCGCAGTTTCTGCAGTTCGCCGCCGGTCCGGTGTCGGCTCCGCTCGACGCCTGGCTGACGGTTCGCGGCATCAAGACGCTGTCGGTGCGGATGGATCGCCATTGCAGCAACGCGCAGGCCATCGCCGAACACCTGGTGGGACATCCGGCGCTCGAAGCCGTCTACTACCCCGGGTTGCCGGGGCACCCCGGGCACGCGCTCGCGGCGAAGCAGATGAGCGGCTTCGGCGGGATGCTGTCGCTCGCGTTCGTCGGCGGGGCGAAGGCCGCGCGGCGGTTCGCGGAGAAGACCCGGCTGTTCCAGCTCGCCGAGTCGCTCGGTGGCGTGGAATCACTCGTGAACTACCCGTCGGAGATGACCCACGCCTCGGTGCGCGGCACCGCGCTGGAGGTGCCCGACAACATTGTGCGTCTCTCGGTGGGCATCGAGGATGTCGCCGACCTGATTCACGACCTGGACCGGGCGTTGCCGAAGAAGTAGTCGCGCTTCGGGAGTGCTCGACCCTCTGGGAGTCGGGCCGGATCGGTGGTCGAGCGTGTCGAGACCTCGGGACGCGCTCTCTGAGCGTGGGTCACGTTTGAGGTTCGGCATGCGGGGTCTCGACAAGCTCGACCAGCGGAGGCCATTGGCAGTTTCTTGTCGAAGGGTGTCAGCTCTGCCATTTCACGTGGGGTGGGCACCCGCCATGATTGACCAGTGACCGTTTCGACCTCCCGCTCCACGCCATCCGTTTCTTCTCCGACGGATGTCGGGGCCAGCCATCACGGCAGCCTCGGCCTCCTGCAGGGCACGGCCCTCTACATCGCCGCCGTGCTCGGCACCGGGATTCTCGTGCTGCCGGGCCTCGCTGCCAGCGCGGCGGGACCCGCGTCAATGGTCGCGGTGTTCGCCGTCTTTCTACTCTCGATCCCGCTCGCCGGAACGTTCGCCGCGCTCGCCTCCCGCTATCCCGATGCGGGCGGCGTCGCCAGTTATGTGCGCCGCGCACTCGGGCAGACCTGGGCACGGATGGCCGGCTACTGGTTTTTCTTCGGGGTCGGGGTGGGTGCGCCAGTGGTGGCGATGCTCGGCGCCGAGTATGTCGTCGCGATCGTCGGCGCCGATCGCTCGGCAGTGGTCTGGGTCGCAGCGGCGATTCTGGTTCCGCCATTCGTCGCCAACTATTTCGGCCTGCGGGTCTCCGGCATCGTTCAGCTCGTGCTGACCGGCGCCCTACTCTTCATCGTGATCGGGGTCGTCGCGGTGGCGCTGCCCGCGGCGAATCCGACCAACTTCGAACCGTTTCTACCGCACGGCTGGGGCGGAGTCGGCACCGCGATCAGCCTGTTCGTCTGGGCGTTCGCCGGCTGGGAGGTCGGCACCCATATCGCCGGCGAATTCAAGAACCCGCGCCGGGTCATCCCGATCGCCACGGGGATCGCCCTGGTCGTGGTCGGGGTGTCCTACTTGGCGCTGCAATACGTCACCGTCGCCGTGCTCGGTGAATCGGCGGCAAGCGGGCCGGTCCCGCTGCTTGACCTGGTCGCCACGGGCGCCCCGGGAATCGGGCCCATCTTCGTGGCGGTGATCTCCGCGATCGTGGCGCTCGGTGTGCTCAACGTCTACCTCAGCGCGTTCGGCAAGCTCGGCGCCTCGCTCGGTCGCGACGGCGACCTGCCGCGCTGGATCGCGAGCGGTGTGGAAGCCGGGGGAATTCCGCGGCGGGCGTTGGCGGTGGTCGCCGCACTCACGAGCTGCTATTTCGCGATCATGATCTGGCGCGACCTCGACCTGACCCCGTTCATCCTGATTCACACCAGCGCGATGGTCTCGATCTACGCGCTCGGCATGATCGCCGCGGTGCGTCTGCTCGCCCGCTATTCGCTGGGGTGGTGGCTGGCGGCGATCTCTGTCGTTCTCACCATCGGATTGTTGGTTCTCGCCGGCCCGAATCTGCTCGTTCCCGCGGTGCTGGCACTCGCGGCGGTCATCGTTACGGTGATCAAACGGGCCAGGCGATCGCACTATATTCCGCAGCATGCATGTGACGAAAACACGACTTCTCACGGCAATGTGACAGTCACATAGGCGCATTCCGGTCGGTCTTTTCTGTGCATAATTGACCTGCGTTCACATCTGTGACCGTGCACACCGAAGTGAGGCTGACATCGTGATCTCCGACATGCCCCCGGGCCGTGCGCCCAGCATTCGAGATGTTGCGCGTCTGGCCGGCGTCTCACACCAGACGGTGTCGCGGGTTCTGAACAACCACCCGAGCATCAGGGACACCACCAAGGCCCGCGTGCTGCAGGTCATGGAAGAGGTTCACTACCGCCCGAACCGGGCCGCCCGGGCCCTGGGCAACGGCCGGTCCCGCACCATCGGGGTGCTCTCGGCCAGCGGCTCGCACTATGGCCCGGCCAGCAGTATCGCGGCGATTCAAGACGCCGCTCGCGAGGCCGGCTACTTCGTGAACATGGCTAACCTGTCGGCCGTCGACCCGGAATCGATCGAGGCGGCGCTGACCCACTTGATGAGCCAGTCGGTCGAGGGGATCGTGGTCATCGCCCCGCAGGTGCGGGTGTTCGACGCCCTCGAGCACATGGCGATCGACGTGCCGTTCGTGACGATGCAATCCACCGGCCACCTCGACGAGCACACGCTGTCGGTCGACCAGATTGCCGGTGCCCGACTGGCCACCCGGCACCTGATCGAGCTCGGTCACCGCGACATCTACCACCTCGCAGGTCCCCAGGACTGGATCGAAGCCGAGGCGCGCATGCGCGGCTTTCTTGATGAGATGGGGGCAAGGGATGTGCCCACCACGGCTCCGATCCTCGGCGACTGGACCGCAGAGTTCGGTTACTACGCCGGCCGTGAAATGTTGCGGGTGCGCGACTTCACCGCCATTTTCTCCTCGAACGACCAAATGGCGCTCGGGCTGATTCACGCCATCCGTGATGCCGGACTCGATGTGCCGAACGATGTCAGCATCGTCGGCTTCGACGACATCCCGGAGGCCGCTCATTTCTGGCCGCCACTGACGACAGTGCGCCAAGACTTCGCCGAACTCGGCCGCCGCTGCATGGCGCTTCTGCTGAGCTCGATCAACGATGAGCAGCCGACCGGCTTTCGGGATTCCATTACGCCTGAACTCATCGTGCGGGGCTCGACGGCTCCGCCCGCGCCGTACTTTCGCTAGAGCCTTTCGCTCTCGCGACATCCGGTCCGGCTCTCGTGCCCCTGTGACCGACCCGTCGACGCGCCCGCACTCAGCGGAGGAGAAACGGAAACACGCCGTGCAGAACCGCCGGCCGCGCACGGCGTTTCGCAGAATCTCCTCCGTTGCGTCGCGTCGCCATCCGGGGCTGGGGCGCCCTGCCGATGCGCGCCCAGCCGTGAGATTCAACGCCGATCCGTCGTCGGGGTGAGCGGTACGGAGGCAGTTCGGGAATGAATCGTGAGCGTTCCGAACGCGGTCGTTGCACGACCGTGACCTTTCCGAGTTGACAAAGAATTCATCTTTGCGGCTAGCATGGGCGAAGCAATGTGACCGTTCACATTTGGAACCAAACCAGACGAAGGAGTCGAATCGTGAGTACGACCGCCCCGCAGGCAACACAGCAGGCGTCGGCCGCGATTGACTCGTACGTCATCGGTATCGACTACGGAACCCTGTCCGGTCGCGCCGTCGTGGTGCGCGTCTCCGACGGCGTCGAACTGGGATCGGCCACACTCGACTACCCGCACGGCGTGATGGACACCACACTCGCCGCAACCGATGCCGCCCTCGCTCCCGACTGGGCGCTGCAGGTTCCGCAGGACTACGTGGACGTGCTGAAAAGCGCCGTTCCCGCCGCGGTCGCCGCCGCCGGAATTGACCCGGCCCTGGTTATTGGCATCGGCACCGACTTCACCGCCTGCACGATGGTTCCGACCCTCGCCGACGGCACCCCGCTGAACGAACTGCCCGAGTACGCCGCTCACCCCCACGCCTACGTGAAGCTGTGGAAGCACCACGCCGCTCAGCCGCACGCCGACCGCATCAACGACCTTGCGTTCGAACGCGACGAGAGCTGGTTGCCGCGCTACGGAGGGCTCATCTCCAGCGAGTGGGAATTCGCCAAGGGCCTGCAGCTGCTCGAGGAAGCCCCCGAGCTCTACCACCGCATGGACCACTGGGTCGAGGCCGCCGACTGGATCGTCTGGCAGCTCACCGGTCGCTATGTGCGGAACGCCTGCACCGCCGGCTACAAGGGAATCCTGCAGGACGGCGAGTACCCGAGCCGCGACTTCCTCGCTGCACTGAACCCCGACTTCGCCGACTTCGCCGACACCAAGGTGGCCCACGAGATCGGCCAGCTCGGCGCATCCGCCGGCACACTCTCGAAGCAGGCCGCCGAGTGGACGGGCCTGCCCGAGGGCATCGCGGTGGCCGTCGGCAACGTCGACGCGCACGTCACGGCTCCGGCCGCGCAGGCTGTTGAGCCCGGCCAGATGGTTGCCATCATGGGCACCAGCACGTGCCACGTCATGAACTCCGATGTGCTCGCGGAGGTTCCCGGGATGTGCGGCGTCGTCGACGGCGGCATCGTCTCCGGCCTCTACGGCTACGAGGCCGGCCAGTCCGGCGTCGGCGACATCTTCGCCTGGTACGTCAACACGCAGGTTCCCGCGCGTTACTTCGAGGCAGCGGATGCCGCCGAAAAGTCGATCCACCAGTATCTGACCGATCTCGCCGCGGTTGACCCCGTCGGCGCCCACGGCTTGATCGCCCTCGACTGGCACAGCGGCAACCGCTCGGTGCTGGTCGACCACGAACTGTCGGGTCTCGTCGTCGGCGCCACGCTGACCACGCGCACCGAGGAGATCTACCGGGCGCTGCTCGAGGCAACAGCGTTCGGAGCGCGCACCATCGTTGAGACCTTCAACGAGAGCGGCGTGCCGGTCACCGAGTTCATCGTCGCCGGCGGACTGCTCAAGAACGCATTCCTGATGCAGACCTACAGCGACATCCTGCGCCTGCCGATCTCGACGATCGCCAGCGAGCAGGGGCCGGCGCTCGGCTCGGCCATCCACGCGGCGGTCGCCGCCGGAGCCTACGCCGACGTGCGTGAGGCCGGCCAGGCGATGGGCAAGCTCAACAAAAACGTCTACACGCCGAACGAGCAGTCCGCTGCGGCCTATGACATTCTCTTCGAGGAATATGCCCTGCTTCACGATTACTTCGGTCGCGGTGCGAACGAGGTCATGCACCGGCTGAAAGCCCTCAAGCGGAGCGTCGTCGCGGCATCCGGGATCTCGACAGGCTCGATCACCGAGGGTGGCTCGATCACCGACGGTGGCTCGATCACCGAGGGTGGCTCGATCACCGACAGCGAACTCGCCGAGACGGCGGTGTCCGCATGAGCACCTTCGGCCCGCAGATTGAGGTTGCCATCGCCCGGGTGCGCACCGAGATCGCCCACCTCCACTCGGAGCTGACGGCCAACGACCTCGTCGTCTGGACCGGCGGCAACGTGTCGGGCCGCGTGCCCGGCGCCGACCTGTTCGTGATCAAGCCGAGCGGCGTCGACTACTCCGACCTCGCACCCGAGAACATGATCCTCTGCGACCTCGACGGCGCGGTGATTCCCGACACCCCCGGTTCTGACCGCTCGCCGTCCAGCGACACCGCGGCACATGCATACGTCTACCGGAATATGCCCGAGGTGGGCGGGGTCGTGCACACGCACTCCACCTACGCCACGGCCTGGGCCGCCCGCGCCGAAGCCATCCCGTGCGTGATCACGGCCATGGCCGACGAGTTCGGTGGGGACATCCCGATCGGCCCGTTCGCCATCATCGGCGACGATTCGATCGGTCGCGGCATCGTTGAGACTCTCACCGGTCACCGCTCCCGGGCCGTGCTGATGCAGAACCACGGCCCGTTCACGATCGGCAACAGTGCCCGCGATGCCGTGAAGGCCGCCGTCATGGTTGAAGATGTCGCCCGCACGGTGCAGCTGGCCCGCGCGGGCGGCGAACTGGTGCCGATTCCTCAGGACTCGATCGACGCTCTCTTCAACCGATACCAGAACGTCTACGGACAAGCACCGCAGGGAGCACTTCAGAAATGACCGCATTGTCCGCCACCCTGCCCATCGCAACCACCGCGACCGCGCTGTCGACGACGCTCGACCACTACGAAGTCTGGTTTCTCACCGGAAGCCAGAACCTCTACGGCGAGGAGACCCTCCGCCAGGTTGCCGAGCAGTCCCAGGAGATCGCTCGTGCCCTCGGCGCCGCCCACGACGTGCCGGTCACGGTGGTCTGGAAGAGCGTTCTGACGAACTCCGAGTCGATCCGCCGCGCCGCCCTCGACGCCAACGCCGCCGACAATGTGATCGGCCTGATCGCCTGGATGCACACCTTCTCCCCGGCGAAGATGTGGATCGCCGGCCTCGACGCGCTGACCAAGCCGCTGCTGCACCTGCACACGCAGGCCAACGTCGAGCTGCCCTGGTCCGAGATCGACTTCGACTTCATGAATCTGAACCAGGCCGCGCACGGCGACCGTGAGTTCGGCTACATCCAGACCCGCCTCGGCGTTGCCCGCAAGACCGTCGTCGGCCACGTCTCGAACCCGGCCGTCACCGCCCAGGTCGGCAGCTGGATGCGCGCCGCCGCCGGCTGGGCCGCCTCGCGCAGCCTCAAGCTCGCACGCTTCGGCGACAACATGCGTTATGTCGCGGTCACCGAGGGCGACAAGACCGAGGCTGAGCTGCGCTTCGGCGTGCAGGTGAACACCTGGGGCGTCAACGATCTGGCGGATGCCGTGCACGCGGTCTCCGAGACCGCCATCGACGCACTGGTCGCCGAGTATGACGAGCTCTACACGGTCGCTCCCGAGCTGCGGAAGGGTGGCGAACGCCACGACTCGCTGCGTTACGGTGCCGCGATCGAACTCGGCCTCAAGGGCTTTCTTGAGGAGGGCGGCTTCGGCGCCTTCACCACGAGCTTCGAAGACCTCGGCGCACTCCGCCAGCTGCCCGGTCTGGCCGTGCAACGCCTCATGGCACAGGGCTATGGCTTCGGTGCAGAGGGCGACTGGAAGACCGCCATCCTGGTGCGCGTCGCCAACGTCATGGGCTCCGGGCTTCCCGGCGGTGCCAGCCTGATGGAGGACTATACCTACGACCTCACCCCCGGCAACGAACTGATCCTCGGTGCGCACATGCTCGAGGTCAGCCCGGCGCTGACCACCTCGAAGCCGACGCTGGAGATCCACCCGCTCGGCATCGGCGGCAAAGAAGACCCCGTACGTCTGGTCTTCAACGCCGACCCCGGCCCCGCCGTCGTCGTGGCACTCTCGGACATGCGCGACCGGTTCCGCCTGGTCGCCAACGTCGTCGAGGTCGTCGAACCCACCGAGGCGCTTCCGAACCTGCCCGTCGGTCGCGCGGTCTGGTCTCCGGAGCCCGACTTCGCGACATCCGCCGCCGCCTGGCTCACCGCCGGCGCCGCCCACCACACCGTCATGTCGACTGCTGTCGGCATTGAGGTGTTCCACGATTTCGCCGAGATCGCTCGCACTGAGCTTCTCGTGATCGATAAAGCCACCACTCTGCGCGATTTCACGCGCGAGGTGCGTTGGAATCAGGCCTACTACCGCTTGGCGCAAGGCCTGTAATCACAGCTGTACACGCATCAACCACCTGACATTCATATCAATGTCGATAGAGAAAGAACGAAAGGGAACACAGTGAAGAAGAAGAACGTATTCTTTGGCCTGATCGCCGCCGGCGCCATGGTTGTCTCGCTTGCTGCTTGCGCAGGAACCGCCGGCGACTCCGCCGGTGGCGACACTGCCGGCAAGGGCGGCCTCGTGGGCGTTGCAATGCCCACCAAGTCGTCTGAGCGTTGGATCAAGGACGGCGACTCGATCAAGAAGCAGCTCGAAGACCAGGGCTTCAAGGTTGACCTGCAGTACGCAGAAGACGACATCCCCACCCAGGTTTCGCAGCTCGAGAACATGATCACCAAGGGCGCCGAAGTTCTCATCGTCGCCTCGATCGACGGCACCACCCTGACCCAGGTGCTGCAGGATGCCGCGGACGCCAAGATCCCGGTGATCGCCTACGACCGCCTCATCCGCGACTCGGAGAACGTCAACTACTACGCGACCTTCGACAACTTCAAGGTCGGGCAGCAGCAGGCTTGGTCGCTCTTGAACGGCCTCGGACTGACTGACCTCGAGGGCAAGCCGGTCGACGGCGCCCCCGCCGGCCCGTTCAACATCGAGCTGTTCGGTGGCTCGGCTGACGACAACAACGCCACGTTCTTCTTCAACGGCGCCATGCAGGAACTTCAGCCGCTCATCGACGCCGGAACCCTCGTCGTCAAGTCTGGCGAAACCGAGTTCACCACTGTCGCCACCCTGCGTTGGGATGGTGAAGTTGCCCAGAGCCGCATGGAAGACATCCTGACCAAGACTTACTCCGATGGTTCCAAGGTCAACGGCGTTCTCTCCCCGTATGACGGCCTGTCACGCGGCATCATCTCCGCTCTGACCGACGCCGGCTACAGCGTTGGCGCAGAATGGCCGATCATCACGGGTCAGGACGCCGAGCTCGACTCGGTCAAGGCAATCAACAACGGCGAGCAGTTCGCCACCATCTTCAAGGACACCCGCGAACTCGCCAAGGTTGCCGTTGAGATGACTGTTGCCGTTCTGAACGGCACCGAGCCGACCGTCAACGACACCAAGACCTACGACAACGGCAAGAAGGTCGTTCCGTCGATGCTGCTCAGCCCGACGATCGTCGTCAAGGACAACGTCACCTCTGTACTCGTTGACAGCGGTTACTGGACCCAGGCCGAGATCGACGGCTAGTCCGACTCACTGAATCGCCGGTGGGGCGACTACTGTTACCTGTTGCCCCACCGGCGGTTCACCCGCCAACGACACTCAGAGAGGCACGCGAGTGACCACCAATATTCTCGAAATGCGCGGCATCACCAAGACCTTCCCCGGCGTCAAAGCCCTGCAAGAGGTCACCTTGAATGTTGCGCGCGGCGAAATTCACGCCATCTGCGGTGAAAATGGCGCCGGCAAGTCCACCCTGATGAAGGTGCTCTCTGGCGTGTACGCGCACGGCAGCTACACCGGTGACATCGTCTTCGAAGACGAGGTCGTCGCCTTTCGCGACATCGGCGACAGCGAAGCCAAAGGCATCGTCATCATCCACCAGGAGCTGGCTCTCAGCCCCTACCTCTCTATTGCAGAGAACATCTTCTTGAACAACGAGCTGCGTGGCGCGTTCGGTCTCATCGACTGGAACAAGACGAACCACGAAGCCGCCAAGCTGCTCGCCCGCGTCGGCTTGAACGAGAACCCGACCACGCGCATCCTCGACATCGGTGTCGGTAAGCAGCAGCTGGTCGAAATCGCCAAGGCGCTCTCCAAGCGAGTCAAGCTCCTCATTCTCGACGAGCCGACCGCTGCCCTGAACGACGAAGACTCCGATCACCTGCTCGACCTGATGCGCCACCTCAAGGGTCAGGGCATCACGTCGATCATCATCAGCCACAAATTGAACGAGATCAAGAAGGTCGCCGACGCGGTCACCGTCATCCGTGACGGCAAGGCGATCGAAACGATCGCCCGCGATGACGTGACCGAAGATCGCATCATCAAGGACATGGTCGGTCGCGATCTCGAGCACCGCTATCCGGATCACACGCCGAAGATCGGCGACGAGATTCTGCGTGTGGAGGACTGGACCGCGCACCACCCGCTGGATGTCACGCGCGTCATGGTCGACAACGTGAACATCAACGTGCGCAAGGGTGAGATCGTCGGCATCGCCGGGCTGATGGGCGCCGGACGCACCGAGTTCGCGATGAGCCTGTTCGGGCGCAGCTACGGCAGCCGCATCTCGGGGCGCGTCTTCAAGGAGGGCGTCGAGATCAAGACCCGCACTGTGTCGGAGGCGATCGACAACGGACTGGCCTATGCCACCGAGGATCGCAAGCAATACGGACTCAACCTGATTGAAGACATCCAGCGCAACATCTCGATGGCGTCACTCGGCAAGCTGAGTCGCGGCGGCCTGGTCGACAGCAACGAAGAGTTCAAGGTGGCGAACGAGTATCGCACCAGCATGAACATCAAGGCGCCGTCGGTGTTGTCGAAGACCGGCAAGCTGTCGGGCGGTAACCAGCAGAAGGTTGTGCTGTCGAAGTGGATCTACTCCAACCCTGACGTGCTCATTCTGGATGAGCCCACGCGCGGTATCGACGTCGGCGCGAAGTACGAGATCTACGCGATCATCAACAAGCTCGCGGCGCAGGGCAAGGGCATCATCGTGATTTCGAGCGAGTTGCCCGAATTGCTCGGCATCAGCGACCGCATTTACACCCTCTCCGAGGGGCGCATCACGGGAGAATTCCCGATCAAAGAAGCCACCCCGGAGACCCTCATCAAACACATGACCATGGAAAAGGCCCGCTAGCGTCGGCGCTGGTGGATTAGGAGAAACGTCAATGAGCGATCTTGAGACCAAGCCGACGCCGGGAACGGCAGCGGGCGCGCAAATCAATCCGAGCACATCCAAGGCGGGAGCGTGGCTGACCCACCTCCTGTCTGACCTGGGCAAGAACGGCATCTTCATCGCCCTGCTCGTGGTGGTGTTGCTGTTCACGGTTCTGACCGACGGCATCCTGCTGCGTCCGCAGAACATCTCGAACCTGATCGTGCAGAACGGCTACATTCTCGTTCTCGCCATCGGCATGGTCATGGTGATCATCGCCGGGCACATCGACCTGTCGGTCGGCTCGGTTGCCGCCTTCGTCGGAGCCTGCTCCGGTGTCTTCGCGGTGACCTGGGGTCTGCCATGGTGGCTGTCGATCATTCTGTCGCTGCTAGTCGGTGCGTTGGTCGGTGTCTGGCAGGGCTTCTGGATCGCCTATGTCGGCATCCCGGCCTTCATCGTGACGCTGGCCGGCATGCTGATCTTCCGCGGCCTGGCGCTGGCGGTGCTCGGCAACGCGAACATCGGTTCGTTCCCGGCTGAATACCGTGCGCTCGGCAACGGCTTCTTGAACAATGTGTTCGGCGAACTGGACCTCGACCCGCTGACGCTCGGCGTCGGAGCGATCGCGATCATCGCGCTCATCGTGCAGCAGGTGCGAACCCGTGCGGGCCGCGCGAAGTACGGCCAGGAAGTCGAACCGATCGTCTGGTTCGTCGCCAAGCTCGTTTTGATCTCCGTGGCAATCGCCCTGTTCGCTTGGGCGCTGGCCTCGTACAAGGGCATCCCGGTCACGCTGATCGTGCTGGCCGTGCTGATCCTCGTCTACGGCGTCATCATGAACCGCAGCGTCTTCGGTCGCCACATCTACGCAATCGGTGGCAACCTGCACGCCGCCGAACTGTCGGGCATCAAGACCCGCAACGTCACCTTCTGGCTGTTCGTGAACATGGGTGTTCTGGCCGCACTGGCCGGCCTCATCTTCACCGCTCGCCTGAACTTGGCCGGCCCGAAGGCCGGCGACGGCTTCGAGCTCGAGGCCATTTCGGCGGCGTTCATCGGTGGAGCGGCGGTGACAGGCGGCGTCGGAACGATCGGTGGCGCCATCATCGGTGGTCTGATCATCGGTGTGCTGAACAACGGTATGTCGATCATGGGCATCGGCATCGAATGGCAGCAGGCCGTCAAGGGTCTCGTGCTGCTGCTCGCTGTCGCCTTCGACGTGTACAACAAGCGTCGCGCGGGCGGTCGCTAACGCTCTAGCGCTCGACGTGTGCGCCATGCGCACGCGCCGGGCGCATGCGCCTGCGCTTGGTGCGCGTGCATGTGCTCGGCTGGGCCCCGGTCATCCGTTCTGCGGAAGACCGGGGCCTTTGGCGTGCGGGGGTGCTGCCCGCCTGGGCGTGGGAGATGGCGCACGCCAGCGGGGATTCCCCACGCCGAGATTGCATGACCGGTCGTCAGCATCCGTTTGAGTCTGCACTAACACGTTCTGCACAGCGGATGCCATCGCAACTTTTCCACGGATGTCCACGCGATCGACGTGGGGACAGCTACATTCCGGCCACCGTGGGGCATGCGAGATTTCCTTGACACTGCGGCCACTGGACATTCGGGACTGATCCCTGCGGCCTCCTTGAAGCAACTCGAAGTGACCTCACACGTGGTGGAGGAAAGTTGCGCGAGGACGCGCTGCGTGACGACCCCGGCTGCAACAGCTTCGACCGGTGGGATTGGGACACAGCGATCTCTCCGCGTCGCTTCTACGCATTCCTCGTGAAGCACGGCATCCCGCGCGCGGCTTGACGCGCTGCGTTGCCGCCGCTCTCTACGTTTGCGGCCGTTCTGGCGTGGAGAATCCCCTGTGGCGTGMGAGATGGCGCACGCCACAGGGGATGCCGCACGCCACAGCGGCGGGGAGGGGCGGAAGGGAGCGAGCCGCTCAGCCCTCCCAGAGGCGCGGGCCGGCCCCTGATGCACCGAGGCGGTCGCCGAGATTCTGCAGCGTGCACCGGTTGAGGCTCAGGCATCCGCAGCCGATGCACTCCGTGAGGTCATTGCGCAGGTGCTGCAAGTCGGCGATACGGGCATCCAGTTCGGACTTCCAGATGCGCGACAACCGCGCCCAATCCGCCTTCGTCGGCGTGCGGCTTTCGGGCAGGGAATCGAGGGCGGTGCGGATGTCGGCGAGCGGGATCCCGACGCGCTGCGAGACCCGAATGAACGCGACACGGCGCAGGGCGTCACGACGATACCGGCGCTGATTGCCGTCGGTGCGTTCGCTGGAGAGCAAACCCTTGCGCTCATAGAAATGGAGCGCCGAGACCGCGACCCCGCTGCGCTCTGCGAGCACGCCGACCGTGAGCAACGTGCGGGTATCGCCGCCGAGTTGTGGCATCTAGCCTCCTTTTGACCTCAACCATAGTTGAGGTCATAGGCTCACCAACGCACGACCATCTCACCGCCGCCGACGCGGAAGCGGTGCGAAATAGCGGCGCAAGCCACCGTGTTGGCCCGATGACAAACGCAACACAACTGGGAGAATAAGCGCATGGGGAAGAAGACAACCGACGATGAGGCGCGCGCGGCAGTGAATGACGCGCGAGAAGAGTCGGAGGTCGATGTCGGGGATGAGGCCGCGACACCTGTCGCGACCGAGGCTCTGACGGATGCCGAGCGTACTTCCGCGATCAGGGCCGAGAGCAACGCCGTGACCAGTGCCTCGCCAGGTGCCTCGGCTAGTGCCGTGACCAGTGCCTCGCCCAGCGCCGCGACCGACGGGACCGCGACCGACGACGCCCGCGCATCCGCCCCCGAAACCCTTTTCAGCCCGCGCTACCGCTGGATCAGCATCGGCATGTTCTCGCTGATTCTTCTCGCCGCATTCGAATCACTCGCCGTGACCACCGTCATGCCGGCAGTCAGCGTCGATCTGAACGGCCAGTCGCTCTATGCGCTGGCATTTGCCGGCCCGCTCGCCGTCAGCGTCGTCGGAATGGTTCTGGCCGGAAACTGGTCTGACCGCCGGGGGCCACGCGGCGCGCTCCTCGCCGCTGTGCTGCTGTTCACGATCGGCCTCATCGTTGCCGGCACCGCACAGAGCATGGGAGTGCTCGTCGCGGGCCGCCTGTTGCACGGCCTCGGTGGGGGAGCCATCACCGTCGCCCTCTACGTGATTGTCGCGCGCGTCTACCCTGCGATGCTGCAACCGCGCATCTTTGCCGGCTTCGCCGCCGCCTGGGTGATCCCGTCGCTGATCGGTCCGTTCCTGGCCGGCGTCGTCGCCCAAGCCTTCAGCTGGCATTGGGTCTTTCTCGGCGTCGTCGTGCTCGTCATTCCGGCCCTGGCCCTGGTGCTGCCGGCCGTGCGGGGTCTCAGCGAACGCCCGGGTGCGGATGCCGCCCCCTGGAGCATTTCTCGCATCGCCTGGTCGGCGTTGGCCGCGATCGCAGTGCTCGTGCTCAACCTGTCCGCCGATGCGGTGGGTGTGGCTCGGTGGATTCTGCCCGTGGCCGCCCTCGCGGTGCTCGCCCTCGCTCTGCGGCCGCTGCTACCGGTCGGGACCCTGCGCGCAGCAGCCGGGTTGCCGGGCGTCGTGCTCTTTCGCGGTCTCATCGCCGGCTCATTTTTTGGTGCCGAGATCTACATTCCCTACTTGCTCACCGACCAATACGGCCTCACGCCGGTGTATGCCGGGCTCGGCCTCACGCTCGGCGGGGTGACCTGGGCGATCGGTTCGCAGGTGCAGGGCCGATTTGCTGCACGGCTCAGCCACCAGACCTGTATCCGCATCGGTCTCGCCCTACTCGGTGTGGGTCTCGCGGCCACCATCGTGATGTCGGTCTATGAGCTGCCGGCGATCCTGCTGATCCTCTGCTGGGGAGTCGGCGGAGCCGGAATGGGGCTGATGTACCCGCGAACCTCGGTGATGGCCCTGCAGTCCGCGGCGCCGTCCGACCACGGTTTCACGAGTTCGGCAATCTCGATCTCCGACGGAATCGGCTCGGCCGTCTCCATCGCGGTGACCGCGATTGTGTTCGTGGCGCTGACGCCCTTCGGCGGGGTCTGGCCGTTTGTCGGATGCTTCGGGCTGGCCGCCGCGATCGGCCTGCTGGCCGCGCTGATCAGCGGTCGTGCCTCGGTCGCAGCGCACGTGGCCTGAGCGCTGCCCCGGGGGCTGATTTTCGCCTGTCCCTCGCGTGGGGGACTGCCGCGTGTCGGCGGTACCTGCGAAGCTGGCGGACACGAATGCCTAGTGGGGAAGCCGCGTGCACGGCACAACATCTAGTGGTCAATCCGACACGCCCGGCGACTTTCCACAGGCAAAAATTAAGGTAACGCGGAGCCTGTGGATAACTCCCTCGACTCCCGCGTAATACAGGGCGACTTGGTTTTGCAGCCTGTTGAGAACCGGTGGAATGTCGGTGGATAACTACATAATTGTAATTACCGCATGTAGTGGCCGTTCCTATTTGAAATCACTAGATGTAGTATTGAGGTACCAGTTCAAGCGGGGGCACCATGACTGGTTTCGCACCTTTCACAGGTCCCTCAGCTCGCATTTCTCAACACTTTCAACTGACCAGAAAGGTCCAACGACATGGCAATTACGGTCTACACCAAGCCTTCCTGCGTGCAGTGCACCGCCACGTACCGCGCCCTCGACAGCAAGGGCATCGAGTACGAAGTTCTCGACCTCTCTGTTGACGAGAACGCACTCGAAGCCGTCAAGGCTCTGGGGTACCTGCAGGCCCCCGTCGTGATCACCGACGAAGACCACTGGTCGGGCTTCCGTCCCGACAAGATCAACGAGCTTGCCGCGCGCATCGCCTGATCTGATTCATCCGTTTGACCTGGCTTGGCCGCCACCCGTATGACGCCACGCGCTCGACGCATGTCCGAATACAAACCAGCAATTCACTCCCCACGTGAGTTGCAACCCGCGAAAGAAAGGGGTGCCTGATGACTGATCTCGTCTATTTTTCGAGTGTGTCGGGAAACACCCACCGCTTCGTGGAGAAGCTCGACCGGCCGGCCGTGCGCATCCCGATCTATGCGCGCGAAGAACCACTGCGCGTTGAAGAACCCTTCGTTCTCTGCCTTCCCACCTATGGCGGGGGCATTGAAGGGGGAGCAGTACCGAAGCAAGTGATCAGATTTCTCAATGATGAGAACAACCGGTCACTGATCCGCGGCGTCATCGGCGCCGGCAACACCAATTTCGGGGAGGCTTTCTGCCTCGCCGGGGACATCATTGCTGCCAAATGCAAGGTTCCCCACCTCTATCGATTTGAAGTATTCGGAACACCGGATGATGTGCGCATCGTTCATGAAGGATTGGATTCGTTTTGGAAGCAACAGCCGTGAAGGTTTCTTCGCTTGACGCCGCAGCGACGGGAATGGATTATCACTCCCTGAACGCCATGCTCAACCTCTATGGTCCGAACGGTGAAATCCAGTTCGACAAAGACCGCGAGGCAGCACGCGAGTACTTCTTGCAGCACGTTAACCAGAACACGGTGTTCTTCCACAGCCTGCGCGAACGCCTCGACTACCTGGTCGAGAAGGAGTACTACGAGCAGGCCGTGCTCGACCAGTACTCGTTCGAGTTCATCACCAAGCTCAACGACCTGGCCTACTCGAAGAAGTTCCGCTTTCAGAGCTTCCTCGGCGCGTTCAAGTACTACACCTCCTACACGCTGAAGACCTTCGACGGAAAGCGTTACCTCGAGCGTTTCGAAGACCGCGTCGTGATGACCGCTCTCGGACTCGCCTCCGGCGACGAGAAGCTTGCCGTCAACCTGGTCGAAGAGATCATCGCCGGCCGCTTCCAGCCGGCCACCCCCACCTTCCTCAACTCGGGCAAGGCCCAGCGCGGCGAGCTCGTCTCCTGCTTCCTGCTGCGCATCGAAGACAACATGGAGTCGATCAGCCGCGGCATCAACTCGTCGCTGCAGCTGTCGAAGCGTGGCGGCGGCGTCGCGCTGCTGCTCTCCAACATCCGTGAAGCCGGTGCTCCGATCAAGCAGATCGAGAACCAGTCCAGCGGCATCATCCCCGTGATGAAGCTTCTCGAAGACTCCTTCAGCTACGCCAACCAGCTCGGTGCCCGTCAGGGTGCCGGTGCGGTGTACCTGCACGCGCACCACCCCGACATCATGCGCTTCCTCGACACCAAGCGCGAGAACGCCGACGAGAAGGTGCGCATCAAGACCCTCTCGCTCGGTGTCGTCATCCCCGACATCACCTTCGAGCTGGCGAAGAAGGGTGAGGACATGTACCTGTTCTCCCCGTACGACGTCGAGCGCGTGTACGGCGTGCCGTTCGCTGACATCTCGGTCTCCGAGAAGTACCAGGAAATGGTCGACGACCCGCGCATCAAGAAGTCGAAGATGAAGGCGCGTGACTTCTTCCAGACGCTCGCCGAGATTCAGTTCGAGTCCGGCTACCCGTACATCATGTTCGAGGACACCGTGAATGCGGCGAACCCGATCAAGGGTCGCATCAACATGTCGAACCTCTGCTCGGAGATCCTGCAGGTCAACACCCCGACCACCTACAACGAGGACCTCTCGTACAAGGAGATCGGCAAGGACATCTCCTGCAACCTCGGCTCGATGAACATCGCCCTGGCGATGGACTCGCCCGACTTCGGCCAGACCGTCGAGACCGCCATCCGCGGCCTCAACTCGGTGTCTGAGCAGAGCCACATCGCTTCAGTCCGTTCTATCGAAGACGGCAACGACCTCTCGCACGCCATCGGCCTCGGCCAGATGAACCTGCACGGCTACCTCTCCCGCGAACGTGTCTACTACGGCAGCGAAGAGGGAATCGACTTCACGAACATCTACTTCTACACGGTGCTGTTCCACGCGCTGCGTGCCTCGAACAAGCTCGCCATTGAGCGCGGTCGTGCGTTCGCCGGATTCGAAGACTCCACCTATGCAACCGGTGCGTTCTTCGACAAGTACACCGACCAGGCATGGGTGCCGGCCACGGCTCGCGTCGCCGAGCTGTTCGCAACGTCGAACGTCGCCATCCCGACCCAGGCTGACTGGGCCGAGCTGAAGGCATCCGTCATCGAGCACGGCATCTACAACCAGAACCTGCAGGCCGTGCCGCCGACCGGCTCGATCTCGTACATCAACAACTCGACCTCGTCGATCCACCCGATCGCGTCGAAGATCGAGATCCGCAAGGAAGGCAAGCTGGGCCGCGTGTACTACCCGGCGCCGTTCATGACGAACGACAACCTGGAGTTCTACCAGGATGCCTACGAAATCGGTGCAGAGAAGATCATCGACACCTACGCGGCGGCCACCCAGCACGTCGACCAGGGCCTGTCGCTGACGCTGTTCTTCAAGGACACCGCCACCACGCGCGACATCAACAAGGCTCAGATCTACGCCTGGAAGAAGGGCATCAAGACGATCTACTACATTCGTCTGCGCCAGCTCGCGCTCGAGGGCACTGAGGTGGACGGCTGCGTCAGCTGCATGCTCTAGCATTTCTGGATGCTTAACCGGTGGTCGAGCTTGTCGAGACCACGCAACCGTCTCTCGACAAGCTCGACAACCGGTCGTTCGACCCACGCTCGTAAAAAGGAACTCAAATGATTGACAAGCTCAAGCTCGTCTCCCACGTTGACGCCATCAACTGGAACAAGATCGAAGACGAAAAAGACGTCGAGGTCTGGAACCGCCTGGTCAACAACTTCTGGCTGCCCGAGAAGATCCCGCTGTCGAACGACATCCAGTCCTGGAACACGCTCACCCCGGCCGAGCAGCAGCTCACCATGCGCGTGTTCACCGGTCTGACCCTGCTGGACACCATCCAGGGCACCGTCGGCGCTGTCTCGTTGATTCCGGATGCGATCACCCCGCACGAAGAGGCCGTCTACACGAACATCGCGTTCATGGAGTCGGTGCACGCCAAGAGCTACTCGTCGATCTTCTCGACGCTCTGCTCCACCAAGGAGATCGACGAAGCATTCCGTTGGTCGACCGAGAATCAGAACCTTCAGAAGAAGGCCTCGATCATCATGGAGTACTACCAGGGTGATGACCCCCTGAAGCGCAAGGTCGCCTCGACGCTGCTCGAGTCGTTCCTCTTCTACTCTGGCTTCTACCTGCCGATGTACTGGTCGTCGCGAGCCAAGCTCACGAACACGGCCGACCTCATCCGTCTGATCATTCGTGATGAGGCTGTGCACGGGTACTACATCGGTTACAAGTTCCAGAAGGGGCTCGAGAACGAGACCCAGGAGCGTCGCGACGAGATGAAGGACTACACCTTCAACCTCATGTACGAGCTCTACGAGAACGAGATCCAGTACACCCAGGACCTCTACGACGAGGTCGGTCTGACCGAAGACGTCAAGAAGTTCTTGCACTACAACGCCAACAAGGCGCTGATGAACCTGGGCTATGAGCCGATGTTCCCGAAGACGGTCACCGACGTGAACCCGGCGATCTTGTCGGCCCTGTCGCCGAACGCTGACGAGAACCACGACTTCTTCTCGGGCTCCGGCTCGTCGTATGTCATCGGCAAGGCCGTGAACACCGAAGACGAGGACTGGGACTTCTAGTCTGATCTGAATTCTCGAAAGGGCGGATGCTTCGGCATCCGCCCTTTTTTTCGTGAACGTATCTTGGTTGACTCAAAGTGGCCTGGAAGCTGACCCAGGCCCGATCCCGAAATCTCGGCCGATCCAGTTCAAAATCCGCCGAGTAGGAGGTGCGTCCGGCCCCGGGTGTGAATCGCAGCGATAAATCGCGGCCTTTTCGCAGCGATAAATGTCACACCCGCTGCACGTAAACCGATCGCTAACCGGTCGTTGCGGGGGTGGGGGCGTCGATGGCGAGCTTGACGCCCACCGCACCGAGGAGGGTGCCCGTTGCCCAGCGCTGCCATCGCATCCACGATGGCTTCCCGCGGAGGAACAGGGCGATCGAGCCGGCGGCGATGATGATCGCTGCATTGACGGCCATGCTGACGGCTATCTGTACGGCGCCGAGTTGGAATCCTTGGGCGACGACGCTGCCGGCGTTTTGGTCGACGAATTGGGGGATGAGGGCGAGGTACATGATCGCCGCCTTCGGGTTGAGCATGTTCGTTACGAGCCCCATGCGGAACAGCTTGCTTGCGGAGTCCCGCGGCAGGTCGCGAGTGTCGAAGACGGAAGTGCCGCTCGGCCGCAGCGCCTTGTACGCCAGCCACAGCAGATATACGGCGCCCGCGATCTTCAGGGCCGTGTAGAGCCAGGGCACCACGGTGAAGACGGCCGCGAGACCGACGTTCGCCATGGTCATGTAGATGACAAAGCCCATGGCGGTGCCGGCGAGCGACACCATGCCTGCTCGTCGCCCTTGGCTGATGCTGCGCGAGACGAGGTACATCATGTTCGGGCCCGGGGTGAGGACCATCCCGAGTGCGACGAGTGCCATTGCGGAGGCGGCTGTCAGAGAGATCATTCAGGTTCCTTCATGAGAACAGGGCGAAGGCGTCGTCGTCGGCGCGCGTCTTGTCCCAAGAGTTGCATAGATCTGCGGGTCTGTCAGTCTCGATAGGCGCCAGCCGCGGATCCTTGCTCATGCCCGATAGCCCATCCCTCACCGGGCGTGTTAGCGGTCATCAATTGACGCCAGGATGTTTTTACCGAGTGCCCTGGTCCGACATCGAGTCCGTGTGCGCCGGCGGATGCCGCGGCATCCGTCATCACAACATCCCGGCTACTCGAATACTGGCGAGAGAAAGCGGCGTTCGTAGCGGCGGATGCACTGCGTGCGCGTGGCGAACTCGAATGCAGCGATGCATTCCGGATCCGTGGATGCCGCCGTGCGGTACTGCTCGTAGGCAGCGAGTGAGTCGAAGGTGAAGAGCGCAAATGCTTCATCACTGTCACCTTCGCTGGGCAGAAAATACCCGTGATGTGTGCCGCCGAGCTTGTTGACGAGCCGGATCCACTCTTGGCCGTAAGCGCGAAAATCGTCGAGCTTGTCGGCGTCGATCTCGTAGCGAAGGTGGATCGTGATCATTGAGTTTTCCGTCTCTGTGGGGGCGGGCAGTTTTGCATCGATCTCATGCTCCCACCTTGGAAGTCACACTTCCCGCAGATTGGAGGCATGAAACGGAGAACACGAAAACCCCGGGAAGATGCTCCCCGGGGCCCGCATGTTGAACCGCTACTACGCGGCGCTGACCTCCGCCAGCCACTCCGACACCGAGCGCGGGTGCAGGTCGAGTAGCTGCTGAGCGCTGTTGCCGGCCGCGATGGTGTTGCCGTTCTGGGTACCGAGGGCCTGATAGAGGCCGACGACCGGTGCACTGGCATCCGGTCCGAACAGCGGCGTGATGAGCTCGCCGAACTCGGCAGGGGTGACGGCCTCGAAGCGCACGTCGCGGCCCAGGTGGGCGGCGAAGCCGGCGGCGAGGTCGGCGCCGGTGAGAGCCGGGTGGTGGCCGACGGCGACGGTTCCCGTGAGGGTGGGGTCGGTGAGTAGGCGCACGACGGTGGCGGCGACATCGAGGTGCGAGCTCCACGAGACGGGGTAATCGGTGCGCAACGGGTAGCGCAGCACGCCTTCCTCACCGGCCGGCCCGGCCACGACCGGCAGCAGCAGATTCTCGAGGTAGAGGCGCGGGGCAACGACCGCGAACGAGACGCCCGTGGCCTCGACGCCGCGAATCAGGGTCATGATCGGGCTGTCATCGGATGCCTGCATCGGCGACTCTGGAGCGTCGACGATCTGGCCGCTAGTCGAGATCACGACGCGGGCGGGGCGTGCCTGGCCGACGGCCTCGACGACCGAGCGGGCGAAGTCGGTCAGCTGGTTGGGGGCGCCAAGTGGAAGGTGCACGAAGACGCCCTCGGCTCCGCGGTAGGCGTCGGCGAGCGAAGCAGCGTCAGTGAAGTCAACCGTCACCGCTCCGGCGCCCGCGGGGAGGCCTGCGGGGTTGCGCACTGCGGCGGTTGCCTCCTTACCGGCAGCGAGTAGTGAAGCGAGAACGGGGGCCCCTTGAGCGCCTGTGGCGCCATGTACGATGTAAACCATTCGTCCATTAGTGCATACACTGCACTGGTTACGTCAAATGCACTAAAGGGAACTCGGAGAAAATCGTGGAGAAAGATTTCTTGCCGGAATGCGGTGTTGCGCGCTTTCTGACGCTCTTTGACGGAGCGTGGGCCACGCTGATCGTGCGGGAGCTTCTGCACGGCCCTCACCGATTCACCGAACTCCGCGCGGCGCTTCCGGGCATCAGCGCACACACCCTGACCAACCGGCTGCGCCTCTTCGAGACTCACGGAATTGTCACGCGCACGGCCTACCCAGAGATCCCGCCCCGAGTGGTTTACGAGCTGACGCCACTCGGTCATGAGCTACGTGATGTTTTGGATGCGATGAATGCCTGGGGCACCGCCGCCCCGGATTCCACCTTCGTTTCGGTCGCGTGAGTTGTTGCTCTGCAGTGAAGAAACGGCCCCTCGCCTGAGATCTCTTTCGATTGGTGAGGGGCCGTTTCGTTCCTGACCTTCTTACGCGCTGAGCACAGGGCCGCAGCAGCCGCCCTTCGATTTGCCGGCGCTCAGAACCCGCGACGAGACTGCTGCCGCCGCCGCCGAGGCGGTGTTGACATACTTGCTGCCCTCCGCGGTGCTGATGTCATGCACGACCTCGCCGTTGATCAGCGTGTAGTTCACCGTCGACCCGGTCACCTCTGCGATGGGCACACCAAACAGGTTTCGGTCGAGGATCACGATGTCGGCCTGCTTGCCCACTTCGATTGACCCCGTCACGTCCTCTTGGAACATCTGGAAGGCCGCACCTTTTGTGTGCATTGTGAGCGAATCGTTCAGCGAAATGCCCTGCTCGGCGTGGAGCGGCTCTCCCGTCTCACTCCCCAGACCAATCCGGTCGACCGCCGTACGGATTTGGTTCCACGGGCTCAGCTGATCGACCGGCCAATCCGAGCCGCCGGCAATCGCAGCACTGGCCTGGAGCAACGAGCCGGTCGGGTACATGAACTTGTGGCGCTCGGGGCCCATGAACGGCTCCATCGCGTCGATCGTGAAGGTGTCTTGCACGGCCCACTGATTCGACAGGTTCGCGATCACCTTGTTCTTCGCGAATCGAGGGAAGTCTTCCGGTGAGCAGAACTGCATGTGGGCAATAGTGTGCCGATTCACCGCTTTGCCATTGGTCTTCTGCGCCAGTTCATACCCGTCAAGACAGGTTCGCGCTGCGAGGTCGCCGATGGAGTGCGTGTGGACCTGCCATCCCTCTGCATCAAGCGCGGTGGTGATGCTTCCGAAGGTGTCTGCCGCAACGTAGAGCTCACCGGAGTTGTCTGTCGGGGCGCCGTTCGCATCAAGGTACGGGGTGAGCATCGCTGCGGTCTGCGCCGGATACTCCGCGACACCGTCCATGAAGATCTTCACGGTGCCGGTCGAGACCATGGGGTGGTCCTTGACCGCGGTGCGGAAGGTATTGAACTCGGCGATGGTCGCCTTCGGGTCAGCGAACTGTTCGTCGCTTCCGATGGCCAGGGCGACGCGGGCCCGCTGCGGAATGACCCCGGTGTCGCTCAGGTTGACGAACTTCGCAATGTCGTCGGTGCCCGCTCCCGGCTGCATGAAGCTGGTGATTCCGAGGCCCGTCATCAGGCCGAACCCCTGCTTGTACAACTTCAGCTTCTGCTTCTCGGTGATGTCGGGAATCACGGCGCCGATGGCCCACATGGCGGAGTCCTTCAACAGGCCGGTCGGCCCGTCCTGGTCTTTGACGATCTCTCCACCGTCGGGGTTTGGTGTGTCTGCCGTGATCTTGGCGACCTCCAGCGCGCGGGTGTTCACCCAGCCGTTGTGGGCATCGGACCCGCGCATGAGAATGGGGCGACCGGTGTCGAGCGCGTCGAGATATTTTCGGTGCGCGACCCCGTCGGTGAGTCCGGTGGGGTTCCAATCCACCACCACGAGCCAATCGTCTTTGCCCGCTTCCGTGTCTGCGTCGAGGATCGCCTGCACGCGAGCGACTTGCTCGTCGATCGTGCCCACTGCGTTTCCGTCAGAGGGGTAGAAGGCGGCCTCGGCGCCGGTGAACACGTGAGCATGTCCGTCGTGAATGCCGGGCATGACCGTGCCGCCAGCGGCGTCGATCACCTCGGTGTTCGGGCCATTGAACGCCTTCATCTCGGCGAGAGTGCCCACGCCGATGATGGTTCCCTTGGCATCGATGGCGAGCGCTTCGGCGAACTTCTGAGGATCTCCGGTCCACACCACGCCGTTCTTCACGATAACGGCGGCCTTTCCGCTGGCCGCTGCACCGCCTCGGCTGACCCCAAACGCAATCCCTGCGATCGCGGCGGCCCCCACAATGCCGCCGCCGATAATCAGGCTACGGCGAGAGATGCCGGCCTTCGGCTCCTGTGCGGCCTCCGTTGTCGGCGTGCTCGAGGTGTCCGGTGATTCCATGTTGCGCATTTCCCTTCGTCGCGAAATTAGACAGTGTGAATCGGCGTCTTGTCGTATTCGCGGCACTCTCGGTGCGCTCCAACGTCATTAAACCAACACGGTTGGTAATTGTAATACTTGCCGACACCTCCCCAGATGCCACGGAGTTTGACACCATGTACTCGGGAGAGAATTAGCGGCACGCTACCCTCCGAATCAAGATCAACCGGGGGCTGCTCGCGGTGAGCGAATCTGACAGAAATGGATGCGATCCAATGGATGCGATCAACGGATGGTGAGAGGGCGCCCGAAGAGCCCGCTGCTCAACCAGGCAGACATCGTGACAGAGGCGCTGCGCATCGCCGATTCTGGCCGTGAGCCAACGCTCGGGAGCATCTCGAGCTCGCTCGGCGTGCATGTGTCGTCTCTCTACAATCACATTGAGAGCAAGGCTCATCTCGTGAATCTGATGCGCGAGCGCGTCGGGAACATGCACCCGTTGCCGCCACTCCCACACGATGACTGGGTAGCGTCAATCAAGTTGGTCGCACATCAGCTGCGTGCCGTCCTGCTCACCTATCCGGTGCTGCTTGCAAGCTTCGCCTCTGCGCCCCTCGATCCAGCGGGCGAATACCCCTATCTGGACGACTTTCTCTCCGTCTTGCAGTCCGCGGGTTTCGATCAACCAGATGCTGCGCACATCTTCGACTTTCTCGGCTTCATCACGCTCGGTTCGGCACTCGATCTGACGTACGAGGTGCCAGATTCAGAGAACGAGGCCACATTTGAGTTCGGCCTCGACCGCTTCATCTCCGGTCTCGAGAGCTTGCGAAACAGGTAGGCCGTAGCCTGCGGTTGACGCGTCGACGGCATACGAGTAGCGTTCCCGGCGTCCGAGTGACTAAACGAGTTGCCCGGTGTAACGCTTGCGGCCGACGTGGCGCACTTGAAGCGAGGCGATCGCATGACTACCGAACAGAACAAGGCGCTGGTGCGCCGGTTCTACGCCGAGATCGATGCCGGCAATATTGATGCCATGGATGAGTTGGTCGCCGAGGATTATGTCGACCACAATCCGGCTCCGTTTCCCAACCTCGCCTCCGGTCGCGAAGGGCTGAAGCAAGCATTCCGGATCTTCTGGACGGCCACACCCGGGCGGCACGAGATCGAAGATCAGGTCGCCGAGGGGGACAAAGTGGTCACCAGGCTGACGGCATACGGTCGCCACGAGGGCGACCTTCCCGGGCCGCTGCCTGCCACCGGCATTGAGATTCGCGAGACCGGTGTTGCTATCCACCGCATCGCACAAGGACGGATCGTGGAGCATTGGTCGGATCGCGACGACCTGGGGCTGATGCAACAGCTCGGTGTGATCCCACCGGCCGGAGCCTGATCATTTTTCGTGAGGCCGGCGGGCACCAGGTGCGATTGACGACGTCGCCCCTCGGCAGTCTCACGGTTCTCGGCCCGCGACCGGCGACCGGACGTACGATGACGGTGTCAAACCCGACGATGAGACGGGAGTCGCCATGGTGCAAGTACGCGTTCTCGGGGTTGCGCTGGACGCCTTGGGCCAGCACATCATCCTTCTGAAACCGATCGGAGAGGATCCGGCGGAGGGGCACGTGCTGCCGATCTGGGTCGGCGAGCAGGAGGCGACATCCACGCTGATCGCCCTCAGCGGCGAGACGCCACCGCGGCCGCAATCGCACGATCTGATGAAGACACTCCTCGACACCGTCGGTGCTCGCGTCGAGCGGGTGGAGGTGACTCGCATCGAGCAGGGAACCTTCTACGCCGAGATCACTCTCATCACCGCAACCGGCGCACTCGTGCTCGACGCCAGGCCCTCGGATTCCGTCGCACTCGCGCTGCGCGCCGCTGCACCGCTCTTCGTCGCCGACGATGTGCTGGAAGAAGTGGGCATTCCCGCCGCGATGGTGGAAGCCGTCGACGAGGAGGAGGAGGGTCCGCCCGTCGGGGAGCAAACGCTCGACGAGTTCAAGGATTTCATCGAGCACGTCGACCCGGAGGACTTTCAAGGCTGACGCCATCCGCGCTCTCTGCCTCCGGTACTGCCGAGAATCGCCGGTGCGCTCTTTCAACCATGCGCACACGGCGATTCTCGGCATTCGGGCACCTACTCGACGAGCGAGCCGCCCTTGAAGACCAGATCGATGCTGTTGAAGACACTCACATCGTCAATGCTTCGAATCCCCTTGATCGCCACAAGATCGGCGAACCGGCCCGGCTCGATGACGCCAACGTCGAGTGTTCCGATCGCATCGGCTGCGTTGATCGTTGCGGTGCGGAGAGTGTCGATCGGAGAGAACCCGGCATCGATGAAGTCCTGTAGCTGGCGTGCATTTTCTCCGTGCGGAAAGATGATCGCGTCGGTCCCATAGGCCAATTTGACCCCGGACTCGATCGCGGTGCGCAATGCGTTCATCGACGGAATCCGGGCTTCTGCGAGCTTGCGCTTCACTTCTTCGGGGAAGGCGGCCGTGGCTCGTTGGTCGTCGACCCAGCGCACGACGTAAGTCGTCGGCACAAAGAAGGTCTCATGCTCAAGCATCGCGTCAAAGATCTCTTTCCCCTCGATCAATGAGCCGTGATCGAGTGTGCGCACTCCTGCGCGTACGGCGCGGAGGGCGCCGAGGGTCCCGTGCGCATGCGCGGCGACATATTTGCCGTAGAGCGCGGCCTCGTCGACCGCGGCCCGAATCTCAGCCTCCGAATACTCGGGTGCGCCCGGGGTCGTTCCGGCTGCGTAGCCGGCACCGGTTGCAATGATCTTGATGAGATCGGACCCGCCGTGGAGCAACGTTCGCACAGCCCGTCGTACTTCATCGACGGTGTCGGCCACTCCAATACGGAAATCACGGGGCAACTCGATATCGGATGCGAGATCAGTGATCTCACCGCCTCCGGACGAACTCGTCACGTAGCCACCCGCGGCGAAGATTCGGGGGCCAATGACAATGCCGTCGTTGATCGCATTGCGCAGGTCGCAATCCACAAACGCCCGGAAAGTGCCCAGTTCCCGCACCGTCGTGAACCCGGCACGCAGGGTGGTCGCGGCATTCCTTACCCCTTCAAGAACAGACCACGACGCAGACTTGGTGAGGAACGGCATGTAGCTGCCCTCCGCGAGACTGCCGATCATGTGAGTGTGCAGGTCGATCAGGCCCGGTGCGACCAGGTACCCGCTGAGGTCAACGAACTCCCCTTCGTGAGAATCGTGTTGCTCGGGGGACCACGGCTCGACGCTCGTGATTCGCTCATTCTCGACAGTAATTGCGCAGTCGGTGAGCAGCGCGCCGTTTCTTACGTCGACGACTGTTCCGGCTCGAAACAGTGTGCTTTCTTTCGATGTCATGGTTTTCTCCTTGGGATGGATGTGCGATGTGGTGCGTTGACGGATAGAAGGGGGGGCGATGCTCACCGGGGAAGAGTGGCGGTGAGGGCACTGCCGTCTCTGACTGTCTTGCGCAGGCAGATCAGCACGACGGCCGAAACGAGTGCGCCGATGGCCATAGCCAGGAAGTACGCGGCAGCATCTCCAGCGGGGTCGTAGAACTGGGCAAGCACGCCGGCGAGCGAAGCGCCAATTGCGTAGGAGAGGCTGTGCACTGACACCATCTGCGTTCGGAACTGAGCAGGTGCAACGGCAGTGGCATAGGAGAGCCCGGAGGGGGACGCCACGAGATCAGCTAGGAAAAAGGCACCAACAACGCCGAGCATGATTGCGATCGGGATCATGGCACCGTCGTCAAGTGACCACACGCCCAAGACGAGATAGCACAATGCCATGATGCCGATCGACAAGGCGTACCTCACTGAAACCGACGGTTGCCGGACCCCGAGACGCGACCAGATGGCGTTCACAACAGGCGTCAACACGATGGCGAAGAGAGCCCCGCTTGCAACGGCCGTTGATGGAGGGAACTCGATCCCGAAGAGATACCGGTCGGAGTGCGACTCCGCGTGCACAGCGACGGACGTGTAGAGCTGCATCCACAAACTGACCTGCACGACTGAGGCGAAGAAGATCGGGATGTACCGTGCAACGGAACGAAACTCGAGTGGCGAAACCGATGTCGAGCGCCGCATCACGATGAAATAGGCGGTGACTGCAATCGCCGCAATGACCGCGACGAGAGCACTGGCGTCGGACAGTGTGACCACACCGGTAGCGAAAGCGCTCCCGACAACGAGGACTACCAGTCCCGCGATCGCGGCCACCCGCAGCATTTCTTTACGAGTTGCCGGCGCTGCCACGATGCGGGTCTGCGCCGGAAGCATCGCTCGTACAGGCAGGAACACGATCAACCCGATGAGCATGCCGACGGCAGCAGCGGCGAATCCGGCGTGGAATCCGGCCGCCTGTTGAATGAAGGCGGTCGCGAGGCCGCCAAAGAGCGCACCGAGATTCAGGCTGAGGTAGAAGATCGTGAAGCCGACGATGCGCTGCGCGTCGCCGGGAGCGTAGAGGGAGCCCACCACGCTGGCGGTCGTGGCTTTGGTCGCCCCGCTACCCAGGGCGACCAACGCAAGCCCGACAATGAGACCGGCAAAGCCTGGCAGGAATGCGAGGGCGAGGTGGCCGAGAAGCACGAGAACCGCGCCCGTCATTAGAGTTCGTGCTGAGCCGAGAAGTCGATCGGCAATCCAGCCGCCGAGCACTGTCGCGAGGTAGATCGCTCCGCTATAGGCGCCGACGAGCGCAGTGGCGAGAGTCTGGTCAAGCCCGAGTCCGCCCTTGTCTGCCGGAAAATAGACGTAGTAGATGAGGATCGCCAACATTCCGAAATAGGAGAAACGTTCGGCGAGTTCGAACATCCCCACGATGTAGAGCGCCCGTGGTTGGTGGAACGACCCCGTGCGGCCAGGAGGCCGACCTGTGTCGGAAGGCACTGCGATGGTGTGGCTCATGGTTCTCACTTCGTTGAGGCGATCGACGGGCTCATGAAAGGGTTTCTTGCGCGCGGGAAGACTGGTGCACACTTCAAGAACCGAAGCATCGCGGTGCTCACGGCTTGTGCGGACCGACGAGCGAATTACGCGGACCGGCAGACGAACAAGTCGCCGACAACCGATTGGATGCTGCGGTGTGGCCGGCTGCTCTCAGACTCCGGCCGTTGCTCTCAGGCTCCGACGGTCTCGACCACATCGATCACGCGGCGGCCGAAGGCGAGTCGCGAGACGACCATTGCGACCACCACGGCGAGAGCAACAGCGGCCAGCCCGAAGAAGTAAGTCGTCTCGTTCTCACCGGGCACAAAAGCCTGGGCCATCAGCCCCGAACTCGCGGTTCCGACGGCCACCCCGATGAAATGCACCGACAGCATCTGCGTCTGAAAGCGTTTGGGCGCAACGCCGGTTGCCATCGAAATGCCGGTGGGCGAAATGACAACATCGGATGCCCCGAATACGAACACAATGAACATCAGGGTGGCGATCGGGGTGAGGCTGCCGGTTGCCGCGGCCATGGCGAGCAGGCCAAGTGCGAGAGCGATCACTGCGAAGGCGATTGCGTATTTGACGCTCGCTGAGGGCTGCTTGGGTCCGAGTTTGCCCCAGAGGATGGCCAGGAGCGGCGCCACAAGAATTGTGCAGAGTGGCGCGATGCCCAGCACCGCCGTCGGTGGAATCTCGAAGCCGAAAATGAAGCGGTCAGTCCCTGCCTCAGAATGAACTGCAATCGTGGTGAAGAGCTGCTGGTACAGGGCGCAGAAAACGAGCGTTGCGAAGAAGAAGGGAAGGTAGCGAACGATCCCGGCCTTTTCGGCGGGTGTGACATCCCTGCTCGTGAAGAACCGTGTGAAGTAGACAACGGCGAGCACTGCGGACACGGCAGCCACAATCAATGCGGGGTCAAAACCAGTGCTCACCGCGAAGATGGCAGCAACAAGGGCCGCAGCCACGACAACGAGCGGTACCACGAGCCGGGTGCCACTCGCGCGCAAAGATTCGTCGACCTTCGGCGCGATCTCGGCTGTAGCTTTTCGAAAGGGGAGATAAATCGCCAACCCGATGGCGAGGCCCACGGCCGATGCGGCAAACGCGATGTGAAAGCCGAAGGCCGCTTGCACGACTCCCATGAGGGTGATCCCGACGAAAGCTCCGGCAGCGCTCGCAAGGTAGTACACCGTGAACCCGGCGTCGCGCTTCGTCTCAAAGCTCTCCAATGCGCCACCGACGAGCGTGCCTTCGTTCACAAACATGCCCGCACTGCCCAGAATGACGGCCACGAGGCCGAGAGTGAGCCCCGGAATCCCCGGCATGAAAGCCAGCACAGCGTATCCGAGGATCGCGAGCACGGCCCCCCATCGGAGCACACCTTCTGAGCCGACAACGCGGTCAGCGATCCAGGCCGCAACGAGCGTGAGCAAATACACACTTCCCGCATAGGCCGACGAAATTGCAAATGCGACGGCCAGCGGGAGTCCAATTCCGCCATCGGCGGCGGGAGTGCTGATGTAGAAGACAAGGATCGTGAGCATCCCCCAGAATGCGAACTGGTCAAAGGCCGAGATGACGGTGGGGGGAATCATCGTCGTTGGTAGTCCGAAGAGCGTCCGAATCCCACCTTCTTCGCGGGTGGGGGTGGCGTAGGTCATCATGAACTCCAAGAATTTGGCCAGCCGACGGCGGTGTCGGCGCGGGTGATGCCAGTGAGTAAACCGTATTGGTCGAGGCCGTACCCTCGTTGCCTGTCGTAAGATTGGCCCCCAACTGTTGACATCTGTTGAAAGGCGGCATGGCCTGTGTTCGACTCAGTTCAGGAACTTGTCGATCGTCTGGCAATCTCACTCAGCCGTTCGGTCGAGGTTGACGACGCCTCGTTCGGGTTGCTCGCCTGCAGCGCTCACTTCGGCGACCTCGACGATGCGCGAGTCGCCATGCTCGTCGACCGTGAAGCGACGGGTCCCCGATTGGCCTATCTGCAGGAGCAGAGACTCAGCTCGAATCACGTTCCCGTTGTCGTCAACGCACATCAGAGCATTGGCTTCGTGTTCGACCGGCTCTGCGTCGTGCTGCGTTCGCGCTATGAGGTTCTCGGCTACGCGTGGATTACCCTCCGCACACCGTTGGATCCGTCTGAACTCGAACTTGTCGAAGACTTCACCCAGACACTGTCGAGAATTCTCCACAATATGGCCCAGTCAATCGAGGCGGTGAACGCCGAGATTGAGACTGAGCTGCTCACGCTGCTGTCGCCTGAACAGAGTGCCCGGGCTGCAGCGGCACGGGAGCTAGGTGATCTCGGCATGTTTGTGCGATCGAGTCAGTTCGTCGCTCTGTGCCTGTCGCTCCCGGTCGAGGGAACGCAGTGGACAGGGCCCCCGCCGCGGGAGATGATCTTTCGCGCGCTGTGGCGCGCGATCTCCACACCGATGATTGATGCCTATACTTTTGGGGTTTCATCGCCGGACACCTTCATTCTCATTGGCTACCGCAATGAGCCGCCGAAGGATGCCCTGCAAGCCATCGGCGACGCAATCGTGCGCGAAATCCTGGCTTTGAGCTCGGCCGGTGAGATCGGCGCTGAAGTCCCCGTCGTGGGCATCGGCGCACCGGTGTCCGAGCTCGCTGCAGCCTGGAAATCATTCGATCAGGCGAGCGTGGCCGTGCGGGTGGGGCGCCAAAGCGACGAATCCGTCGTGTTCTGGTCAGACCACCCGGTGCCCGCGGCGATTGCCGTCATGCTGGCCGAGCCTGCGCAGCCCCATCTCCTTCCCGAGACCCTGCGAGCGCTTGCCGAGAGCCCTCCTGATGTGATCGAGCTGCTTGACGGATACTTCCGTCATGGAGGAAACGTTGCGCAACTGGCTGACGAGATACTCGTGCACCGGGCGACTGTCTACTATCGCCTGCGTCGGATGGCGGAGACGACGGGCTTGAATCTCGACGACGGCGACTCCCGGTTCGTCATCCAAGCGTGGTTGCAGCAACGACGGCTGACGCGACAGTGATTCAAAGTTTCGTGGTGTCTTGCGACAGTTGTTGAATGATCGCGCGGAACATTACCTGAACAATGGGCGGGGCAGTGTCCAGCAGGGCGCTGATTTCTTATCGATGAGGGTTCCGCAGTGATGCGGGGACCAACCGGAAGGCCTTTTCAGTGTCCCTTGCAAAAATTCTGACAGATGAGCTCAGCGGCCTGCCGTTTTCAGCTGACGAGTATGCCGCGCGACTCTTCGCGTTGCGCGCCGCGATGTCCGAAAACGGGATCGACATCGCAATCATCACAGCGCCTGACACGATGGCGTGGCTGCATGGATACCGCTCGCGCTGGTATCGACAACACACCTCAACGTCGCTCCCTCCCGCGCAGTGCACCGTCGTACACGTCTCGGACGGGGAGCCCTTCGTCATTGACAGTCAGTACCACGAGGGCCTCATCGCCGCGACGTCGACGGTGAGAGATTTCAGGCCTGTCCCTGGCTCGTCAGACTTTCATGAACCGTCGCTCGCCGAGTACGTTTCGTTTCTCGGCGACCAGATCTCGCCGTGGCGGGGGAGCGTTGTCGGGCTTGAACTCTGGAGCTGCATCCCGAGCCCCGCTGTCTCCCGTGTCATCGAATCGATGCTCGTGAGCCTCGGGTGTCAGGTCACGGATGTGTCGTTGCCGTTTCGGAGCATCCGCCGGTTGAAGACAACCGCCGAGATCGAGAAAATCGAGAGGGCACAGGCCGCGTGTGACGCGGGAGTGCTCGCGCTCCGCGAGCAGGTCACGCCCGAGACCTCGGGACTCGAAGCCTGGGCACTCTGGAATCTTGCGATGGTGCGTGCCGGCGGCGAACCTGCAGCGCTTCACGAAACCGTTGCATCGGGGCATGAAACCTGGTCGATCCATTCGTTGAGCTCGCGGGAGCCGCTGGGAGATTCGGAACTGTTCTATCCGGACATGGCGGCGTCCTATGACGGATACCATGCCCGCGCCACGCGGCCGTTGAGTTTCGGTGCCCCGTCCACCGACGTCAGCAGGCTCGTCAGAGTCGCGGCGGGAGTCTACGACGTGATCGGTGAGTTTGGAACCGTGGGCACTCCCTGGCGCACGCTGTTCGGACATGTTCGCGACTTCCTGGGCGCAAACGAGGTTGAGGGAGGCGCCTGCGGTTATGAATTGGGACTTTCGGTGCCGCCGACAGACTTCGTCGGAGAGTTCACCTGGAGCATTCATCAGGACATCGAGGGCGTCATCGAGGCCGGCCTCGTGACCAATTTCGAGAGTTTCAATGAGGTAGTTCTTGTCGACACCGTCGTATTCGAAGACGGCGGCCCACGGTTTCTCTCGTCGCTGCCGCGCGATGTGATGGTGGTCGAGTGAGCGCGCCCTGGCTGCGGCAGTTCGACGTCGAGGATTCGAGCGGCGAAGCCATTCGAGTGCGTGAGTGGGGCGATCCGGCCGGGCCCCCAGTCATTTTCCATCACGGGACACCGAGTAGTTCGGCCGCGGTTCCCGGTGGCTGGAACGCCCCGGCTGAGCTGGGGATCCGTGTGCTTGCCCTCGATCGTCCCGGCTACGGAGGATCTCCCCGACAGCCCGGACGCCGAGTTGTCGACGCCGCGCGCTGGTCGGCGCTCATTGCCGATGAGTGCGGCATCGAGACGTTTGCCGTCATGGGAACCTCGGGCGGGGGCCCGCATGCCGCTGCGGCCGCGGCGCTTCTTCCCCAGCGCGTGACACGGCTCTGTATCGATGTTGGGATCGGCCCCGTGCCGTGCGATGGATTTGATCCGCAGGCGGGGATGTTGCCCGAGACGGCCGCCGAGATCAGCGCAGCGATCCAGGGCGAGTCAACCCTTCGTGCTTTCATTGAGTCTCTCGGTTCCGCCGAGGCGGCGCTTGACGGTTGGATAGACGTTCTTCCGCCGAGCGATCGTGAAGTGCTCGCCCGCGCTGACGTTCGCATGGAGGAGGCGCTCGAAGCCGAGGACTGGATCTCCGCAGGCCTCAACGGATGGATCGACGACGATCTTGCGCTGTTCCGTGAACCGTGGGGTTTTCATCCCCGTGACATCAGCCAACCCACGCTTCTGGTCTATGGCGGCGCAGATGTGCTTGTTCCCAATACGCATGGACGCGCATACCGGGAAGCAATTCCGAATGCGACTCTCGAAATCATCCCTGCCGCCGGTCATTGGTTGCGCGACCATGAATCGAAGGCGCTGGCGTGGGCGGTGCGTGAGCGGATCTTGCGGTGAAATCTGCACACGATGTCGAGTATTCGGACATGCAGCGCTTTACTCTGGCCGGTTGCCCGCATCGCCATTGATGGTGAACGGTGTCGTGACGCCCTCGTACATGACGTGGGCGATCAGGCCGTCGACGGCATGGATGCGCTCCTCACGGTGTCAGGGCCAGCCGCCATCGGATGACGAGGCTGGCCCTCCTGTCGCTGACGGCCGGACAGGAGGACTATGGAATCGTGGCTCGCAGATGGGTGTGTCTAGCGACGCTCGGCCCGATCGGGGTTGCGGCTCTGGCCTGTGTCGTCGTCATGCGCGGATTTGTTGAGACCGACGTTGTGCACGCCAGAGCGAGCGGTGCTGGCCTTCCTGCAGAATGACGACAAGTAGACGGGACGAGACCATGGCATTCGACACTCACAATGGAACGCGAGGCGCCCGTCAGCCGAGGCGCAATCGAGTCGCGCGCTGGGGCAACCAGTGGATGGTCGGCCATGTCCGTCGCACCGGCTCCCTCGGGCGGACTCAGGTGCTGGTGCTTGTGACGATCGGGAGAAAAACCGGAGCGGAACGGATGACCCCCGTGGGGTGGTTTCCCGGCGGGGGTGACGCGAAGCTCATCGTGGCATCGGCGTCAGGTGCTGCACACAATCCGTCCTGGTACCTCAACCTCGCGGCGCATCCCGACGCGGCTCGCATCGAGTTTGCCGGACAGCGCATTGAGGTGAGTGCCGCGCAACTGCACGGCGCAGAACGCGACGACGCCTGGCGGATGATCACGACACAGTCGCCGAACTACGCCAAGTACGAGACGATCACCGACCGTGAGATCCCGATCATCCGTTTGACGCCGCGCTGACACGGGGTTGATGCTGGGTTGACGTGACGCCGTTCGAGCGCGCAGCCGGCCCCGAGCCGAGGCAGCGTATTCTCGTATTCGTCGTAGATTTACGACCTCGCGCGACGAAGAGACCTCGCTTCACACTTCTCTTGATGCCGATAAATGTGACCCGGGATGTCGGTCGCACGAGCGAGACTGGTCCGAACTCGAACAGAATGTTGAAAATGAACCCAGAGCGAATGAACGTCGAATCCTTCAATCTCGATCACCGTCTCGTTGCGGCGCCCTATGTGCGCGTTGCCGACACGAAGCGCCTTCCGGCCGGTGACGTGATCACGAAGTTCGATGTGCGGTTCACGCAGCCGAATGTCGACCACCTCGAGATGAAGGCCGTGCACTCGCTCGAGCACCTCTTCGCCGAGCACTCGCGCAACCACTCCGACAAGGTCATCGACTTCTCGCCGATGGGCTGCCAAACGGGTTTCTATCTGATCATGCAGGGCGCCCCCGAGTTCGACGAAGTTGCCGCGCTCATCGAGGTGACGCTGAACGACATCCTGAAGGCAGATTCGGTGCCCGCTGCAAATGAAATTCAATGCGGCTGGGGTGCCAACCACTCGCTCGAAGATGCGCAGGCTGCGGCCGCGGGCTTCCTGGCCGGTCGCGAAACCTGGAACGTGGTCTTCGCGTGAGCTCTCCCGAAGTTGTCATCCTGGTCGCGATGGACGACGAGCTTGAGCCGTTCCTCGCCCGAGCTGAACAGGTCGGCGAAGCGCGAGCGATCGGAAATTCGGTTCACCACAACGTCGTGCTGAGCGGCCACCCGGTCGTGCTCGTGCGCACCGGGATCGGCCTCGTCAACGCGGCCGGCGCCGCAACCGCAGCAATCCTCGACGCGCAGCGCGACGAGAGCAAACCCGGTTCGCCGCTGCTCATCAGCGCCGGCAGTGCCGGCGGGTTGGGCGCCGAGGTGCGGGTCGGCGATGTCGTCGTCGGCACCGAGTACATCAACGTCGACGCCGACGCTCGCGCATTCGGCTACGTGCTCGGTCAGGTTCCGCGGATGCCGGCAAGCTACTTCGCGCCCGATGAACTGGTCGAAACCATCGGCGCCGCTCACAGGCTCAGCGCCGGCACCGTGCACCAGGGTCTGATCGTCTCCAGCTACAGCTTCGTGACTCCTGCCCGAGCAGTGAGCATCACCGGCGATTTCCCCGGAGCACTGGCGACGGACATGGAGTCATCCGCCATCGCTCAGACCTGCCACGTGTTCGGGGTCCCGTTCGTTTCAGTTCGGGGCATCTCCGACCTGTGCGGACCCGCCGCCCAAGACGACTTTCTGGAGCAGGTGGACGACGCGGCGACGCAGTCCGCATCGGTGGTCATCGCCGCGATCGACGCACTCCTGCGTGCGAGCAGCGCCGACACACTGGCCTAGGCCGAGACGCCCCTTCGACAGGGCGGATGCATCGGCATCCGTTCATTCCGCGGGAATCAGCTCGAATCATCGTTCCTGTCGAGCCAGCGGGGATCCACACAATTCCTCGATGAGGGCGGCTACAAGGGCCGTCCTCGGTGGGACCATCTCAGCGAGAGCGTGTTCGCTGCGGGCATGTGCGCCACCGCCGACAGCACCAAGGCCGTCAAGGGTAGGAACGCCGATTCCCGCAGTGAAGTTGCCGTCTGAAGCCCCGCCGACGGCGACGGCGGTGAGATTGCCGAGCCCCTCCCGCATCGCTATCCGTTCCGCCCGATCGAAGAGGCCGACTGCGCTCGCTCGCTCCATGGGGGGCCGGTTCATCCCACCACTGACGGAGAGAGTCGCGGCCGGGTTCTTGGGCACGAGGGAACGCATGGCGGCATCGACACGTTTCTGTTCGACGCGTATGCGCACCCGGACATCGACGTCGATTGTCGCCTCCGCCGGCACGGTGTTCCGGGTCGTTCCGGCGCTCAGGGTGGTGGGTGTAACGGTGGTTCCTGTGGCAGCGTCGGCGAGAGTTTCGATTGCCAGGATCTGGTGGGCCAGTTCGATGCTGGAGTTCACCCCCTTTTCCGGCTCGAGGCCAGCGTGCGCCGCCCGACCCTGAACTGCGACTCGATAGCTGGAAACGCCTTTGCGCTCAATCTTCAGTGCCCCACCGTCGCCGGCTGCCTCAAGCACGAGGGCCCCTGCGCACCCGTGGGCTTCGGACTCGATCAGGGCGCGGGAGGTGGCAGACCCCGTTTCTTCGTCGCCGGTGACCAGAAGATTCACTCCGTCCAGCGCCTGGCTTCCTCCGCGTTCGAGCACAACCGCGAGTGAGTGGATCGCCTGGACGAGTCCGAGTTTCATGTCAAAACAACCGGGGCCCCTGATGAGGCCGTCCACATTGGAGAAGGGGATATCGGCGAGTGTGCCGCGTGGCCACACCGTGTCGTGGTGCGTGAGGACGATCACTCGAGGCGTTCCGAATCTGAGACGCAGGTGTTGACATCCGCCGATTTCGACCGTTTCAGGCCGCTGGCCGAGGCGTTCTTCGATGAGGTCAGCGATCACATTCGCACTCGTTGCGACGGCCTGGAAGTCGTGCGAGGGTGACTCGCAGTTCACCAGGCGCTCCAGGTCTGCGAGCATCAGCGGCAATCGTTCAGTGCACCGTGCAAGCAAAGAAGCGGGATGCTCGTCGATCGTGCTCACTCCGCCGCACCCTGTCGTTGTTCGGTGACCTGCGGGTACGCTCTCAGACCGAAGTGCATTAGTTGTCTTTCTGCGGTGGGCTCGAAGCTGATCCGAATCCAATCGGGGCTGTCCGGACGGAGCGCCCCGAAGTACCTTCCGGCGCTCACGACTGTCAGCTCCGCGCTCATCGCCTCGGGTTCGCTGGTGTCGAAAGCGCATGTTTGATACTCGCCAACTGCGCCGTCCGGTCGAGGCTCGATCACGATTCTCAGGCCGGCTGCCTCGTAGGCACCGGCGAAATCACCGAGACCATCTCCGGCAACCGCTGCGACATCCGTCGCAGCGCCCGCTTCCGGGGCAAAGATCGGAGGCATTGTCGCCCCTGCGAACAGGTGTGCCGCCTCGGTGAACAGTTCACGATGGAGGCTGTCTGCATGACCACCATTGGTGGACAGAGCCAAGACGATCCCTTGCTCAGGAAACAATCGAAGGTAGGAGTTCTGACCCAGCGTTGCGCCATCGTGGTTGATGGTCGGTACTCCGCCCCAATCCTGCAGACACCAGCCCAGGGCCCATTCGTCGGCCAACGTGGTGGCATGTGAGACGCCGACTTGACTGCGGAGCATCTCCGACAGCTGCTCGGCAGGCATCAACGCTGTCCCTCCGGGGAGGAACGAGCGAGCGTAGGTGAGGGTGTCGCCCGTGGAGGCTGTGATCAACCCGGCGGGCCCGACACTGCGCGGAAAAAGGAATACGTCGGTGACGTCGCATGCCGCTCCCACCCCCACATGTCCCACGGCGAAACTGTGAAGCGCCGTCTGTTCTGGCAAGGTGGTCGTTGCCGTGAGCTCCAAGCGCGCCAGAATGTACGCTGCCAGGGCCGCGTCCCACGTCATCCCTCGCAGCACTTCGACGACGCGTCCTGCAATCACGAACCCGGTGTTGCAATAGGACCAGGTCAGTCCCGGGCTGAAGATCTGCTCGGCCGTGGGCAGGGTCGCCACGTACTTTTCCACGCAGTCGTCGCCGCGGCCGGTGTCCGTGAAGAGATCGCCGTCGATGCCGCTGGAGTGCGTGAGGAGGTGCCGCATCGTGATGGTGGCTGCGGCGGATTCGTCGGCGAGTGTGAAGTCCGGCAGCACATCCCGGATCGGGGCGTCCAGGTCCAAGACCCCCTCAGACACCAACTGCATGACCAGGGTCGTGGTCCAGGTCTTGGTGATCGAACCGAGTTGAAACAAGGTGTCGGGGGTCACTCTGTGGCCGGTGCGGATGTTGGTTTGACCGGCGGCCACAATGCAGCGCTCCTCGTCGCCCGCCCCTGCGGAGTCGGCGCCAGTGCGGAGGATTCCGAAAACGGCGCCTGGCACCTGATACGTGGCAATCAGGGTGTCCAGACGTTGCTGCCAATAATCGCTGTCCAGATTGACTTCATCTGAGCGTTTCACGAGAGTCCTTACGTCGCGGTGTTGTTGGTCATGGGGCGGTGGAATGGCCCACCTCTACGGCGACGTCAACTTGGCGCCATTGGCGATCGCGAGAATCGTCACGAGCAGAACAATCGTGCCGGCGATGAGGCCGATGACGGCCAGGGTCATGCCGATAATGGCCAGAACGTTTCCCTGTGGCTCCTTCGCGCGTCCCTTGATACTCAGCACAAGCCCGACAACGGAGAAGGCGAGTCCGAGCACCGGGACGAATCCAGTCAGAAATCCGAGCACTCCGGAGACGAGACTCAGAATGCTCAGGAGCGGGGTCGTGGCAGGTGCCCGGTGCTGGGTTGAAATGTAGTCAGTCATTGTGATTGATCTCCTCGATCGATGTGGAACGGTTGGTCGGGGGGGGCTACCGCCGGTTGATGATCGCCATCTTGTTGCGCATCGCACTGGCGGCGAGTTCGTAATTGACACTGATCAGTCCGAGTACCTCTGACACGTTGTGAGCACGGCGCCGAATTGTTCGATCGCCGGTGCGCTCGACTCCGGGCACCCCGAGGGCCAACTCGGCGGCCAGGGGGGTCGGCATGTCGATCTCGAGCACGAGTTCGGTGGGATTTTCGGGGCGGGGCAGCGACGCTGCGGTGCGGACGGTTTCGGCTGCGGCCGCACGGACAAGTTCCCGTGCGGCGCTCGGCGAGAGCGAATCAGTGGCGGACCAGCCGTGGGCGACCTTGACTTCGACAGTCCTGACGCCGGGGATGACGGCATGCGCGAGTGCGCAGATCACGTCATCCCCGGTGACGAGTCCCACCGGTACACCCAGGGAGGCGGCATACAGCGCATTGACTTCGGCTTCTGAAACGGGGCGTCCGTCGAGACGGACCTCCGTGAAATGACTCGAAAATGTGTGAGCCAGCAGTCCCGGGGACCCCGCAGGTGCGTGGTAGCCCACGAAAAGGGCAACGTCGCAATCCGCAGTGAGTCCCTCGGCCATGCACTGAGCCTTGGGCGACCCGAAGACGAGGCGGGCGCGAGGGTCGAGCTGCTCATGGATCAAGTTGTCCATGGTGCCGTGTGAGTCATTGACGACAACGGCGGTGGCACCGCCGTCGAACGCGCCCGCGATGGCAGCGTTGGTCTCCGCCGTCATGAGCTCCTGGGCGCGTGGATAGCCGTAACCGCCACGCACAATCTGATCCAGCGTCGCGATCCCGGCGATGCCCTCCATGTCGACGGAAATGTAGACCTTCATTTGTTGTCAGACCTCTCTACGTGGCTGTTGGCACGTGTCCAGTATCACTTTCCGAGAACGCGAATTGTTCGTTCGGACGACCAATCTCATGGCGGTCAGGCTGTACATTTGGGCAAAAGGGAGAGCAGCCGATGTCTAGGGAATCTTCAAACCGTGCGCCAGAGCCGACACTGGGTCGCATTGTCGAACGGCTCGGGTCAACGCTTCTCTCGCTGGAGGCCGGCACCTTTGAGGCAAGTCGGCTCGTGCGATCCGTGGTGCTCTACGATCCGCTTGACCATTCAGCAGTGACAACGGACGCACTAGTGCTGGGCGTGGGAATTTCGGGTTCTGACAACTCCGCCGAGCAGATCCGCATGCTCGCGGCGGAAGGGGCAGTCGCTCTGGTGCTGCGGGAGCCCGTTCCGACGAGTGACGAAGTGACGAGAGCGGTGGAGGAGACCGGGTTGGTGCTCTTCGGTCTGGTGCGGGGAGCATCCTGGATTCAGGTCGCCACGATGTTGACTTCCGCGTTGAGCATCGACCCGTCTGACGATGCGGGCCCCGGGGCCGAAGCGGATATCGGAGCAAACCTCTTTGAGCTCGCCAACGCACTGGCTGCGCTGTTGCAGGCGCCCGTGACGATCGAAGATCTCTCCTCGCGTGTCATCGCCTTCTCGGCCGATCAGGCGGGAACGGACGAGCCGCGCCGGCGCACAATCCTGGGACTTCAGGTTCCGGAGGTGCTCCACGACGCGCACCGCAAGAATGGCTCGTTCCGGCGCATCTACAACTCAGAGCGTCCCGTGTTCGTGGAGAAACCGGAACCATCGGCGCTGCCACGCGTTGCGATGCGCGTGAAGGCGGGAGCGGAATTGCTCGGCTCGATCTGGGCCGTGGTTCGCGAGCCGCTCACCGAGCAGCGTGAGCAAGGAATGGTCGAAGCTGCACGCGTTGTCGCTCTGACGATGCTCAGAGCACGCGTCAGCGCGGACTCCTCGGCACGACTTCGGCTGGGCCTCGTCAGCATGTTGCTCGAAGGGGGAACCCGGGCGAGGGAGGGCGCGAATCAGCTCAATTTCTCCAAATCGGCGGCGTGTGTGATCGCGATCGGTGGGCGGAGTGAGCAGGAAGACGCCGCCCGGTCGGAGTCGGAGGCGCTTCGCGTCGCCAGCGCCCTGAACGTATATCTCCAGCCCATCTATCCGAGGGCCGTTGCGTCTTTGTTGGGACGCACCATCTATGCCGTCGTGCCGTTGCGCGCGACAAACCAAAGTGCGCAGGACGAGGCGGTGCAGATCGCCCGAACGTTCATCGCCCGAGTCGAGTCACCGAGCACTCTGTTCGCCGGCATCGGTTCGGTGGTATCAGATGTCTCCGATCTGAATCGCTCGCGAACTGAGGCGGATTCCGCGCTCCGTGTGCTGCGGGGCCGAGAGGGGGCGGAGTTGCGTGTCGCGACGATCGCAGATGTCTATGCGTCAGCGCTGATCTTGCGGCTTTCGGATCTTGTCGCGGCAGACAAGGTCTCGATCAGCGGCCCGTTGGAAGCGCTCGGCAGCTACGACGTCGAGCACAATACCGAATTGGTCGCGACTCTCCGCAGCTGGCTGGAGAATTTCGGTGACGTTCGTGCTGCCGCAGACGCAATCCAGGTTCACAAGAACACATTCCGCTACCGGCTTGGCCGGTTGGCAGAAATCGGCGGGATCGATCTGCAGGATCACGAGGTGCGGTTCGGCCTCATGTTGGAGTTACGACTGTTCCATTAGATCGTTGGGTCAACAGTTCAACTTGGAGGCTCAAGCTTGGTCTTTTGAACGATGATTGCTGTGGGCGCATGGGCAATTGTTAACCGGAGCACCCGCAATGATGCGGGATAGCTGGCTTGCAATTCTCGACACCCCAAGGTGGACAGCCATGAAAGTTCGTTTGATCTCCGCGATAGCGCTCGCCGCAGGAAGTACGTTCGTCCTTGCCGCGTGCAGCGGACCCACATCATCAGGAAACTCGGAAGCAGACTATGCCAAAGACGGCACGCTGACCGTTGCTTTGAGTCAAGACCCGGGCGATCTCAACCCGGCTGTTTCCGACTTGGTAGCCGCGCAGATCGTGGCTTCCTACACGTATGACACGCTCCTCTTCGCCGATCCTTCCACGGGGGATCTCAAGCCCTATCTGGCCACGAAATGGACGGAATCGCCGTCGAAGGTCGATTTCACCCTGAAGCAAGGGGTGACGTGCTCCGACGGCACCCCATTCACCGCTCAGACTGCCGCTGACAACTTCAACTGGATTGTGGACCCGGCCAACGGTTCGCCCTTGAAGGACTCGGTCATTCCTGGTGGCGCGAAGGCGACCGCCGAGGGCGATGTGCTCACGGTCGAGACGCCCGAGGCGTCTCCCTTCCTGCTTCAGAACATCGGTAGTACGGCACTTCTCTGTTCGGCGGGGTTGGCGGATCCCAAGAGCGTCGCGTCGGCTAGCGATGGAACCGGACTCTTCGTCATCAAGGAAGTGGTTCCGAACGACCACATCACCTTGGAACGTCGCGCGGGCTACACCTGGGGCCCCGACGGCGCTACCACCTCGGAAACGCTGGGTGTGCCCGAGACGGTGGTCCTCAAGATCGTGACGAACTCGAGCACTGCCGCCAACCTGCTCCTCTCCAAAGGGCTCAACATTGCAGACATCTCCGGGCCCGACGAGCCGCGGGTGAAAGCAGCCGGGCTTGATTCGAAGCCGACCTCCCGACTCGCGGGACAGATCACGTTCAATCATTTCGACGGGCTTCCAACGTCGGACCCCGAGGTTCGCAAGGCGTTGACGGAAGCCATCGATCTCGATACCTACACGAAGATCATTACTGCCGGAAACGGCACGCGGGCCACATCGCTGATTGCCGTAGAGCCCAAACGATGCACGTACGACAGCATCAAGGGCACGCTGCCGGAATTCGACGTCTCACAGGCGAAATCCACACTCGCCGCGGCCGGATGGACCAAGGACTCGTCAGGCAAATTGGCGAAGAACGGTAAGCCGCTGACGCTCTCGCTTTACTACATCAATGACTCAGACCTCGACAACGCTGCGGCCGAGTACCTGGCCACGCAATGGACATCACTGGGAGTCGACGTCAAGCTTCTCGGCGGTGATCAGAACTACATCATCACGAACAATTTCGCTCCGGAGGATCCAGGCAAGTGGGATGTGACTTCACTCACGCTCAACAGTGATACCCCGAGCATCTTCCCGGCCTACCTGACCGGCCCGGTGCCGCCCAACGGAACCAACTTCGCCTCCATCACGAACGCCAAATACGAGGACCTGGTCGGGAAAGCCAGCCTTGAAACTGGTGCGGCCGCGTGTGAGTTGTGGAAGCAATCCGAGCAGGCGTTGTTCGCGCAGACCGACCTGATCCCGATTTCAGTCGCGACGGACAACGTCTACTTCAACGGCGCCACATCGATCTACGCCACCGGAAATGCGATTGTTCCCGGTTCGGCCTACCGCGTGCTTCGGTAGCTCAGAATGACTGCGCAACACACACTCCCGTCCGAGGGGGTGCTCAGCCCGGCCAACGCACCGGATATGAAGGTGAAGCGGGGTGGCCTGTGGAGAACGTTTCTGCTCCGCCGGCTCTCCCGGCTCGCCACCTCGATCGCTGTTCTCGTCACCGTCGCATTCCTCGCCATCCGGGCAATTCCGGGCGATCCGGTGCGAATGGCCCTGGGCATCCATGCCTCCCAGGCCGTCGTCGACGCGCGAAGGGCCTCGCTGGGCCTGGATCTGCCGATCTGGGAGCAGTACATCCGCTTCTGGGAGGGACTGCTGACCGGAAACCTGGGTGACTCGTTCAGCCTGCAGCTGCCCGTAACCGAAGTGATCGGCCAGCGACTTCCGGCAACGATTGAGTTGGCTGTCCTTGCACTGATCGTCATGTTGACATTTGCCATTCCCATCGGTCTGGCGGCCGCCGCGTTGACGCGCGGCGGCCGCCGGCGGGGATTGGAACTCGGCTACACGACCGTCAGCGGCTTCGTCGCCGTCATTCCCGAGTTCCTGATCGGAGTCGGACTCATCTACGTGTTCGCGGTGCAGTTTCAACTACTGCCCGTGGCCGGGCGGAGCGGACCGAACTCGTACATTCTGCCTGTGCTCGCGCTCGCCCTTGGCGGGATCGCCGGCATCTCTCGAATCGTGCGGGCAGAAGCCCTCTTCGTGCTCGACCAGGACTACATTCGCACCGCCCGTGCCAAGAGAATGTCGAGCTGGCGGTTGTACATGCGACACGCTCTGCCCAATCTGCTGACCTCTTCCCTCACCATCGGTGGGCTGGTCCTGGGCGGGCTGATTGCGGGGACGGTGCTCGTTGAGACCATCTTCTCGTGGCCAGGGCTGGGCATGACGATTGTTTCCTCGATCATGCACAAGGACTTCCCGCTGGCCCAGGGGATCATCATCGTCTACGGATTGTTCGTCTTACTTGTGACGCTTCTCGTTGACGTTGTGCTGGTTCTGCTTGACCCGCGGTCTGCATTGAAGGAGAACTGATGGCTACCGTTGACATACCCCCGGTGTCGGGCCAGCGACAGGCGCACCGATTTGCCGCGGTGCTTCGCACGCCACTCGGCATCGCCGCGGTTTTCGGTGTGGTCGTCGTTGTATTCGGCATGGTCTTCGGACCAATAATCTGGGGTGCGCAGGCGACAGCGACCGACTACAGTCAGCTTTCGGCCCCGCCGAGTGCAGAGCACCTCTTCGGCACTGATGCCGGTGGGCGCGATGTCCTGGCACGCGTGCTGACGGCGGCTCGGCTGTCGGTCGGCATGGCGCTCGTTGCGACGATTCTTGGTGTGACAGGCGGAGTGCTGATCGGGTTCTTGCCGATCGTGCTGCCGCGCCGGGCGGCCAGACTCGTCGTCAGCGCCACCGGTCTCGCCATCGCGTTCCCCGCCCTTCTGCTCATCATGCTGTTTTCCATCGTCGTGGGTACTGGGGTGGAAGGCGCGGTGCTGGCCATCGGCTTCGCCATGATGCCCGCTTTCGGCCGCCTGGCCCAGACGATGAGTTCCTCGATCGCTGGGCGTGACTTTGTACTGGCGGCTCGAGTTCTCGGTGTCCCGAAGACTCGGATCCTGCTGCGGCATGTGCTCCCCAATGTTCGAGAACCACTGATCGTCAACGCGAGTCTCGCGGCCGGAAGTGCACTGGTCGCTTTCGCGGGTCTGTCATTCCTGGGGTTGGGCGTACAGGCTCCGGACTTCGATTGGGGCCGACTCCTCAACGAGGGGCTCAGCAAGATTTATGTCAACCCCGCGACGGCCCTCGCTCCGGCCGCGGCGGTGATCTTCGTCGGCGTGGTCTTCACCCTGCTCGGGGAAACCCTCTCACGCGGATTCGGAATCGAACCCCTCTTGGGCAAAAGGCCACGGGCACTGCCTCGAATTGAACCCAGCACGTCGGACGTGATCACGGATGCCGATGACACAGACGGTGACACCGTGCTTCGAGTACGTGGCCTACGCGTTGCGGCCCCAGTCGGATCTGATTGGAAGCACCCCGTGAACAACGTGAGCTTCGACATCCGACGCGGCGAAATCGTCGGTCTCGTGGGTGAGTCGGGGTCGGGCAAATCATTGACCTGCCTGGCTGTTGCCGCGCTGTTGGAAGAACCGCTCGACGTCTCCGCGCAGAGCGTGCGTTTCGATGGAGCGGAACTCACCAGAAACGGAAAGGTGCCCAGCCGCATCCGCTCTGTCGCGTTGCGGAGGCACCTGGGCACCCGACTTGCGCTCGTCTTCCAAGACCCATCGACCTCACTCAACCCCGCCTTGCAAGTCGGCGCGCAGATCGCCGAGATCGGCCGCCTGCACGAGGGGTTGAGCGCCAAGGAGGCCAACGCGCTGGCGATAGATCGCCTACGCGAGGTTCGGATCCCCGACCCCGAACGGCGAGCCAAGCAATATCCATTCGAGTATTCGGGCGGAATGCGTCAGCGGGCCATGATCGCGATGGGGTTGATGGGCCGGCCCGCCTTGATCATCGCCGATGAGCCGACGACCGCCCTGGATGTGACGGTGCAGCGCGGAGTTCTCAGCCTCCTGAAAGCAGTAAACACAGAGGAGAACGCGGCGATCCTGCTCGTCAGCCATGACATCGCCGTGGTCACCGGGCTTTGTTCACGTGCATTGGTCATGTACCGGGGGTCGATCGTCGAGGACGTCACGGTTGAGGACCTCGTGGCGGGCCGGGCCAAACACCCGTACACCCGCGCACTGCTCGACGCCGTGCCGAACATGAGCACGAAGAAGGGCGAGCCGTTCGCCACCATTCCTGAGGGAACGGTCTTTCCAACAGTGGTTGCAGAGGAAGTCGCATGAGCACCCTTGAATTCCGTGATCTCTGGGTCCGGTTCGGAACTGGTCGGACCGCGTTCGACGCTGTTCGCGGTATCAACCTGGTCATCCCGTCGGGGAAGATCGTCGGTCTCGTCGGCGAGTCGGGTTCGGGAAAATCGACCATCGCCAGAACCGCTGTCGGCTTGAGCGAACCCCGCCATGGAAGCATCCTGCTTGACGGTGTTGACGTCGCCCATGCGAAAGGAAGTGCCGGCCGGGTGYGGCAACGCATCCAGATGGTTTTCCAAGACCCATATTCCTGTCTCGACCCGAGGATGTCGATCGGTGTTTCGATCAGGGAGGCGCTCGATGTAACCGAGCGGCGGAAGCGCCTTGAGTCGGGCACGTACCGGGCGATGAGCCGGCCAGCCCGCGCTGCGCGCGTCGGAGAGCTCCTGACGATGGTGGAACTTGAGCCGTCGCTGGCGTATGCCTATCCGGGCACCCTCTCGGGGGGTCAGCGCCAGCGGGTCGCCCTCGCTCGGGCGCTCGCCGCCGAACCGGATGTCCTGCTTGCGGACGAGATCACCTCGGCGCTCGATGTCTCCGTTCAGGGAACGGTCTTGAATTCACTGCTCGATCTTCAGCGACGCTTGTCGCTGACCGTGCTGTTCATCAGCCACAACCTTGCCGTCGTGAGCCGGGTGTGTGACGAGATCGCTGTGATGAACCACGGCGAGATCGTCGAACGCGGTCAGGCGGCCCAGGTCATCGGAGCGCCACAGGATTCGTACACCAAAGAGTTGGTCAGAGCGGTGCCGCAGATCGGCGTCCCGCTCTTCGCTAGAGAGGAGTCCACACGGTGAACGGCTTGATCGTGATCGAGGCGGATGCCGTGGAGCTCGCCGCTGTCTATGCGAAGGAAAGCAACGTCGAAATCAGGGAGCTGCACGGTTCTGCCGACATGCAGACCGCAGCCCAACTCCTCGCGGACGTGTGGGGGTTGGAGCCGATGCGGATGCAAGTAAAGCCCGACATGCTGATCGCCCTGGCCCACGCACGAAACTATGTGGTCGGTGCGTTCGACGGCGAGGAAATGGTGGCCGCGTGCATAGCCTTCTTCTACGCCCCCAAAGATTTGGCGCTCCACTCTCACATCACCGGGGTTGCCAAGGATCGCGCCGGGAGCGGAATCGGAAAGGCGCTCAAGTACCACCAGCGCGCTTGGTGCCTGGCTCGAGGCGTCGAAACCATGACCTGGACCTTCGACCCGCTGGTTGCCCGAAACGCCTTCTTCAATTTGGAAAGGCTCGGGGCACGCCCGGCGCAGTACTTGCCCAATTTCTACGGCGAGATGACCGACGAACTCAATCGTGGCCAAGCGAGCGACCGGCTCCTGCTCAACTGGGACCTTCGAAACTCCGGTTCCACGCCATCCGACAGCGAGGGAACCCTGCCTCCGGCGGTCCTGAGCCGCGGCGAGCGCGGACCGGTGCTCGATCTTGCCCTCGCTGAGCATGCACGTGCGTGCCGAGTCGAGATCCCGTCCGACGTGGAACTACTCCGTCGCACCGATCCGGCCGCCGCCGAGCGCTGGAGGCTCGCCCTCAGAGGTACTTTGATCCCGCTACTTGCGGGCGGCTGGCAAATCGTCGGCTTCGACCGAAGCGGTTTCTACCGCATAGAAAGGAATTGAAATTGCGCATTCTCAACGTTGAGTTGATCACCATCCGGCTACCGCTCGTGGCTCCGTTCACGACGTCGTTCTCGACCCAGACCGAGCGCACCCCGATGCTGGTGAAGCTCACCGCCGAGGTCGATGGTTCAGAGGTGGTGGGGTGGGGCGAGTGCGTTTCACTTCGCGACCCGGTGTATTCCGAGGAATACGTGGACGGGGCCCGCGAGGTGCTGCGTCGCTACCTGATCCCGATGCTGTATCGCTGGCAGGAATCGGGCAACGCCCTCACGGCCGAGGTCGTCGGGCACGCGCTTCGGCATATCAAGGGCCACCGGATGGCGAAGGCAGCCCTGGAGATGGCCGTGCTCGACGCTCAGCTGCGGGCAAGCGGAAAATCATTCGCCAGCTACTTCGGAGCCACGACGACATCCGTCCCTTCCGGCGTCTCGGTCGGCATCGCGGATTCCATCGACAGTCTGCTCGCGACCGTCGGCGACTATCTCGATCAGGGCTACGTGCGCATCAAACTCAAGATCCGACCAGACTGGGACATCGAACCGGTGCGGGCGGTGCGCGAGCGTTTTGGCGACATCCCCCTGCAGGTCGACGCAAACGCCGCATACACGCTGCTGGATGCGCCGTTGCTTCGGCAGCTGGACGACTTCGGTCTCCTGCTGATCGAGCAGCCTCTCGCTGATGATGACCTGCGGCAGCATGCGTTGCTCGCCAAGGCGATGACGACGCCGATGTGCCTCGATGAGTCGATCGTCTCCGCGGCCTCTGCGGCCGATGCGATCGCATTCGGCGCGGCCGCCGTGATCAACATCAAGCCCGGCCGCGTCGGCGGGTATCTCGAGGCCAGGCGTATCCATGACATCGCCTCGGCGAACGGCGTCGCGGTCTGGTGCGGGGGAATGCTCGAGACCGGGCTGGGACGTGCCGCGAACGCCGCTCTGGCCGGAATGCCGGGCTTCACCCTTCCGGGCGATATCTCTGCGTCCGACCGCTTCTACCGGGTCGACATCACCGAACCGTTCGTGCTCGATGCTGGCCGCATCGCCATCCCGACCGGTCCCGGACTCGGCGTAGCTCCACTTCCCGAGGTCCTGGGCGAAGTCACCATCCACTCCGAGACGGTCACGCAAGAGAAATGAGCACGAGTCCCATGGTGAAGATTACAGAAATCGGCCTTGGCGTCATCGCCGACATCCTGGATGCGTCGCCCAGCGACGCGCTCGTGATCGGCATCGGCCAAGGTGCGGATGGGCCGGTGTTGCTCGCGAACCCGCTCAGCGCCACGGATGCCGCAACGATCGCAGCCTCCCTCGGGTCCCTGGGAATCACTGGTGCAGCCGACCAGGTGCACCGTCTGCAGGCAATTCCCGGGACCGGGGCAGAAGTTCTCGTCCTGGCGGGCGTCGGCCAGGTCGCGGACGGCGCTCCCCTGGCTGAGGAGGCTCTGCGTCGGGCCGCAGGGTCAGCCATCCGTCAGCTGGCCGGCCTGACTTCGGTTACCTTGGCGTTCCCTGCGGCGACTCGGAGCGACGTCTCCGCCATCGCGGAAGGCGCAGCGCTGGGCGCTTTTTCCTATACAGAGCACCGCTCCAGCACAGACGGACTCAAGGATCCGGTCAAGAAGGTTCTGATCTACACGGCCGTCGACGACGACATCCAACCCGTGTTCGACCGGGCGTTGCTCGTTGCACGCGCGGTGAACATCACGCGCACCTTGGTCAACCAGCCTCCCAGCCAGCTCTACCCGGAGTCGTTCGCCGATGCGGCGAATGAACTCGCCGCGGGGCACCCGGTCACCGTCACGGTCTGGGACGAGAAGCGGCTCGCGGACGATGGCTTCGGCGGAATCCTGGGCGTCGGACAAGGCTCGGCGCGCCCGCCACGCCTGGTTAAAGTGGTGTACGCGCCCGCCGACGCATCCAAGAAGATCGCGCTGGTCGGGAAAGGCATCACTTTCGACACGGGTGGAATCTCCATCAAACCGGCGGCCGGCATGGGCGATATGAAGAGCGACATGGCGGGGGCCGCCGTCATCCTCACCACGGTGCTCGCTGTTGCCGAACTCGGCCTTCCGATTGCGGTGACGGCCTGGCTGTGCATCGCCGAGAACATGCCTTCAGGGGCCGCGCAGCGACCGTCGGATGTTCTGACGATGTTCGGCGGTAAGACCGTTGAAGTGCTCAATACTGACGCCGAAGGACGAATCGTCATGGCAGACGGCCTGGCAGCGGCCAGCCTCGAACAGCCGGATGTACTCATCGACGTCGCCACCCTGACGGGCTCCCAGCTGATCGCTCTCGGCCTCCGTACCGGAGGGGTCATGGGGTCAGACAGCGTGACAAGTGCGCTCAAGTCGGCAGCCGACCGAGCGGGCGAGCTTCTCTGGCCGATGCCACTCCCCGAGGAACTGCGGGCCACCATCGATTCGCCCGTGGCCGACCTCGCCAACATCGGCGATCGCTACGCCGGCATGATGAGCGCTGGTGTTTTTCTGCGCGAGTTCGTCGGCAAGAACGCCGAGGGTGAGCAGATACCGTGGGCCCACATCGACATTGCCGGCCCGTCCTTCAACAATGGCAGCGCCTATGGCTACACGCATAAGCAGGGCACCGGAATTATGGTCCGCACGCTCCTCGCGTATGTCGACGACATGGTCGCAGCGGGCTGAATGAACCCGGGGTGGGGCTTGATCATGAACCGGCCCCACTCCGTTGACAGTCGTAGCTGGCGCGGTGTGCCTGTGGTGGAAGAACAATGAAGGGAAACGGCTGTGAGCAATAACGGCTCAGTGAAAAGTGTCACGACGGGAGGCGAGGCTGTCCAGGCCTCTCTCCTCGTGGGCACAGTGGTCGACTTCGCCGGTGTGACTCGGGCGAAAGGCGTCCCGCTCCGCCGATTATCGACGTTTGTCACCTCCGGTATGGGGGCGTCGCAGACGTGGCCCGTGTTCTGTGTCGACAACGGTGTCGCATTCACTCCTTCGATTGGAGTCAGCGGAGACCTGCGATTCCGCATCGATGTGGACAAGGTGCGCCCGATCGACGACGGCGTGGCAGGGGGACCGGCCGACTTCTACAACCAGGATGGTTCCCCGTCAGCGTTGTGTTCTCGTGCCAGGCTCGCTGCCGTGGTCGAGCACGCGTCGGAGCGCGGGCTCGTGCCGATGATGGGCACCGAGCTCGAATTCGTGCTCACCACATTGACGGGGGAGCGGCTTCCCAAGGCGTCCTGGACCGCCTATGGCATCAATGCTTTCGTCACTCACCGTGCCTTCCTGGTGGACCTCACGGAAACACTGGAACGGGCAGGCGTCGGCACCGAACAGATCCATGCCGAACATGGCGAGGACCAGTTCGAGGTCTCGTTGGCGCCGGCTGCGCCCGTTGACATGGCGGATGGCTGTGTGTTGACCCGCATCCTCATCGGGAGCGTGGCGGAGCGCCACGGCATGGCGGTCTCCTTCTCGCCGATGCCCTGGGTGGGTGGATCCGGCAATGGGGCGCATCTGCATCTGTCGCTGAAGCGACAGGACAGGCCACTGTTCGGGGGTGGCGATGGGCCGCACGGACTCACCGTCGAGGGCGGCTCGGCTATCGCCGGGATCATCGGCGGACTGAATGAACTGATGGGTATCTACGCGGGGTCGGTCATTTCGGCCCAACGCCTTCAGCCCGGCCGCTGGTCGGGCGCCTCGGCCGGCTGGGGACTGGAGAATCGAGAGGCCGCAGTTCGTTTCCTCGCGGCCACGACCGGCAACCCGCATGGCGCAAATGTGGAACTGAAGATCGTCGATCCCAGTGCCAACATCTACTTGGCCGCCGCGGCCCTACTGGGTTCCGCGGTCAACGGAATCGATAACAATCTGCCGCTGCCGGCTGAATTAGCGACGAATTCTGCAGAGAGCGCCGTCGCACTCAACGCCGAGCAGTTCTCGGTTCTTGCGGCGTTGGAGAACTCGCCCCTCGCCGCACGAATCCTGGGGCCGGACATTGTGGAGGGCGTCGTCGCCGTGCGTCGGCATGAAGCCACCCAGTACGCAGACAAATCCCCAGCCCAGATCGCGGAGGCCGTTCGCTTCGCTTGGTCGGCTTGACCATGTGGGCACGAGAGGGGGAGGGCCTGACAGGCGGTGGGGTGGACGTTCTGTCAGGACTCGATGAGCAGATGCCGACCCGACTGGCGGAGGCCATCCGGTCGATGCCCCTGGTGGATCACCATGTGCATGGCTGCTTCACACTGCCCATTGCCCGTGCCGGTTTCGAGGAAGCCATCAACGAAGGTTCTCCCGACCCCATCCCGAGTTTCATGACCCAGTTCGACTCCCAACTCGGATTCGCCATTCGGCGCTGGTGCGCACCCCTGCTGGGCCTGGCGGAGCATGCCGACGCGGATGCCTACTGGGCCGCTCGCAGCGCGCTACCGCCGGCCGAGCTCAACCGTCTGTTCCTGCCGCGAGCCGGGGTCGGCCACTGGATCATCGACACGGGCTTCAGCGCCTCGGCCATATCCACGCCGCTGGCTATGTCGGATGACTCCGGAGCGGGCAGCTCGGAAATTCTTCGCCTCGAGCTGCTGGCTGAGTCTGTGGCCGCAGGCGCGGCGTCTGCTGCAGCCTTCGCCTCCGACTTCCGGGAGGCCTTGGCGCAGGCGCTGCCCACCATCGTCGGCTTCAAAACCATCGCCGCCTACCGATGCGGGTTCGACATCGACTGGTCCGTCCCCACCGACTGGCAGGTCGAGCAGGCAGTGGCTCGGTGGAACGCGCAGGCCGACACAGCGTTGCGGCTGGACGACCCGGTGATCATCTCATTCATCGTGCACGCGGCTGTCGGCTGTCGACTCCCCATTCAGTTTCACGTGGGCCTCGGCGACCGGGATATGGACCTGCATCGATCCAACCCGATGCTCTTGCTCGGGCTGCTGCGGCAGCCCCAAGTTCAGGGCTCGCCCATCATGCTGCTGCACTGCTACCCGTACCATCGGGAGTCGGGCTACCTGGCTCAGGCATTCAACAACGTCTACTTCGACGTGGGGCTGAGCCTGAACTATGTCGGGGCCCGGAGCGCCGACATCGTCGCGGAATCCCTGGAACTGGCGCCATTCGCCAAGCAGCTCTACTCATCGGATGCGTTCGGTCTCCCTGAGCTTCATCTGCTGGGAGCGGTGCTGTGGCGGAGGTCGATGGCGCAGGTTCTGGGCCGTTGGGTACACCAGGGGGATTGGGCTGAGTCGGATGCCATCCGGGTTGCCGAACTGACAGCGTCAGGAAACGCGCGCCGCGTTTACGATCTCTGAGATCCCCGGTTGCGGATGCCGAGAGAGTGGCCAAGCGTGCCGCTCATGCCTCGTCCGGTGTCGAAGGTGATGAGGATGCCGCGGCTCGCGCCGCCTCGGCGGCACGCTCCACCCATTTCGGCACGACGCCAAAGCGCTGAAAGGGAACCATGCGTCCGGCTGCGCTCTCATCGATGAGCTGAGCCAAGCGTCGTTCGCGGGTGGCCTCTTGCTTCGCGGTGAGCACCCAGTGCGTGACCTGGCGACGATAGCTCGCCGTGGCGACCGCCCAAAACGCGGATGCCGCGGGGTTAGCGGCCAGCCGCGCGGATGCTTCGGGCGGCAGATCCTGCTCGGGGTTCTCGTGCGAGTACACCCCTGATCTGTCCTCACGGCGGCGCTCGAACGCAGCGATGCCGGCCTCGCGCATCCGTCCCTCGGCGGTGAGCTTCTCGACGAGTGCGATGTTGACGCTCGACCAGTTGCTTGAGGCCTTGCGCGGTGTCCACCGTTGGCGCCGGGCATCCTCATCGATGCGCTGAGAGACGGAATCGATCCAGCCGAAGCACAGGGCTTCGGGAACGGCCTGCTCCCAGGTGAGGCCGACATCGGGCACGTGCTTCTTGTACAGGCCCATCCAGAGTTCCGTCGCGGTGGCGTGGTTCGCCTCGAGCCACGCGCGAAACTCCTCCGGCGAGGCGAAGAAGATCGCCGGTCGCTCGGGTGTGCCGCCCGGTGTTCCGATCGTCGTGGTCATGGCACGAGTCTGCCAGAACGCACCGACGGAGCGGGCGTCGCGCCGGAGGAGACGTCGGGCTAACGTGAAAGCGTGCCCGCCCCCGTGCCAGTCGCCTTGCTCGACGCGCAGCGCGCTCACGCCGCCGGCGTGCAGCGCCTTCTGGAGAGCTACCGGGCGGTGCCGGCGACGACCCCGGTGCGGCTGGCCAAACGCACCTCGAATCTGTTCCGCACCCGGGCCAAGACCACCGCGCCGGGACTGGACGTTTCCGGCTTGACCGGCGTCATCGCGATCGACGCGGATGCCGGCACCGCCGAGGTCGCCGGCATGTGCACCTACGAAGACCTCGTCGCCGCGACGCTGCCGTACGGGTTGGCGCCCCTCGTGGTACCGCAGCTGAAGACCATCACCCTCGGTGGTGCGGTGACCGGCCTCGGCATTGAGTCGACCTCGTTTCGCAACGGCTTGCCGCACGAGTCGGTGCTGGAGATGGACATCCTGACCGGCACCGGTGAGATCCTCACCGCGTCACCCCACGAGAACACCGCCCTATTCCGCGCATTCCCCAACTCCTACGGCACGCTCGGCTACGCGGTGCGCCTGCGCATCGAGCTGGAACCCGTCACACCGTTCGTCGCACTCCGGCACCTGCGGTTCCACTCTCTTGCCGAGCTGATCCGAACGATGAACGGCATCCTTCAGACCGGCAACCACGACGGAATTCCGGTCGACTATCTCGACGGTGTGGTGTTCAGTGCCACCGAAAGCTACCTCTGCGTCGGCGCACAGACGAGTGAACCAGGCCCGGTCAGCGACTACACGGGTCAGCAGATCTTCTATCGCTCGATTCAGCACGCGAACGGTGTGACGGATGACCGGCTCACGATCCATGACTACTTCTGGCGGTGGGACACCGACTGGTTCTGGTGCTCGGAGGCATTCGGTGCGCAGGTTCCCTGGATTCGCCGGCTCTGGCCCCGGCGCTATCGGAGCAGTCGCTTCTACGGAAAGCTGATGAAACTCGAGCAGCGGTTTCAGATCGGCAACCGGCTCGAGAAAGTCAAAGGGCGGCCACCCCGCGAGCGGGTGGTGCAAGATGTCGAGGTGCCGATCGAACGGTGCGCGGAGTTTGTGAACTGGTTTCTTGAAACCGTGCCGATCGAGCCGGTCTGGCTGTGCCCGCTGCGGTTGCGTGACGACGAGGGCCGGGGCTTCGGTTCCCGTGTTCGGGGCTGGCCGCTCTACCCGCTGCAGCCCCTGCAGAGCTATGTGAATGTCGGCTTCTGGTCGACGGTGCCGATCGGATCAGTCGAGGGGGAGACGAACCGGCTGATCGAGCAGAAAGTGGCCGAGCTCGACGGGCACAAGTCGCTCTACTCCGACTCCTATTATTCGCGGGACGAGTTCGACGCACTCTACGGCGGCGACGCGTATCGCGCCGTCAAGCAGCGCTACGACCCCGATTCTCGACTCCTCGACCTCTATGCGAAGGCGGTACAACGACGATGACGACGTTCAAGGATCGTGGCACGGACGTGACCAAGAAAACGGATGCGACGAGGCAAACGGATGCAGCGCACCCGGCAGGCACCAGCACCTATACCCTCGCCGAGGTGCTCGAGATCCTGGCCGGCGGCCGGCTGCCGCTGCGGTTCACCGCCTACGACGGGAGTTCGGCCGGTCCGCCCGATGCGCCGCTCGGGTTGGATCTGAAGTCGCCGCGCGGCACGACCTACCTCGCGACGGGACGCGGTGATCTCGGCCTGGCCCGCGCCTACATCGCCGGCGATCTCGACATCGACGGCGTGCACCCCGGTGACCCGTATGAGCTGCTTAAAGCGCTCGCCGACAGCCTGGTTTTCACACGCCCGTCTCCGCGGATGATGCTGGACATCATCCGTTCGATCGGCGTCGAACATCTGCGCCCGATCGCGCCGCCGCCCGAGGAAACGCCAGCCCGGTGGCGTCGCATCGCCGGGGGCCTCCGTCACAGCAAGGGTCGCGACGCCGAGGCGATCCACCACCACTATGACGTCTCGAACACCTTCTATGAGTGGGTGCTCGGGCCGTCGATGACGTACACCTGCGCGTGCTACCCGACGGATGCGGCATCCCTCGATGAAGCGCAGGAGAACAAGTACCGGCTCGTGTTCGAGAAACTGCGGCTGAAGCCGGGGGACCGGTTGCTCGACGTCGGATGCGGCTGGGGTGGCATGGTGCGTTACGCCGCGCGCCGGGGCGTGCGCGCCCTCGGGGTGACGCTGTCGACCGAGCAGACCAGATGGGCGAAGCGAACAATCGAGGAGGAAGGCCTGAGTGGCCTGGCCGAAGTGCGCTACGGCGACTATCGCGACATCCGGGAGAGCGGCTTCGACGCAGTGTCCTCGATCGGGCTGCTCGAGCACATTGGCGTGCACAACTATCCGTCGTACTTCGAGTTCTTGCAGTCCCGGCTGCGCGCCGGCGGGTTGCTGCTCAACCACTGCATCACTCGGCCGGAAAACCGCACCAAAGCCGCGGCCCACGGTTTCATTGACCGCTATGTGTTTCCCGACGGCGAGCTCACCGGTTCGGGTCGCATCATCAGCGAGGCACAAGACGTCGGGCTCGAAGTGCTGCACGAAGAGAACCTGCGGGAGCATTACGCCCTCACTCTGCGCGACTGGTGCGCCAACCTCGTCGAGCACTGGGATGAGGCGGTGGATGAGGTCGGACTCCCCACCGCGAAAGTCTGGGGCTTGTACATGGCCGGTTCGCGGCTCGCGTTCGAGAACAACGGCATTCAGTTGCACCAGGTGCTGATGCAGAAGCCCGCCGGGAATGAGGCCGGCAGGCTGCCGTTGCGACCGTGGTGGACTCCGTAGCCATTTCGTTAGTTCGAGGAGCGCGACGAGCTCGACAATCCGCGCGGTGCCTTTCGCAACTTCGGAGATTTTGCTCGAATCGCGCGATTCGGGCCTGGCATCGTCGGAATTCTGAAGGATCTCCGAAGTTGGGAACGGGTCCCAGAGCAGATCGGCCACCGACACTTCACACCTCAAGGCCGTTGACGGCTTCCATGCCTCCGCCTACTGTTCCCGTCGTCCACGTCATTCAGCTCGAAGGAGAACAGCATGAGTGCACCAACCAAGTCAGTGGTCCTTGTCCACGGCGGGTTTGTCGACGGGTCAGGCTGGAAGGGGGTCTACGACATTCTCACTCGAGACGGCTACACCGTCAGTATTGTTCAGCACCCCACTCTGTCCCTGGCCGGAGACGATGCTGCGACACGGCAAATTCTCGATCGCCAGTCGGAGCCGGCCGTGTTGGTTGGGCACTCCTACGGCGGCGCCGTCATCAGCCAGGCAGGCACGCATGAGAACGTCGCCTCACTCGTCTTCGTCGCCGCGTTCGCGCCGGACGAGGGCGAGTCCGTGAACACCCTGATTCAGGGATTCCCCACCGATGGCCCGCAGCCGCCGATCCTGCCGCCCGACGGCGGTCTGCTCTTTCTCGACCGCGACAAGTTCCACGCCTCGTTCGCGGCCGACGTGCCCGCCGAAGATGCGGCGTTCATGGCCGATTCGCAAGTGCCGTGGGGCCTCGAAGCGCTAGGCACTGCGGTGACAGATCCGGCCTGGCGCAGCAAGCCGACCTGGTATCTGATCGCGGCCGATGACCACATGATTCCACCCTCGGCGCAGGAGACGATGGCGGCGCGGATGAGCGCGACCACGTCAGAATCCCATGGAAGCCACTCCGTCTATGTGTCCCGCCCGGAGGTCGTCGCCGACGTGATCAGGAGCGCAGCCGCAGGGGATTGACCGACAGGTTGCAGCGCGTCAACCGATCACTCTTTTTCTGCAAATTCGACGCACGCTCAGCGCACACCGAGGATGCCTCGGTGTGCGCTGAGCGTCTCGTGCGTCCGGCCGGTGCCGCTCTAGCGCTCCCGCCGAGAGCATCGCGCAACAATCGTCTACATTGTTTGCCGATTCATTCAAAGATCTGCTGAAATTGCTTGCAATCGGCAATTTTGGCCGGTAATGTTTCGCGGAATCGCACGACAGCGTCGTCGTGTGATTACCACCGGCAGTCCCCGGTGGCGGCAGCATTCACGGCGCGGCAACGCAAAGGAGCGATGATGGTCCCATCTGACGAGAATTCCGTAGCTGTGGAGGGCCGTGCGCCGACGCCTTCTGGCCTGACCCGACGCACCGTGCTCGGCGTCGGTGCCGCCGCTGCAGCGGGCGTGCTGCTCACAGCCGGCGCGGCGACCGGCCGCGGCCCGAATCCCAAAGACAAGAGCTGGGACACCATCGTCATCGGCGCGGGAGTAGCAGGGCTCGGCGCCGCACGCGCTCTCGTGGATGCCGGCAAATCGGTGCTCGTGTTGGAGGCGCGCGATCGCATCGGCGGTCGACTCTGGACTGACCGGAAGTCTATGTCGATCCCGTTCGAGCGTGGGGCCGAGCTCATTCACGGTGGACCGCGCACCTCAACCTGGCCGCTGGTGACAGGCCAGGGGCTGCAGACCCACATGTGGAGCCAAGAGTTCTCGAAGTTCAGCCCGGGTGACACGAAATGGACTAACCAGAACGACTACGAGTTCTACCACTTTCCGCAAGGCGCACCCTCGTTTCCCGACGGCATCCCCGAACCGGCCAACGACGAGGAGACCGCAGAGGCCTGGCTCCTGCGCCTCGGCATCCCGCGCAGCAATTACCCGCTCTCCTTCCTCGTGATCGAGGTCGACACCGAACAGTTCGATGTGCTCCCGGCCATCGACGTCGTCGGCGATCTGGAAGAGGCGCTTGAGTACGTCGCCGAATCCGGGTGGATGGGCGACTACAGCCCCGGCGGGGACTATCGGGTGATTGGTGGCTACAACCAGATTCTTGCGCCGCTCGCGAACGGGATCTCGATCATTCTGAAAAGCCCCGTGCGCACCGTGAAATACAGCGCGGCCGGCGCCGAGGTGGTCGTCAACGGCGGACATGTCTACGCGGCGAAGACCGTGGTTCTGGCCGTACCCGGCGGAGTGCTGAAACATGGCGACATCCAGTTCGACCCGCCGCTGTCAGCCGACCGGGCGGCTGCAATCCAGGAGATCGAGTACCTGCCCGTGTTCAAGGGGATTCTGGAGTTTGCCCACCCCGTTATCGTCACAGACCCCCGGGTGCCGGAGAATTGGGACCTCCTCGAGACCTACTCGCTCAACCCGCCCACCCTCTGGAACGCGTCGACAGGCACCCCCGGCTATGCCGGTCAGCTCGTCGTGACCTGGATGACCGGCGGTGCTGCGCAAGAACTCCTCAACCTCAAGGAGAAGGAGCGCCACGCGTTCGGGCTCGAAAACGTGCGCGCGACGACCGGCGACTCAAGTCTGAAGTTCGTGAATGCCTCGACCTACGACTGGTCGAAAGACGAGTATGCGCGCGGGGCGTACCCGGGTCCGTTCTCACGTCGTAGCGGGTTGAACGCACCGATCCAGGACACGCTGTTCTGGGCCGGCATGACGACGAGCACCGTGCACACCTCTCGGAACTCGGGAACGGCGGCGGCGCTGCCGGTTCTCGCCGCCCTCGCCTGGAAGTAGTCGGGCGCGAGGTGGTTCCCGCCGAAGCGGGACGGCTGACTCGGCGGTCGAGCCTGTTGAGCGATGTACTGAGTTCGTCGCAGTGACCTTCGCCAGCCGACCTCCAGACGTAACCATCCATGGAGGGGCGGCTCGCCCGGTCTCGACCGGCTCGACCACCGAGTTGGTTGCGTGTGGAGGTTGGCGCGTCGGGTCTCGACATGCTCGACTGCCGGGATGGGCAAGATTGATAGAGTCACAAGAACCATGGACAAGCCCCCCGAAACACGCTCGGTCACCGGGCGCGCCTTCGCGGTCTTGGACACCTTCAGCACGAAGTACCGCCGCCAATCGCTCTCGTCGATCGCGCGCCGTGCAGGCCTGCCGTTGACCACCGCGCACCGCCTCGTGCATGACCTGGAGCGGGAGTCCGCCCTGGTCAGGGGAGCCGACGGCGACTACGAGATCGGCCGCAAAATCTGGGACCTCGGCATCCTCGCCTCGGTGCACGCCGAACTGCGCGAAGTCGCCCTGCCGTATATGGAGGATATCTACGGGCTCGGCAACGACGCCGTGCAGATCGCCGTGCTCGACGGCTTGCGCTGCCTCATCGTCGAACGCATTGCCGGCTCACGCACGATGTCGGTGCAGAGCCGTCCGGGCGCGCGGCTCCCGCTACATGCCTCTGGCGTCGGAAAAGTGCTGCTCGCCTACGGCAACCATGACCTGCACGACGCCGTGCTCACCTCGCTTGAGCGCTACACCGCACAGACAATCACCGACCCCGCGAAACTGAGCGAGCAGCTCAAAGCGGTCAAGTCGCAGGGCTTCGCGATCACCGACGCCGAACTCGAGGAAGGCGCCAGATCCGTCGCGGTCCCCGTGCGCGGCAAAGGCGGCAAGGTCATCGCGGCGCTCGGAGTCGTCGTGCCGAGCTCACACACAGATGCCCAACGGATGGTCCCGGTGCTGCAAGTGACATCGGCCGCGCTTTCGAGAAAGCTCGTTGAGGCCGGTCTCGGCGTCGCGTCTCGCCTGCACTGACGACATCCGCCTACAGAAGTACCCTTCCGGTATCCGGAATTCGACCTAGGGTTTTCACTCCCTATGAAGTTGTCTGGAGGTGCGCGCTTTGCGCGAGCCTGCACAGGCCTTCAAAGGAGAATCATGGCGCGAGTAGTGACGGGTACACCACGTACCCCCCTGGACATCGTTGACGGCCTCGCCGAGCTGGGCGTTGCAACAGTTCACGAATCGCAGGGACGCACCGGTTTGCTCGACCTCCGCCTCCGCCCCATCTTCCCCGCGAAGATCGCCGGCAACGCCCTGACCTGCGAGGTCGCACCCGGCGACAATTGGATGATCCACGTGGCGGTCGAACAGGCCCAGCCCGGCGACATCCTGATCGTCACCCCCACCAGCCCCTGCGACGACGGCTACCTCGGCGACCTGCTGGCCGAGAGCCTGATGGCCCACGGTGTGCGCGGCCTGGTGATCGACGCCGGTGTGCGTGACGTCGCCACCCTCACCGAGATGGGCTTCCCCGTCTGGGCAAAGAGCATCGGAGCCCAGGGCACGGTCAAGGCCACGCCCGCCAATGTGCAGACCCCCATCGTCATCGCCAACCAGATGATCCGGCCGGGCGACGTCGTCATCGCCGACATCGACGGCGTGGTTGTGGTTCGTCGCGAAGATGCCGCGGCGGTGCTCGAAAAGGGGCGTGAGCGCGAAGCCAACGAGACGGCGAAGCGCGCGCGCCTGGCGGCCGGCGAACTGGGCCTCGACATCTACAACATGCGCGAGGCGCTCGCCGCCAAGGGCCTGGTGTACGAGAGCTACGCCGAATGACCAATACCCAGGTGGCGGTACCATGCTCGGTCATGCGCGGTGGAACCTCGAAGGGGCTCTACTTTCTGGCCGACGACCTTCCGGCTGACCGCGCGGCACGCGACCGTTTCTTGCTCGCGGCCATGGGCTCGCCCGACGCGCGCGAGATCGACGGCATGGGCGGCGGGCATCCGCTCACCTCCAAGGTCGCCGTCGTGCGTCGTTCAGAACGAGTCGGCACGGATGTCGATTACCTGTTTTTGCAGGTCTGGCCCGACCGTGCAGAGGTCAGCGATCAGCAGAACTGCGGCAACATCCTCGCCGGAGTCGGCCCGTTCGCGATCGAGCGCGGCCTGGTTGCTGCGCAGGATGGCGTGACCTCGGTCTCCATCTACATGGAGAACACCCAGTCGCAGGCGACCGCCCTCGTGCAGACGCCTGGCGGCCTGGTCGAGTACGCCGGCGACGCCCGAATCGACGGAGTTCCCGGAACCCACGCTCCGATCATCATCAACTTCGAAGATGTCGCGGGCTCCAGCTGCGGCTCGCTGCTCCCGACCGGCAACGTGATCGACATAGTCGACGGCATCCCGGTGACCTGCATCGACAACGGCATGCCGGTGGTGTGCCTGAGTGCCGCCGACTTCGGCATCACCGGTTATGAGTCGCCGACCGAGTTGGAAGCGAACGTGGAGCTGAAGGCGCGCGTCGAAGCGATCCGCCTTGCGGTCGGCCCGCTGATGAACCTCGGCGACGTGACCAACAAGACAGTGCCGAAAATGAGCCTGCTCGCTCCTGCCCGCGATGGCGGCCTGGTCAGCACACGCACGTTCATCCCGCACCGCGTGCACGAGTCGATCGGTGTTCTCGGGGCTGTCTCGGTGGCGACCGCCTGCATGCTCGAGGGCAGCGTTGCGGCCCAGATCGCCGGCCTTGATGAGGTCGGCGACAGCCTCGAAGTATCGGTCGAACACCCGACCGGGTTCTTCACAGTGCAGATGGAGGTCGACAACTCCAGCGGGAGTCCCGTCGTCGTCACGTCCGCCCTGCTCCGCACGGCCCGCATGTTGATGTCGGGCAGCGTCTACGTACTCCGATCGGCTTGGGAGAGCAAATGATCATCGATTGTCACGGCCACTACACAACCGCCCCCGAGCTTCACAACCAGTGGCGGATCGACCAGTTGGCGGCCTTCACAGCGGGTGAGCCCACACCCGCCTACCCCGAGATCTCCGACGACGTCATCCGGGAGAGCATCGTCTCGAACCAGCTGCGTCTGATTGACCAGCGCGGCACCGACCTCACGATCTTCTCGCCCCGGGCATCCGCCATGGGGCACCATGAGGGCGACCAGCGCATCAGCCTCGAGTGGACCGTCGCCTGCAACAACCTGATCAAGCGCGTCGTCGATCTCTTTCCTGAAACCTTCGTGGGCGTGTGCCAGCTGCCGCAGTCGCCCGGCGCCGACCTGACCGAGTCGATCGCCGAGCTCGAGCGGGCGGTCACCGAACTCGGCTTCATCGGCTGCAACCTCAACCCCGACCCGAGCGGCGGCATGTGGAACACGGTTCCGCTGACCGACAAGTATTGGTACCCGCTCTACGAGAAGCTGGTCGAACTCGACGTTCCGGCCATGATCCACGTGTCGGCGTCGTGCAACTCCAACTTCCACGCCACCGGCGCGCACTACATGAACGCCGACACCACTGCGTTCATGCAGCTGATCCAGGGCGACCTGTTCGCGGACTTCCCGACGCTGCGTTTCCTCATTCCGCACGGCGGCGGCGCCGTGCCGTACCACTGGGGTCGCTACCGCGGCCTGGCCGACATGCTGAAGCAGCCGAGCCTCGACACCCACCTGATGAACAACGTGTTCTTCGACACCTGCGTCTACCACCAGCCGGGCATCGACCTGCTCGTCGACGTGATCGACACCAAGAACATCCTGTTCGGCTCGGAGATGATCGGCGCGGTTCGGGGGATCGATCCCCAGACCGGGCAGTACTTCGACGACACCAAGCGTTACATTGACGCGGCGGATGTCTCGGCATCAGAACGCGACGCGATCTTCGCGGGCAACGCTCGAGCCGTGTTCCCGCGGCTGAACGAGAAGCTGGAGGCGCGCGGACTATGAGCACGCAGACCTTCGTGAAAGACGCTGACTGGCTGGACTGGGAAGCAAGTCCCAGCAAGCCCCAGTTTGTCGTGCCCGTGGGAGCCGTCGACGCGCACTGCCACGTCTTCGGCCCCGGCAACCTCTTCCCCTTCGCACCGGAGCGCAAGTACACCCCCTGCGATGCCAGCCGCGATCAGCTCTTCGCCCTGCGCGACTTTCTCGGTTTCGAGAAGAACGTCGTGGTGCAGGCCACCTGCCACGGATCCGACAACTCGGCACTTCTCGACGTGCTTGAGTACTCGAACGACAAGGCGCGCGGCGTTGTCACGGTGACGCCCGACGTGACCGAGGCCGAGCTGGCCCGGATGCACGAGCTGGGTGTGCGCGGCGTGCGCTTCAACTACGTCAAGCGCCTCGTCGACCCGAAGCCCGACGAGTACTACCGGGCCATCGTCGACAAGATCCGTCCGCTCGGCTGGCATGTCGTGCTCTATTTCGAGCCCTCCGACCTGCGCGAGAAGGGCGATTTCTTTCGCTCGCTCAATGTGCCGATCGCCATCGACCACATGGGGCGTCCCGACGTCAGCAAGCCGCTCGACAATCCCGACTTCGAGCTGCTGCAGACGTTCATGCGCGACAACGACAACGTCTGGTGCAAGGTCAGCTGCCCGGATCGCCTGAGCCTGAGCGGTGCGCCGCTTTATGCGGATGTCGTCCCGTTCGCGAAGGCGATCGTCGAGGAGTTCCCCGACCGGGTGCTCTGGGGCACCGACTGGCCGCATCCCAACATGAAGAAAGACGTGCCAGACGACGGGATCCTCGTCGACTACGTGCCGTCGATCGCCACGACCCCGGCGCTGCAACAGAAGCTGCTCGTCACCAACCCCAACACCCTCTACTGGAGCTGATCATGAAGCCCAACTTTGAACAATTCGACGACATCCCCGGCACCACGATCTTTACGATCGAGAAGGCGCGGGAGGGTTTCGCGCTCAATCAGTTCTGCATGAGTCTGCGCACCGAAGTGAACCGGAAGCGCTTTCTCGCGGACGAAGTCGCCTATCTCGACGAGTGGTCGATGACCCCGGATCAGAAGGATGCCGTGCTCACCCGCGACTTTCAGAAGATGCTCGACACCGGTGGCAACGTCTACTTTCTCTCGAAGATCTTTGCGTCGGAAGGGAAGTCGTATGTGCAGGCCGTCAGCACGATGACCGATATGAACGTGGAGCAGTACACAGCGATGATGGTGGCCGGTGGCCGCAGCATCGAGGGCTGGCGCTCCAAGAAGGAACGAGGCGAAGCATAATGGCACGCATCACTGCTGGCGTCGCAACCAGCCATGTTCCCGCCGTCGGCGCGGCCATCGACATGGGCCGCACCGAAGAGCCCTATTGGAAGCCCATGTTCGAGGGCTACGAGTTCTCGAAGAACTGGATCAAGACCAACAACCCCGACGTGGCGATCATCGTCTACAACGACCACGCGTCGTACTTCGGCATGGAGATCATGCCGACGTTCGCAATCGGGATCGCCGACTCATTCGAGATCTGCGATGAGGGCTACGGTCCGCGCCCGGTTCCCGTCGTGGAGGGCGCCCCCGAGCTGGCGACCCACCTGGCCTCGTCGCTCATCCTCGACGACTTCGACATGACCGTGCTCAACGTGCTCGAGGTGGACCACGGGCTCACCGTGCCGCTGTCGCTCATGTACGGTTCGCCCGAAAAGTGGCCGACCAAGGTCATCCCGATCGCCGTCAACGTGGTGATGTACCCGCAGCCGTCGGGTGAGCGCTGCCTCTCGATCGGCAAGGCGATCCGCCGTGCCGTCGAGCAGTTCGATGAAGATCTTGATGTGCAGATCTGGGGAACCGGCGGCATGAGCCACCAGATCCAGGGCGCGCGTGCCGGGCTGATCAACCTGCCCTGGGACAAGCAGTTCATGGACGATCTCATCAACGCGCCCGAAGTGCTTCAGTACAAGTCGCATCTCGAGTACATGGTCGAGGCCGGCTCCGAAGGCGTCGAGCTCATCATGTGGCTGATCATGCGCGGTGCGCTCGGCGACACGGTCGACGAGGTCTACCGCTTCAACCACGTTCCGGCCTCGAACACCTCAGTCGGGCACCTCATCCTCACCCCCCAGGAGAACTCATGACCGTCAACCTCGCCGTCGTCGGCCTCGGCGCCTTCGGCCACAAACACCTCGATGCGATTTCGCAGATCGCCGACGCGAAAATTCAGTACGTCGCGCACAGCACACTGGATGCCGCCGAAGAAGTGGCCGCCACCTACGGCGCGAAGGCCGCATTCACCGACTACGCCGAACTGCTCGCGCAAGACGACCTCGACGGCGTGATTCTGGCGACGCCCACGCAGATGCACCACGCACAGACGATCCAGGCTCTGCGTGCCGGCAAGAACGTGATGGTGGAGATTCCGATGAGCGACTCGCTCGCCGGAGTACAGGAAATCGTTGACCTGCAGCGGGAGACCGGGCTGATCGCAATGGCCGGTCACACCCGGCGGTTCAACCCGTCGCACCAGTACGTGCACAAGAAAATCCAGGCGGGAGAGCTGTCCATCCTGCAGATGGACGTGCAGACCTACTTCTTCCGTCGCACCAACACGAACGCGCTGGGCAAGCCCCGCTCCTGGACCGACCACCTGCTCTGGCACCACGCCGCGCACACCGTCGACCTGTTCCAGTACCAGACGGGCGAGAAGGTGGTGCAGGCCAACGCCATCCAGGGCCCGAAGCATCCTGAACTCGGCATCGCCATGGACATGTCGATTCAGCTGAAGACCGAGGGCGGCAAGATCTGCACGCTCTCACTGTCATTCAACAATGAGGGCCCGTTCGGAAGCTACTTTCGCTACATCGGCGACACCGCAACCTACGTCGCCCGCTATGACGACCTGTTCACCGGTGCGGAGGAACAGATCGACGTGTCGCAGGTGGATGTCTCGATGAACGGCATTGAGCTGCAGGACCGCGAGTTCGTCGCGGCGATCAAGGAAGGGCGCGAGCCCAACTCCAGCGTGGCTCAGGTGCTGCCGTGCTACATCGTGCTTGACGCGCTGCAGCAGCAGCTCGACTACTAACCGCTCGGTGGTCGAGCTTGTCGAAATCTCGTGACCCGATCGCTGGGGCTCGACAGGCTCGACCGCCGAGTTGGCTACTTGCCCGGCTTGCTGAACGGGATTTTCTTCCCGTGCAGAATGCGCGAGTAGTTCGCTTCAACCGAGCTGACCATGTTGCTCTCGTACCCGGTGTCGTTCAACATCTCGACGACATCCATCATCTCGATCTGTCGGCGCTTGATGTGCTGGGCCGTGCCCGAGAGATAGTCTTTCGCGGTTTCGCTCGTGCTGGAGTCGAACTCGTCGAGGATCTCTTGGTAGGCCCACTTCTGCATTCCCAGGCTCTCGGCAGCCCACAGGGTGTCGATCAGAACTCCGGCCATGCCCTTGGTCAGGATGCTGCGAATCAGCGTGCGCGCCGCCGCTTCTCCGGCGACGTCTGACACGTATTCGATGCTCGTTCCGAACGGTTCGAGCAACTCGATGAAGCGGTGCGCGCCAGTGCCGGCTGCGCACATCGGAACCCTTTCCGCGAGTTCCGGCCCGGGCTTCATGATGGCGACGTCGGCGAACGACCCGTCGGCGAAGAGTTCGGCGAGCTTGCGCTTGAGCGCTGGCGTGCCTGAGTTGAGATCGGCGAAGACGGCGCCCTGTTCAAGCAGAGGGGAGACCTGCTCGGCCACCGTGCGCGCAGCCATCGGTGAGTTAAGCGAGACGACGAGGTCTGCTCCGGCGACGGCGTCTTCGATGCTCGCGGCGCGGGGGATCGGTGAGGGCGTGCTTGCGGCGACGGGCACCGTGACGTTCTGGGCTGCGTTCTTCACTCCGGCGACATCGAAGCCGACCACGTTCACTCCGGCAGCGGCGAGTCCGCCGGCGATCAGCGCCGCATCGTCGCCGAGACCGATGAAGGCAACCCTGATCGCTTCGCTCATCTAGTCATTCTGGCAGACCGGCAATCTCGTTGATCGAGGAGCAGCCGACGGAGTCGGCCGCGTCTCGAGATCTCGCGGGCCAGTCTCTGAACGTTGGTTGCGCCCGAGGATTGGCTCGCGTGGTTTCGAGACGCTCGCTGGCGCTCGCTCCTCAACCACCGAGAGAGTCAACGACCGGGAATTTCCAGCACCGTCTTGCCCGATGCGGCAGTGCCGTCGGCGATCTCGCGGTGAGCCTGCTCGACGCTCGTGATCGGCAGCACTGTGCCGATGGCAGGACGCACGTCGCCGGATTCGAACCACGGCCAGACATCCGTTCTCACCCGGGATACGATCTCGGCCTTCGACGCCGCACCGGTGCGCGGGCGTGATCGCAAACTTGTCGCGTGCAGGCTCAGCCGGCGTCGCAGCATCGAAGCGAGGTCAACCGAGGCGATGTGGCCGCCCATCAGTCCGAGCACCATGAGGCGACCGTCGTCGGCCAGCGCGTCAAGATTGCGGGTGAGGTAGCTGGCACCCACCACGTCGATGATGACGTTCGCGCCACGCCCCTCCGTCAGGTCGGCGACGACCGAGCCGAAGTCTTCGCTGCGATAGTCGATGCCACGTACGGCTCCCCACTGCTCGGTGGCGCGAGCGCGATCCGGCGATCCGGCCGTCGCAATGACGGTGTATCCGTAGCGGGCCGCCAGTTGCACCGCCATCGTGCCGAGCCCGCTGGCGCCGCCATGGATGAGAGCGACCTGTCCTGGCAGCGGAGCGTTGAAGCCCATCGCCAGGTTCGACCAGACCGTGCAGACAGCCTCCGGCAACGACGCTGCTTCGCTGAACGAGAGACCGGTGGGAACCGGCAGCAGCTGGGTGGCCGGCACCGCCACGCGTTCGGCATAGCCGCCGCCACCGAGCAGCGCGCAGACCCGGTCTCCGACTGCCCAGGCCGTCACCGCGGAGCCGATCTCGCTGATGACCCCCGCGCACTCCAAACCGAGGATCGGGGATTCGCCGGGCGGCGGCGGGTAGATCCCCTGACGCTGTGCAAGGTCGGCGCGATTCACCGCGGTGGCGGCGACCTCGACGATCACTTCGTCGGGAGCCGGGGACGGGTCATCCGTATCAATCCAGACGAGACGATGGCCGCTGGGGTCCTCAAGAATTGCTCGCACAAACTCGGACGTTAGCACGGGGTGTGCGGGGCTGCCCAGGAGCCGGCTGAACTGCGGCAGCGAGGGAGTCGGAGCGAAGCGGAGCGGAGCCTACTTCATGGTCACCGAGTTGCCCGCGTCGTTCATCACGCCGAGAGTTGCGGCATTCACCGCATAGCCGTAGCTTGCTCCGGTGTAGTTGCCGCCTTGCCAGAGCTTCGTCGAGCAGCCGGAGAAACTCTTGAAGGAGCTCACTTTGCTTGACCATCCCACGTTCGACAGGGGTCCGTAGTACCAGGTGGTGCTGCCGTTGCATATTGCGGAATTCGTGACCTGAAAGGTAGCCCCGCCGTAATTCGCGTCGGCGTAGAGCTGGGCCTGAACATAGGTGACCAGAGCGCCGGCGGGCGCGGCGGCGCGGTCGGCCGAGATGCCGCGTGCACCGAGTGGTGAGACGACGATGAGGTTCTCTTGCTCAAGCACCGCCTTGTTGAGGTCATCGCCCACGGTAACGCAGACGAGCCTGTTGGTGCCGAGGTCAAGGGAGCATGACTTCTCTTCGGCAACCTTGTGCTCCCGAGGAGCGGCGTGCGCTGCCCCGCCCACCGAGACGAGTCCGATCGAGAGCACCGCAATGCCGAGTGCCGACGCGGCCAAACGTCGAGCTTTCGTGCCGGTTGTGATTGCCATTCAGTTCCCCCAGAAATGTGGTGTTCCCGACTTCTGCCGGAAACGCTCATCTTGGCGGCGGAAGCGGAGAAGAGTCAAGCCAAAATACTTTGCTCAAAGTTGAGAGGATTGCCGCGGAGGGGACATTACCTAGTTATGAGCAACATTGCTGATGGTTCGGTGGCACCCGCCACCCGCGAGCCATCATCGACCGATGGTGCTCTCCTCGACGAACTGGCCCGCGGAAGCGCCGCTGCCTTCGCTGAAATCTACGATCGACATGGCCGAGTCGTCTTCGCCTACGCGGCATCGAACCTGGAACAGCGCGAAGATGCCGAGGAAGTGAGCCAGGATGTCTTCGTCGTGCTCTGGCGCCGACGCAAGTCGCTCGTCATCGAAGGCGATTCGATGCTGCCGTGGCTGCTGGTCACCTGCAAATTCACCATCCGCAACCGCAAGCGCGCACTCGACAGACACGATCGGCGGCGCAGCTTCAGCCCCAACCACGAGTTCGTGCCGAGCACGCACACCAGCCCGGAGCAATCGGCCGAGCAAGCCGAACTTCGCCACTACGTGGACACCGCGGTATCTCTGTTGCCCCCCGCAGACCGCGTGGTGTTCGAACTCTGCGTTCGTGACGGACGCAGCTATGAAGAGGCTGCCGCAGCGGCCGGGATCAGCTCGGCGGCCCTGCGGAATAGGCTCTCCCGCTTGCGCGCACGGCTCCGCAGCGAACTCGGCACCCTGAGGAGCGAATCATGAATCGCAGCCTCCTGCCTGACACGGCCGAGTTTGAGCGGATGAAGCAGAATCTTCTGACGACGGTCGCTGCACTCGATGTGCAACGAAAGCGCCGGCATCGCATCACGGCCATCAGTGTCGCGGGTGCTCTCGTGCTCGCGACCACGGCCGGCGCGATCATGATCGCCTCGGCACCCCAGGGCCAAATCAACTATCTGATGGATTGCTACGGCGCCGCCGATATGAACTCCTTGCACGGCTCCTCGGTCTATCTCCCCGGAAATCCCGAGGAGAAGACGCCGACGCCGCTCGCCGAGCGCATTCGATTGGCTGTCGACATGTGCGGCGCCTCCTGGCAGGTCGGAACCTTTGCCGACACCGAGAGTGCCGACGGCGTCTATCCCGTTCCTGCCCTCGTGACCTGTCAGCTTCCCGACAGGCGCCTCGCCGTTTTCCCGTCTCAACGACCGCCCGAGGAGCTGTGTGTGAGCCTCGGCCTTACGACCCCGCACGACTAGTTCGTGCGGTTATGGACGGTGCCCGTCGCTCACCAACTGGGGGATAGCGAGCGACGGGCACCTACCGATTCGCATCATCGGAATCGGGAGTTGCGCAACAAACGACACAACCCCCTTTCGAACAAAGGAGATGCGATGACATCGAACACTGGCATTGACCCGGCGGCAATCGACCTGCCGCCCACCCAGAGCGTTGACCTCACGTCGTTCTGTGCCGAACAGTTGGCGTGGTCGGCTGCCCACTGATCAGCGCGCGCCTTCAACTCCATCGCTGAGCGTTTCAAGCTTTCGCTCGAGTTCCGCGCGCTCGGCTGAGTTTTTGCACAGGGCGACGGCGTCGAGGAGTGCGGCCCGGGCTTTGCCGCGTCGGCCGAGACGGATGAGCATCTCGCCACGTACCGCGGGGAGCAGGTGCGAGCCGGCGAGCTCGCCTTGAGCCGCGATCGTGTCGACCAAGGCGAGTCCGTCGGCTGGACCCGAGGCCATCGCCACGGCTACCGCACGGTTGAGGTCGATGATCGGTGATGGCGTCAAGCGGCCGAGCGCTTCATACAGGATGACAATCCGCGCCCAGTCGGTGTCGGCAACGGAGCGCGCAACTGCGTGGCACTCGGCGATGGATGCCTGGAGCCCGTAGGCGCCCAGCCCGCGGCCGGCGCTACTTGCACGTGCCAGAGCAGCGCGCCCGCGCCGAATCGCGGTCTGGTCCCACAATCGTCGATCCTGGTCTTCCAGCAGCACCGGATGTCCCGACGCGTCGAGTCGGGCGGGGAAACGGGCCGCGGTGAGTTCCAGCAGCGCGAGCAGGCCGAACACCTCGGGATCGGGTCGGAGTCGCACCAGCACGCGCGCCAGGCGGCGGGCCTCGCCGGCCAGATCTGTGCGCATCCACGTGTCGCCGCTCGTTGCCGAGGAACCCTCGGTGAAGATCAGGTAGACGACCTGCAGCACGGAACCGAGGCGCTCGGCCAGCTCGTGCGTTTCGGGAACGGCAAACGGCACGCGCGCGGCGGCCAGCGTTTTCTTGGCGCGGGTGATGCGCGCCTGAATGGTGGGCACTGGAACCAGAAATGCTCGGGCGATCTCCTCACTGGTCAGACCTCCGACAACCCGGAGCGTCAGCGCGATTCGTGCCTCGCGTGACAACACCGGATGGCAAGAGATGAACATCAGCGCCAAAACGTCGTCGTCGATGGCATCGGGGTCGAACAGGGCGTCGGCCCCTGGCAGTTTCTCGTCGAGGTCACGGGCGAGGAGGGCATAGCGTTCGTCGCGAGCGGACCGCCGCCGAAACGCGTCGATGGCCCGGCGCCGACCCGTGGTGAGCAGCCATCCGGTCGGTTGAGCCGGAATGCCATCGATCGACCACGACACGAGAGCTTCGGCCAGCGCCTCCTGTGCGAGATCTTCGGCCAGCGAGAAGTCTCCGGTGTAGCGGGCGAGAGCGCCGACGATACGGGCGGACTCGATCCGCCACACCGCTTCGACGGCGCTCCGCGCGTCTGACTTGCTCACCGTTGGCCTGCTCGCCGTCGGCTTGCCCGCTGTCGGTTCAGAGCTGGCCGGTCTGCTCGCGCCAGGCACGCTCTTTCTGAATCCACGGGTTGTCCTGCGGAAACTCGTCGATCGACGGCACGCGGCGAATCTCGGTCTTGCTGCCCGCTGTGTAGGGCGCCCGCTTGGCCCATTCGACGGCTTCCTCTTTCGATGCGACATCGAGAATGTAGTAGCCGTTGAACAGCTCCTTCGTCTCTCCGTAAGGGCCGTCGGTGACGACCGGCGTCTCGCCGGTGAAGTCAACGACGACACCGTCATTCGCGTCGTCGAGGCCCTCGGCCGCCAGCAGCACTCCGGCGCGAATCAACTCGTCATTGAACTTGCCCATGGCGTCCAACATCAGTGCGAAGTCGATGTTGGCGAAATTCGCAAACGATTCGTCGGTCGCCCGCATGATCAGCATGTACTTTGGCATTTCGTTCTCCTTTGTTGGGGAAAGTCGCTTGATGACTTTCTCACCCCAAGGTCGAATGGCACCAGGCTCAATCGACACGAAGCGAAAAATTCTTTGGATGCCGGTGCCGTCGATCGAATCTCAGTGGGAGCGAAGCTGCTCGATGAGCTCGCCCTTCCTTTTGCGTGAATAACCGCTCAGGCCGAGTTCTTTGGCGCGTTTCTTCAAAGCAGGAACAGTCCAATCGTCGTAATCACCCGATTCGCCGCCGCGACGCCCGATCTCTGAACGGCCTTCCTTCGCCGCAGCGTTCGAGATTCGTGCCGCCTTCTCTTTCGAGGCGCCCTCTTCGCGCAGAGTCTCGTAGAGCTCGGGATCCTTCAGCTGCGGAGTCTTGTTCTGTGGCATCAGCAATCGTCCTCTCTGAGATGAATTCGCCAGCGACGGTACCCCTGTGATCGAATCCGGTACAGGGGCAGCGTCGGTGATCGAGCCTGTCGAGATCCGGGAGAATTGCACCATGAAACCTCGTGGCCCGCGCCGTCCCGTCCTGCTCGCGCTGGGCATCCTGCTGGCCTGGCTCGTGGGCGCGGTGGTGGTGCGCCTGGGGCTCGACTGGTCGGATACCTTCCCCTACAGCGAGGCATCCGAATGGCGCTATCTGGGGGTTGCTGTCGTCGCTCTCACGATCGCCATCGGCGGCTCGATTGCGAGCATTCTGGTGTTTCGTCGTGCCTCAGCGCCACACGATCGTCGGCGCTGAGACTCGAGAGGTAACTAGCTTGCGGCAGCGACGCTCCCGATCACGGCGAAGGTGAGGAACACCCAGTCGTTGATGATGTGCGCGCCGGCGGCGACCCAGAGGTTCTTCGTGCGGATGAAGGCAAGGGTCAGCGCGATGCGGGCGGATCCGATGATGAGGAATGCCTGGGCGAAGTTCCAGTCATAGGTCGGCAGGTGGGCGGCGCCGAACCAGAGTGAGGAGACAACCCAGGCGAGGATGATCGCCGTCTTGCGCGACAGGCCGGCCTTGGCGAAGAGGAAGTACATCAGCGCGAGGAACGGCAGGATCACGAAGATCTCTTCGCCGACGAGCTGGATGCCGGTTCCGACATACATGGCGATGGTGTCGCCGACGCCGCCACCCCCTGCTCCAGAGATGGTGGCGTTCGGGTTCGCACCGAAGGTCGCGGCAACGAGTGCTCCAACGGCAAAGGTGATGACGATGTTGAGCGCGGCGAAGAAGAACATGTTCAGCACATCAACGCCACGAACCTTGCGGAACAGTGCGGTCCAGTAGCGGCCGGCCACGAGTCCCAGAACCGCGAGGGGGATGGCGACGAAGAGCGCGCGGGGAAGGATCGCGACGAAGTTGTTCGGCTGCGGGATGAAGATGAGCGCGAAGAATCCGACGGCCACGGATGCCCAGACGAGGATCCACTTTCCGACGGAGAGCTCGATGGGCGTCCCGTTATAGAACGGGAAATCGTTGCCGTCGCGGCGTTCGATCAGGCGGCCGAAGCGATCCTTCTCGGTGAGCGACCGGATCGGTGTAGCGGTCGTTGCGGATTCGGTGCTCATGGGGCCCCCTCATAGTGTTTTCTGAACAATTAATTATTGCAGTCGCTTGCGCGGCTAAAACAGCGTGTCGCGAGCATGCGGTGATCGAGCCTGTCGAGATCCCGTGAGCCGAGCTTCCAGCGCGGGTGCGTTCGAGGGGGTCGGGCTGGGTCTCGACAAGCTCGACCACCGGTTGGGTTGCGCGGCTAAAACAGCGTGTCGCGAGCATGCGGTGATCGAGCCTGTCGAGATCCCGTGAGCCGAGCTCCCA